>JBKQNY010000059.1:0-40487 GCA_052145775.1 Acidimicrobiales bacterium
GCTCTACACCCTGTGGAACCAGGTGCCGGGGTTCGACAATTCGGCCAACGTCGACCTCATCGCCATCTACATGACGGGTGCGGCCACCGTCTTGCTCCTGGCGCTGCCCTTCATCCCGGGCCTGCGCGACATTCCGAGCCTGGTCCCGGTGCACCGGGCCGTCTGGCGCCAGTGGGACCGGCGACCCGACGTGGCCGGAGGCGATCCCGGCACCGGGCCCGGCGGCCCGGCACCCTCGGTGCCTCCCGCGCCGGCAGCCACGGGGAACGGGCGGGGGCCGACGGCCTGAACGACGTGGTTGCGAGCCCTGCCGGCGGTGCCCGTCATGGGTTCGTCATGATCGCGCCGTACGGTGCGACCGTGTTTGACCCTGCGCACGGGCGAGGGCGTCGCCGTCCGCCCGGCATCGGTGCGCTCGGGGTCACCGCCTTGCCATGAGGGTGCTGGTCGCCGAGGACGACGTGGGGCTGCGATCGGTGCTTGAGCGGGGCCTGCGGGAGAACGGCTACGTGGTCGACGCCGTGAGCGACGGCGTGGACGCCGTCAACCACCTGCGCGCCTACGACTACGACGTGGCGGTCCTGGACTGGCGCATGCCCATGTTGACCGGGCTCGAGGCACTCGAGGAGGTGCGCCGACAGGGCGTCCGTACGCCCATCCTCATGCTGACCGCCCGCGACGCGCCGCCCGACCGGGTCACGGGCCTGAACAGCGGGGCCGACGACTATCTGGTGAAGCCCTTCGACTTCTCCGAGCTGCTGGCGCGGCTGCTGGCGCTCCAGCGGCGCCCGGCGCTCATGGTCGGGCCGCGGCTCGAGTTCGGCGACCTCTCCTTCGACCCGGGCACCCGCGAGCTGACCCGGGACGGAGACGTCGTCGCCTTGACGGGCATCGAGACCGGGATCATCGAGCTGCTCCTCCGCAGACCCTCTCAGGTCGTCACCCGCCGCGTGATCGCCGAACAGGTGTGGGATGACGAGGCCGGAGCCGTCGGCTCGAACACTATCGATGTGCACATTGGTCGGCTGCGGTCGAAGCTCGTCGGTGCGAGAACCCACATCGCCACGGTGCGCGGCAGCGGGTACAAGCTGGTGTCGACATGAACGCCACGTCGCGCCACCGCAGACACGCCGCGAGAGTGGCGGCCACCGCGGCCGGTGTCGTGGTGGTCTGCTACGTGGTCGGGGCGATCGTCCTCAACCAGGTCCTCGTCCACCGATTGACCTCCGAGGCCGATGGGCGGATCGCCGCCCAGCTGGTGGACGCCGGGCAGCTCACCCTCCGACCCTCGTCTGGGGCCGGCGGCGAGGCCGCGCACCCAGATGGTGACATCGACGACGCGCCGATCTTCCTCTGGCGCGTGCTCCCGTCCGGCGTCGCCCAGCCATTGACCGAAGGGGCCCCCTCCCTGCCGCGTCGGCAGTGGTCGTCGCAGCCAACGACGTTGACGGTCGGCACAACGCCGTTTCGCCTCGACGCCATGAGGTTCGGGCAGGACTGGCTCGTGGCCGGCCAAAGTGCGGCAGAGATCCCCCGGGTCACGTCGGCACTGCTTGTGCCGGAGCTGATCTTCGGCCTGGTCCTGGCGCTGGCCGCCTTCGCCGGCGCGCTGGTCGTCGGCCTGCGAGCCTCGGCCCCCCTCGACCTGATCCGCCGTCGGCAGGCGGAGTTCACGGCGGACGCATCACATGAGCTGCGCACCCCCCTCACGGTGGTCGAGGCCGAGGTGGACCTGGCGCTCAGCCGCTCCCGCACGCCCGAGGAGTACCAGGCGGTGTTGCAGCGGATCGGCGGCGAGGGTAGGCGGCTGCGCCGGATCGTCGAGGACCTTCTCTGGCTGGCCCGGGCCGACGGAGGACCGGTGGAAGCCGTGGCGTCCGAGAGAGTCGACGTGTCGTCGGTGGTGGCGGCGTGCACCGACCGTTTCCGGGCCGTGGCCGAACGCCAAGGGGTGGCGCTCTCCTTCGACGGAGACGAGAAGAATCGGTGCTCGGTGCACGCGGCACCCGAGTGGATCGACCGGTTGGCCGGGGTGCTGCTCGACAACGCCTGCAAATATGCCGGTCTCGGCGGGCGGGTGGAGGTACAGGTCCACGCGGACGGCGGGCGGGTCGGCTTGCGGGTCGACGACAGCGGATCGGGCATCCCCCCCGAACAAGAGGCAACGGTCTTCGACCGGTTCCACCGCGCCTCGGCCGAAAGCGGGGGCGCAGGATTGGGTCTGGCCATCGCCGACTCCGTGGTGCGGATGACCGGCGGGTCCTGGGCCATCGGACGCTCCCCTCTCGGCGGCGCCCGCATGGAGGTCTGGTGGCGCCGGGCTGTCGATCGCCGGAGTTCGTCGGGCGGGAGGGACCGCACCGACGGCGGCACCCCGGGGACGGGCCAACCGCGGGGGCCCGACGACACCGCAGCGACTTCGGGGCCCGGTGGCCAAGCGGGGGCGGTCGGGACGCCGTCGTAGGCAGCATCTCCGCGCCGGGCAGCTCTTACGCGCTTCTTAGGCCCGGGGGCCCGGCTTTCATTCCGCTGTCACGTTCGGCTCTTACCGTGCCGTGCATGACCCAGCACCGCGTGCCGAATCAGTCGCAGGATCGCATCGCGCCGATCCGCAGGGACGCCGCCCTGTCCCGTCTCTCCCGCACCACGAGAGCGGTGGGCGTTTCCGTCGCCGTCGTCGCCGGCCTGCTGGCCTTCTATCTCGGCCGGGCGCTCCCCGGCCACCATGGGACGTCGGCCAACTCCTCGGGCGCATCGCCGGCCGCGACGACCCCCGCTGCGGGCAGCGGCTCGACATCGTCGACGTCCACCACGACTCCAGCTGCGGCAAGCGGCTCGACATCGTCGACGTCCACCACGACCCCAGCTGCGGCAAGTGGCTCGACATCGTCGACGACAGGATCGAGCTCGGGGACGGCCGCGCCCGTCACGCAGGCGCCGGCCCGGGCGACTGCCCCCCCGGTGGCAACGAGCGGCGCCAGTTGAGCGCTGTGGGAGCCGTTTTGTCTTCAGCGGTGCGTCATCGCCGCAATGTCTGGTCGACCACGATGGAGCTGATCGTGACCGAACCGGGTCGATTGGTCTCGGCAGTCCGTGTCCTCGACGAGGAGATCGACCGGATGGACCGGCTGGCCAGCCGGTTCCGGCACGACTCGGAGGTCTCACGGCTCCACCGGGGAGCTGGAACTCGCCTTGTCGTGAGTCCCGAGCTGCTCGAGCTTGTGGAGGCCGCCGTCATGGTGGCGCGGGCCACGGGCGGCGCGGTGGACCCGACGGTGGGAGGAGCGCTCTGCCGGCTCGGCTACGACCGCGACTTCGCCGAGGTCGCCGGCGGCGTCGACGGCGACCTACCGGACCCACATCCCGTCCCGGGGTGGCGCAGCATTGTGATCGACCGGCCCAGCCGCACGGTTCGCACGGCACCGGGGACCATGCTCGATCTGGGAGCGACGGCCAAGGCCCTCGTCGCCGACCGGGTGGCGCACAGGGTGGGCAGCCGCCTCGGCTGCGGCGTGTTGGTCTCCCTCGGCGGCGACATGGCGGTTGGCGGCGTGCCACCGCCGGAGGGGTTCGCGGTCGGCCTGGCCGACGTGTGCACCGACCCCGAACCCTCCTCGGCGGTGTCGATTGCGTCGGGCGGCCTGGCGACCTCGGGGATCTCGGCCCGCCGTTGGCGCTTGGGGTCGCGCGTCGTTCACCACATCGTGGATCCGGCCACGGGGAGGCCGGCCACCCCGGTGTGGCGGACGGTCTCGGTTGCTGCCAGCTCGTGCCTTGACGCGAACGCCGCCTCGACGGCCTCCCTGGTCAAGGGGGCGGACGCCCTGCACTGGCTCGGAGCGCTCGCACTGCCGGCCCGTCTGGTCGCCGTCGACGGGACCGTTCACCGGGTGGCCGGCTGGCCGGCGGAGGACGGGGCGCTTACGGGCGGGGAGGCGAGATGACGCCGATCGCCGCCACCGTGGGCCACGGCACCACCGCGTTCTGGTACCTGACCCGCTCGACCGGGCTGGTGGCCCTCGTGCTCTTGTCCGCCACGGTCGTGCTCGGGCTCGTGTCCACCGTCGGATGGAACTCGCCGCGTTGGCCCCGCTTCGTCTCCCAGGGCCTGCACCGGAACCTCTCGCTCTTCTGCATCTGCCTGATCGCCGTGCATGTCCTCACCACCGTGGCCGACGGGTACGTGCCGATCACGGTCGCCGACGCGTTCGTGCCGTTCATCTCCCCGTACCGGCCGATCTGGGTCGGTCTCGGAGCCCTGGCCTTCGACCTCCTCCTGGCCGTAGCCGTCACCAGCGGCCTGCGACGCCATGTGGGTGCGCGCGTGTGGCGTGGAGTGCACTGGCTCGCCTACGTGTGCTGGCCAGTGGCCATGCTCCACGGACTCGGGTCGGGGAGCGACACCCGTCTGTCCGTCGGGCACTTGGTCTACTTCGTGTGCGCGGCGGGGGTCGCCGCCGCCCTGGCCTGGCGTCTGGTGAGCGTTCCGAGCCCGTCGGCCGGCTGGCGGCTCGCCGCCGCCGTGGCCGGGGCCTCGACGTTAATTGTCACGCTGGTCTTCGCCGTGCAGGGTCCGCTGCGGCCGGGTTGGTCCCACCGGGCCGGGACCTCGAGCGCCGTGCTCGCGCAGCTGACCCCGGCCACCGTCGCGCCACCTCCGTCGGCGACCGCGGCCCCGTCGAAGGCCGCGGCAAACGGTGGCATCCCGGCGACGCCGTTCACATCGCCGGTGTCGGGGACCATCGCCTCGAAGTCGGTGTCCGCCTCCCAGACCGAAGTCGACATCCGCCTGGCGCTCCCCACCACGAATGTCCCTCTCGACGTGCAGCTGGTCGGGACGCCCCAGCGTGGCGGGGTGCGTATGGCGTCGAGCTCCGTCACGTTCGGCACGGACCAGGGGACCGTGACCGCGCTCGACGGGTCGACCATCGACGCCAGCCTGAGCGGACCCGGCGGTCCTCTCAACCTTGTGCTGGAGCTGGATATCAACCAGACGGCGGGCACGGTGTCCGGTGCCGTGACGGGGAGCTCGGGGTGACGGGCACCGCGACCGAGGCGACGAGAAGCGCCGCGCCCCCGGCGGGCCGCGTGCCCCGCTTGCTGGGTGGCCTCGACGGGACCGCCCCGAGGGTGGAGCTGGACGCCCACCTTGACCGGTGGGGACCCCTTGAGCTCCCGCGCAACGGCGGCAGGATCCTGGACGAGGTGGAGGCGAGCGGGCTCGTCGGCCACGGTGGAGCCTGGTTCCCCGTGGCGGCCAAGTGGCGAGCCGTCCGGTCCCGCCGGCTGCGACGCCCGGTCGTGGTGGTGAACGGGGCCGAGGGAGAGCCGGCGAGCCGCAAGGACGCACTGCTGCTCGGCAGGTCCCCGCACCTGGTGCTGGACGGGGCCAGCGCGGCCGCCAGTGCCGTGGGCGCCGAGCGGATCGTGGTCTACGTCCCGGCCGGGGCGGTCCCCGGGGTGCACCGCGCGCTGCAGGAGCGCCGGGCCCGGAGGCTCGGCCCCGCGAATGTCGAGGTGGTCGAGGCGCCGGACGCCTTCCTCGCCGGCCAGGAGTCGGCCGTCGTCGCCGTGCTGAACGGGCGGCCCGATCCCGTGCCGTCGTTCGCGGGGCTCCAGACGATCCGCGACCGTGGCGTCGGGGGACGCCCGACGCTCGTGCAGAACGCCGAGACCCTCGCCCACGTGGCACTCGTGGCGCGATTCGGCGCGCAGTGGTTCCGTGCCCTGGGCACGCCCGAGGCCCCCGGGACGATGCTGCTCACGGTGAGCGGCCGCTGGAACGGACCCACCGTGGTCGAGGCGCCGCTTGGTACTCCGCTCGACCAGGTCCTCGGCATCACCCGCGGGGAAGCCGACCGCTACCTCGGGGTCCTGCTCGGCGGGTACGGCGGCACCTGGGTGGAGACCGACGCGCTGTTCGAATTGCGGCTCGACGAGGGTTCGACCCGGCGTGCCGGGGCCACGCTCGGGGCGGGGGTGGTGGCATTGCTCCCGCGCGGGCACTGCCCGCTCGCCGAGGTGGCCAATGTGGTCCGGTACATGGACGGCCAGGGGGCCGGCCAGTGCGGCCCATGCGTCAACGGGCTGGGTGAGCTCTCCGCCCACCTCGACGCCCTCGCCTTCGATCGGCTCGACCGCCGGTCCCACACGGTTGCCGCAGTCCTCCGGCTGGCTGATCTGGTGGAGGGTCGGGGTGCGTGCCGTCACCCCGACGGCGTGGCCCGGTTCGTCCGCAGCGCCTGCTCGGTCTTCACCGACGAGATCGCCGCCCACGGGAGGTCCGGACCGTGCCGTGCCGCGACCGGTGCAGCCTTTCTCCCCGTCCCGGCCGCTTCGCGCGGAGTGCTCCGAATCCCGGTGGGGCGGCGGTGAGCGAGACCGACCGGGCCGCCGGCCGACCGCCGCACCCGCGAGTCACGCCGTCCACACCGACGCCGACCGTCCAGCCAGTTGCTTCGGTGAAGGGTGGCGGGTGAGGACGTGATGCAGGTCGAGCAGCCACGCGGGGAGTGCAGCACCGCGGCGAGGGGCGGCCAACGGTCGGTTCGCGGGAGGGCAGCGCGGTGAAGCGACGGCTCTCCCTACTCACCGACCCGACCTCGTGCGACGGTCACGGCGTATGTGCCGAGCTGTTCCCCGAGCGGATCCGCCTCGACCCGTGGGGGTACCCCATCGTCGACGGCGACGACGTCCCCGGCCACCTCGAGGAGCATGCGCGCCGTGCTGCGGCAGCCTGCCCCCGTCTGGCGCTCCACGTGGTGGAGGGCCGCCGATGAGCAGCCTGCGGTCCGGATTGCACGTGAAACGCGGCCGGACGTTCCGACGCCGCAGGTTTCGGGCGGCCTTCACCGTGGGACTGGGCGTGATCGCGGTGTGGTTGGCCGTCTCCCTGGGCAGCGCGCTCACCAACCCCACCTACGGGAGCTCGCTGTCGGCTCGGTTCGCCGAGTGGGCCCGCCAGCACGGAGGGGCCTCGGTGGTCGACTGGACCGAGAACGAGTGGTACAGCCACCACCCGCCGAAGGTCGGCGGCAAGCCGCCCGCCGGAGCGATCAAAACGCCCGCCGCCGTGCCGAAGATCGCCGCCACGTCGGGCCCGGCGCACCTCACTCCGCCGGCCCCCATCGAGCCCTTCGCCAGCCCGGCCATCCCCGGGGAGGGGCAGTGGTCCCCGGCCGGTCGCTCGGTGGGCGGCATCCCCGCGGTGTACACCACCACGCTCCGGCCCGACGCCGTCCACACCAGCTACGTGGTGGGCGTGGCGTGGATGGACACCAAACTGCTCAAAGCGACGCTCTACTCGGGCAGCCAGATTCCCGGGGGCGGCCCCTACACCAATACGGCGCCCGTCGGGCCCGCCGCCTCCGACAACCTGGTGGCCGCGTTCAACGCGGGGTTCCTCATGTCGGAGGCCCAGGGCGGGTACTACACCGACGGGAAGACGGTCATCCCGCTGCGGACAGGGGCCGCGTCGTTCGTGGTCAACGCCGACGGCACGGCGACGGTGGGCCAATGGGGCCGCGACGTCTCGATGACCTCCGACGTCGTCTCGGTCCGCCAGAACCTCGACCTGCTGGTGGACAACGGACAGCCGGTGCCCGGCCTCAACGCCGCCGACACCACGCAATGGGGCTTCACCCTCGGCAACCAGGTCTACGTGTGGCGCTCGGGGCTCGGGGTGACCGCCGACGGGGCACTGGTCTACGTGGGCGGACCTGGCCTCAACATCACGGACCTGGCCAACCTCCTCGTGCGGGCAGGGGCGGTCAGGGGGATGGAGCTCGACATCAACACGACATGGGTGAACTTCAGCAGCTACGACCCCTCCACAGCCGCCGGACAGGCGTCGGCGGGGAACGGAACCGAGCTGCTCACGACGATGGCCGGCTCCCCCGGCCGTTACTTCGAGAGCTGGTGGGCCCGGGACTTCATCACGATGTCGGCCAGGACCACGGCGAACGTCGCCGCGACACCGCGGGCAAAGCACGGTTCGCTGTCCGCCCGGGCCCGGACAACGCCGACCTCGAAGGGCGCGTGAGGTGGAGGCTCCGAGGATGGGCGGCGGAGACGACGTACCGGCGACGACGGCGGACGTCCTTCATGTCGCCCAGCTCCGGTCCCTGAACGGGGTGACTACCCCGACCACTGAAGGGCGTCCTTTCGGGTGGGCCGTACTCGGGTTGTTTCGGGCGCTGCGGCCGCGACAGTGGACGAAGAATGTGCTGGTCTTCGTGGCGCCGGCCTCAGCTGGCGTGCTCGTCGATCCGGCGCAGTTCGGCCGCGCCGTGGCCGCCTTCTTGATCATGTGCACCGCGGCGTCGGGGGTGTACCTGGTGAACGATGCGGTCGACGCCGAGTCCGACCGGCTCCACCCCGAGAAGCGCCACCGTCCGGTCGCAGCCGGCGTCGTCCCCGGGACGGTCGCACTCTGGGTGGCAGCCGCCCTGTTGCTGTCGGCGCTTGCCTCGGCGTGGGTGCTGGCCGGATGGGAGCTGCTGGTGGTCGTCGGTCTCTACGTGGCCATCAGCATCGCCTACACGTTGTACCTCAAGCGCGAACCGGTGATCGAGCTGGTCGCCGTGGCCTCGGGCTTCGTCCTGCGGGCGATCGCCGGCGGCGTCGCCACCCACGTGCCTCCCTCCAACTGGCTCTTAGTGGTGACCTCGTTCGGCGCCCTGTTCGTGGTGACCGGCAAGCGGCTGGCGGAGCACCGGGAGCTTGGCCATGACCGGGCGCGCCACCGCCCGGTCCTGGCGCGCTACACCGAGAGCTTCCTCAACTCGACGCTGATCCTCACGGCTGGGGTGACGGTCACCGCGTACTGCCTGTGGGCCTTCGAGCGCACCGGACTCATGTCCCGGGCCGGCCATCACCTCATCTGGATCCAGCTCACCGTCGTGCCGGTGGTGGTGGGCCTCTTGCTGGTGCTGCGCCTGGTCGATGGCGGTGACGGCGGTGCGCCCGAGGAGCTGGTGCTCCGTGATCGGTCGCTGCAGCTCCTGGCCGTGCTTTGGGCCCTGCTGTTCTCGATCGGCCTGTACGGATGAGGTCCGACGAGGTTCGGGTGGGGGAGGTCGAGCGCTCGCGCCCATCCGTCCTGCTCGCCCGCGTCCCCGACCCGAGCCGACCGCCCGCCAATCTGACCGCCGGCGCCGGCCCAGGCCCCGGGTCGTCGGAGTCGGTGGGTCGGGCGCACGGCATCCCGACGCTGCTCACCGGCTGGGGGGGCACGCCCGGCTCTGCCGCCGTGCTGGTGCGACCGGAGGGGCCGGGGCCCCTGGAGCGGGTCGTCGCCGAGAGGGACTGCGGAGCTCCGCCGGGCGGAAGGGGCGTGATCCCCCGGGGGCTCGGGCGCAGCTACGGAGACGCCGCTCAGTGCGGGGGCGGGGTGGTCCTCGACATGTCGGCCTTCGACGCCGTGGGGGAGATCGATCTCGAATCGGGCCTGGTGGAGGCGGGGGGCGGGACGAGCATCGACGTGCTGCTCCGTCGGGTGGTGCCCCAGGGGTGGTTCGTCCCCGTCACCCCCGGTACCCGACAGGTGACGGTCGGCGGGGCGATCGCGGCCGATGTCCACGGGAAGAACCACCACCTCGACGGCGGCTTCTGCTCGCACGTGGCCCGCCTCACGCTGGCCACGCCGACCGGTCCCCGGGTCGTAGGTCCAGATCTGGACGCCGGGTTGTTCTGGGCCACCGCCGGCGGCATGGGCCTGACCGGCGCGGTGGTGTCAGCCACCGTCCGCCTGTTGCCGGTCGAGACCAGCTGGATGGTGGTCGACACCGAGCGCTTCGGCGACCTCGACAGCGTGATGTCCGCCATGGAGGCGACCGACGCCGACCACCGGTACTCGGTGGCGTGGGTCGACTGTTCGGGGGGCCGCGGCACGGGCCGATCGATCCTCAGTCGGGGCGACCACGCCCCGCGGGCCGCCCTCGGCCGGCGGCAGGAGGACGCCTTCGCCCTTCCGCCGCCTCCGCGCCTTCGGGTGCCGCGTCGGGCGCCCCGCGGGCTGATCAACTCCTCGACCGTGCAGCTCTTCAACGAGCTGTGGTTCCGTCGCACGCCGCGGCGCGAGACGGGCGCGCTCGTCTCGATGTGGCCGTTCTTCTACCCGCTCGACGCCGTCGCCGACTGGAACCTCCTCTACGGCCGGGCCGGCTTCGTGCAGTACCAGTTCGCCGTGGGTCTTGACCGCGCCGACGTGGTGCGCCAGGCCGTCGCCATGGCCGCCGACGTCGGCGTGCCCTCGTCCCTGGCCGTGCTGAAGCGCTTCGGGCCGGGCGATCCGGGTCCGCTCTCCTTCCCCATGGAGGGTTGGACGCTGGCCCTCGACTTCCCGGTCGGACCCGGACGCCTGCCGGCGCTCCTCGACCGGCTGGACACGCTGGTGGTCGAGGCGGGCGGCCGGGTCTACCTGGCCAAGGACGCCCGGCTGTCCCCCGAGCTGTTCACCGCCATGTACCCGAGGGCGGCGGAGCTGGCAGCCGTGCGATCGCGGGTGGACCCCCGCGGGGTCCTTCGGTCCGACCTATCGCGGCGGCTGGGGATCGACCATGTGGGGCCGCAGGAAGAAACGGCCCGTGTTTGACGCGTTCGGGCGCCCGCAGACGGTGGTGGTGCTGGGCGGGACGTCGGACATCGCCTCGTCGCTGATCGAGGCCCTGGTCGCCGGGGGCTGCCAGACGGTGGTGCTGGCCGGCCGGGACCGCGGGCGCCTCGACGAGGCGGCGTCACGTGCCGTGGCCGGCGGGGCCTCCTCGGCGCCGACGGTCGTCTTCGACGCCACCCGACCCCAGGAGGCGAAGGAGGTCATCGACCGGTGCGTGGCAGCGGCCGGAGGCTCGGTCGACCTCGTGGTGGTGGCGGTCGGCGCGCTGGGCGAGCAGGAGTCCGACGTGACGCGCCCCGAGCGGGTGGCCGAGTCGGTCACCGTGAACTTCACGTGGCCCGCGGCCGCCCTGGCCGAGGTGGCGGTGCGCCTGCGGGCGCAGGGACAGGGGAGGGTGGTGGTGCTCTCGTCGATCGCCGGGGTCCGGGTGCGCCCGGCCAACTACCTGTACGGCTCGGCCAAGCGCGGCCTGGACGCCTTCGCCGTGTCGCTCGGCGAGGACCTGACCGGCACGGGGGTCTCGGTGCACGTGGTGCGACCGGGCTTCGTGCGCTCCAAGATGACGGCGGGGCTCAAGCCGGCACCCTTCGCCGTCTCCCCGGCGGACGTGACCGCGGCCGTGCAGCGGGGCATCACCGACGACGAGCGGGTGGTGTGGGTGCCCGGCGTGCTGCGGTGGGTCTCGGTCCTCATGCGGCTCGTGCCCCCTGCCCTCTGGCGGCGGCTCCCCGGCTGACGGCGCCCGGCTGGCGCGCCCGTCGTCGGCCACGTGGTCGGGGTCGACGACGCCGTTAGTCTCTCTCCATGTACCTGCGGGTGGCGCTGGCCCAGCTGAACACGGTGGTGGGCGACCTGTCGGGCAACGTCGAGCGGGTCGTGACCGCCCTGCGGTCGGCCGAAGCGGCTAGTGCCGACCTGTGCGTCTTCCCCGAGATGACCATCACCGGGTACCCGCCCGAGGATCTCCTCCTCAAGCCGGGCTTCGTGGCCGACAACGTGGCCGCGCTGGAGGAGGTCGCTGCGGCCAGCGCGTCGACGGTCGCCGTCGTGGGTTTCGTCGAGCCCCTCGACGGACCCGAGGCGGGGACCCCGGGTCCCGCGGCCCACCTGGCCAACGCCGCCGCCGTGTGCGCCGGGGGCTGCGTCCGCGGAACCTACCGCAAGCGGCGGCTCCCCAACTACAGCGTCTTCGACGAGGAGCGGTGGTTCGTCCCCGGGGAGGGTCCGCCGCCGCTGTTCGGGGTGGGAGGGGCGGTGGTGGGCGTCTCGATCTGCGAGGACGTGTGGTCACCCGGCGGTCCGGTGGCCGAACTCGGCCGAGCCGGGGCCCAGGTGGTGGTGAACATGAACGCCTCCCCGTACTCGCGTGGCCGCCGGGCCGAGCGGCTGTCCATGCTGGTCGAGCGGGCGGCCGAGGCCGGCTGCCCGCTCGTCTACGTCAACCAGGTCGGCGGCCAGGACGAGCTGGTCTTCGACGGGGCGAGCCTGGCGGTGGGGGCCGACGGCCTCCTCTTGGCGGCCGGCCGCCAGTTCGAGGAAGACCTCGTGGTGGTCGACGTCCCCCTGGCGACCCCTGCCGCGCCCGCCCGCACCGTCGAGGTCACCGACCGACCGGTCCGTCCGTCCGCCGGCCCCGTGCTGGCCCCCACCCCGCCAACCCCGCTCGGCGACGTGGCCGAGGTCTACGAGGCGCTGGTGCTGGGCACCCGTGACTACCTGGCCAAGAACGGGTTCACCGGCGCCGTGGTCGGGCTCTCCGGCGGGATCGACTCGTCCCTGGTGGCCGCGGTGGCCGCCGACGCCGTCGGCCCCGACCGCGTCACCGGGCTCGCCATGCCCTCGCGCTACTCGAGCCCGGGGTCGGTCAGCGACGCCGTAGACCTGGCCCGACGGCTGGGCATCGCCCTCCACCAGGTCCCGATCGAGCGGGCCCACGCCGCCTTCTCCGACCTCCTGACCCCGGTGCTCGGGGACGCGCCGGCGGGGCTCGTCGACGAGAACCTCCAGTCGCGCGTGCGGGGCGTGGTGCTGATGGCCTTCTCCAACGCCACCGGGGCCATCGTGCTCACCACCGGCAACAAGTCGGAGATGGCCACGGGCTACTCGACCCTCTACGGCGACTCGGCCGGGGGGTTCGCCGTGATCAAGGACGTGCCCAAGACCCTCGTCTACGAGCTGTGCCGCCACCGCAACGCCAGGGCCGAGGCCGCCGGCCTGCCCGGCCCCGTCCCCGAGTCGGTCCTGGAGAAGCCGCCCTCGGCCGAGCTCCGGCCCGACCAGCGCGACGACCAGTCCCTCCCCCCCTACGACCTGCTCGACCCCGTCCTGGCCGCCTACGTCGAGCAGGACCGCACGGCGGCCGATCTGGTGGCCGAGGGCTTCGACCCCGAGCTGGTGGTGCGGGTGGTGGGGCTGGTCGACGGGGCCGAGTACAAGCGGCGCCAGATGCCCCCGGGCGTGCGCATCACCACCAAGGCCTTCGGGAAGGACCGCCGGATGCCGATCACCAACCGCTACCGGGTGGCGGCGCCGGTGCGCCATGGGTGAGGACCTGCCCCTCGGGGCCCTGCCGCTCGAGCGCGCGGCCGAGCTCGTCGGCGCCTACCGCTGGGCCGAGCGACGGCTGTTCGAGCTCACCGGCGCCTGGGCCGCCGAGGCCGACCTGCCGGCGCTCCAGGTCCACCTCGACCGGGTAAGCACCGAGCACGCCTGGCATGCCGAGCTCTGGGAGAACCGGCTCCCGGCGCTCGACGGCACCGACCGCGAAGCCCTCACCCGGCCGGTCGGCCCCGCCCTCGGCCCGCTGGTCGACGCCCTGGCCGCCACGGGCCCCACGCTCGGCCGGCTGGCCGGCCTCACCCGCGTGGTCCTGCCCCGGCTGCTGGTCACCTACGACCGCCACCTGGCGCGGGCCGTGCCGGTGGCCGACGGCCCGGTGGTGCGGGCGCTGCGCCTCGTGCGGCGCGACGAGCTCGAGGCGTGGGCCGAGGGGGAGGCCCTCTTGGAGGGGGCGCTGCGGACGGCGGCCGACGCCGAGGCCGCCGCCGAGACCCAGAAACGGCTGGAGGCGGTGCTGGTCGGTGCGGCGGTGGGCGAGGGCCTGGTGCCCTGGCCGGGGGACTGAAAGCGGCCTCAGGGGCGGCGTTGCGGGCCCGGGGAGGCCTTGTCCGGCGGACCATGCGGTCCGGACACTTGACGGGGCCTGTAAAATGCGTCAACAGCACGTCGCGGGCGCAGAGCCGGAACAGCTCCGGATCCTCGGGCGGCGGGCACCAGGGTCGCGGCGGAGGGGGAAACCGCCGGGACCGACCACCAACACCCAATCAAAGGGAGGCTCGGTTCACCTTGGCCAAAGAACGCATAGAGCGCGACGACGAGGATCTCGTACGCCTCTATCTCACCGACATCGGTCAGTACCCCCTGCTGACCAAGGACGACGAGGTCCGCCTGGCCCAGGCCATCGAGGTCGGCCGCGAGGCCGAAGAGGAGATGAAGAAGGCCACCAAGGCCCTGAGCGCGGCCCGCAAGCGGGAGATCCGCCGGGCCATGTTCGACGGCGAGCAGGCGCAGCAGACCTTCGTCCAGTCCAACCTCCGCCTGGTGGTCTCCATCGCCAAGAAGTACCAGGCGTCGGGCCTGCCTCTCCTCGACCTCATCCAGGAGGGGAACCTCGGGCTCATGCACGCCGTCGAGAAGTTCGACTGGCGCAAGGGGTTCAAGTTCTCGACCTATGCCACCTGGTGGATCCGTCAGGCCATCACCCGCGGCATCGCCAACACCGGCCGCACCATCCGGCTCCCGGTGCACGCCGGTGACACGCTGGCCCGGGTGCAGAAGGCCCAGGCCCGTCTGGAGCTGAAGCTCGGCCGCCCGGCCACCCTGACCGAGCTCGGCATCGAGGTGGAGATGCCCGAGGACAAGCTGGTAGAGGCGCTCCGCTTCAGGGCCGAGCCGCTGTCGCTCTCCGAGCCCCTGCGCGAGGACGGCGACGCCGAGCTCGGCGACGTGGTCGAGGACCGCTCGGCCGAGTCCCCCTTCGAGGTCGCCGCCGTCTCGCTGCTGCCCGACGAGATCGGCCGGCTGCTGTCCCCGCTCGACGAGCGCGAGCGGGAGATCCTGCGGCTGCGCTTCGGCCTCGACCGGGGCGAGCCGAGGACGCTCGAGGAGGTGGGGGAGCACTTCAACCTCACCCGGGAGCGGATCCGCCAGATCGAGGCCCGGGCCATGTCCAAGCTCCGCCACCCCTCCTCGGACACCGGGGCCCGGGACCTGCTCACCGTCTGAGGCGCCCGGGCGCACGTCGGCCGAGCTCGGGTAGCATCGCCTCATGAAGAAGCTGCTCCTCCTTGCCCTGCTGATCACCCTCGGCGTCGTCGCCGCCAAGCGGCTGCGCGCCACCTGAACCCGGGGCCGCCGGGCGGCCCCCTCAGACCGGTGACCGGGCCGGGGACCGGCGGGGACCGCCGGCCGTCCGACGCTGGGCGCGCCCCCTTCGGCCCCGCCACCACAACAGGGCCACCGCCACGGCGAGGGCCAGGCTCGTGGTGACCACCGGCGTGCGCACGCTCATGCGGTCGCGCAGCCGTACCGGCTTGGTGAACTGGCGCACCTCCCACTCCCGGTCGCGCGCCGCCTTGGCCAGTGACCGGTCGGGGTTGACGGCGACCGGGTGCCCGACCGCCTCGAGCATGGGCAGGTCGGTGCCCGAGTCCGAGTAGGCGGTCGAGGCGGAGAGGTCGATGCCGGTGCGGGCGGCCAGCTCCACCATGGCCGCCGCCTTGTCCGGGCCGTAGGCGTAGAAGGCCAGCCGCCCGGTGTAGCGGCCCTCGTCGTCGATCTCGGCCACCGAGCTGATGGCGCCGTCGACGCCGAGCAGCTCGACCAGCGGCTGGACGATCTCCTCGGGGGAGGCCGACACGAGGTAGACGCGGTCACCGGCGATGCGGTGGGCCTCCATCAGCTCGAGCGCCTCGTTGTAGATGAGCGGCTCGATCGTCTCGAGCAGCGTCTCGCGGACGATCTGGCGCACCTGGTCGCGCTGCCACCCCTTGGTGAGGGCGAGCATCGACTCGCGGATGCGCACGAGGCGCTTCTCGTCCGCGCCGAACTGCAGGAAGATGAGCTGCCCGACCACGGCCCGCAGCACGATGCGGCGGTTGATGAGGCCGCCGCGGCGGAAGGACCCTCCGAAGGCCGGGATCGACGCCTTGGCGATGACCGTCTTGTCGAGGTCGAAGAAGGCTGCCCTCATGGATGCCAGCGTACGGGCGCCGGGCACCTGTCCCGGCGCATGGGCGAGAGCCGGCTCCAGCCGCCGACGAAGAGGCTGGGCACCTGCCGCCGGCGTCGGCCGTGACGAGCGCCTCGTCGCTGTCCTGCAGGACCGTGTCGCCCCTCGGCGCCTCCAGACGGTCGTCGCGCCCCGGGGCCGGCCCCGGATCCCGGGCATCGAGCCCAGGGCCCGCCTCGTGGCCCAGGGCACGGTCGGGGCCTGGGGCCGCCGGGTGGCCATCTCGCACCCCGTCGACGTGCTCGCGGGCCGGTCCGACGGGCGTCCCTCCCGGGCGGGGGAGCAGGCTCCGGAGCGCCTTCCTTGCCTTGGGGGCCGCGCGGTCGCTATCGTCCCCTCGACCTCAGGCGGCCGCCGCGATCCGGCGCGCCCGCCTCCGCCCGGCTGGGCTGCGCCCCCGCGGGACAGCCAACCGGTGCCCGGCAGCGACCGTTGCCGTGCGTGTGCAGGAACAGAAAGGGAGCAGGCAGGCATGAACCACGCCCTGGTCGCTGAAGGCGGCTACCAGGCCTTCCACATCGCCGGCGCCGACTGGATCTGGCTCGTGGTGGCCATGGTCGCCGGCGTGGTGGGCATCGCCACCGGGCTCATCCTCGCCCGGGGCGTGCTGGCCGCCGACACCGGGACCGACAAGATGCGCGAGATCGCCCGGGCCATCCAAGAGGGGGCCGAGGCGTTCTTGAAGCGCCAATTCCGCACCATCATCATCATCGTGGTGCCCCTGGCCGTCCTTATCTTCTTCACCGCCACCACGGTGAAGCGGCCCGACGGCACGGTGGCGCTCAGCTTCGCCCAGGCCGGCATCTACCGGGTGATCTGCTTCCTCTTCGGGGCGGCCTTCTCGGGCCTCACCGGCTTCATCGGCATGAGCATCGCCGTGCGGGGCAACGTGCGCACCGCGGCCGCCGCGGCCAAGGGCGGCGGCATGGCCGGCGCGCTCAGGGTGGCGTTCCGGACCGGCGCGGTGACCGGGATGCTCTGCGTGGGCCTCGGGCTGCTCGGGGCCACCACCATCGTGATCATCTTCCAGAACAGCGCCACCGCGGTACTGATCGGCTTCGCCTTCGGCGCCTCGCTGCTGGCCCTGTTCATGCGGGTGGGCGGCGGCATCTTCACCAAGGCGGCCGACGTCGGGGCCGACCTGGTGGGCAAGGTGGAGGCGGGGATCCCAGAGGACGACCCCCGCAACGCCGCCACCATCGCCGACAACGTGGGCGACAACGTGGGCGACTGCGCCGGCATGGCCGCCGACCTCTTCGAGTCCTACGAGATCGTCATCATCTCCTCGCTCATCCTCGGCTACTCGGCCTCGCGCGCCGTCCACCCGCTGGCCAGCCCCACCCCGGACATCGTCTTCCCGCTGATCGTCCCGGCCCTCGGCATCTTCGCCTCGGTCATCGGCATCTACGCGGTGCGGGCCCGGTCCAAGGACCGCAACGCCATGGCCCCCATCAACCGGGGGTTCTGGCTGTCGGCCGCCCTCACCGTGGTCGGGACGTTCTTCGTGGCCCAGTACTACGTGCACGACCTCAAGGTCTTCTGGGCCGTGCTCACCGGCGTGGTCCTCGCCCTGGTGGCCAGCCAGATCACCGAGCAGTTCACCTCGACCGAACGGGCACCGGTCCGCGAGATCGCCGAGTCGGCCCGGACCGGGCCGGCCACCACGGTGCTGTCGGGCTTCGCCATCGGGCTTGAGTCGGCAGTGTGGGCCATCCTCGCCATCGTGATCGCCATCGCCGTGGCTGTGGCCCTGGGCGGCGGCAACATCGAGCAGTCCTTGTACCTGGTGGCCCTCATCGGCATCGGCCTGCTGGCCACCACCGGCATGGTGGTCTCCGAGGACAGCTTCGGCCCGGTGTCCGACAACGCTGCCGGGGTGGCCGAGATGTCGGGCGAGTTCACCGGCGAGGGCGAGCGGATCATGGTGAGCCTGGACGCGGTGGGCAACACCACCAAGGCCATCACCAAGGGGGTGGCCATCGGCTCGGCGGTGATCGCCGCCCTGGCCCTCTTCGCCTCGTTTGTCGAGACCGTGGCCGGACAGCTCCACCTCCACTCGCCGATCCCCGTCGGGCGGGCCGGCTACGACGTCAACTGGCTCTTCCACGCCTCGGCGACCCAGGTCAACGCGGCGAATCCCGACATCTTCATCGGGCTGCTCATCGGCGGCTCGGTGGCCTTCCTCTTCTCCTCCCTGGCCATCCGGGCGGTCGGCCGCTCGGCGGGCACGGTGGTCCAGGAGGTGCGCCGCCAGTTCCGCGACCACCCCGGGATCATGAACTACACCGAGAAGCCCGAGTACGGCCGGGTCATCTCGATCTGCACGGCTGCCGCCCAGCGGGAGCTGGCCACCCCGGCCCTGCTGGCCATCTTGACCCCGGTGATCGTGGGCTTCGGCATCGGCTACCTGTCGCTGGCCGGGTTCCTGGCCGCGGCCATCGTGACCGGGGGGTTGATGGCCAACACCCTGTCGAACTCCGGCGGGGCCTGGGACAACGCCAAGAAGTTCATCGAGGACGGCAACGAGGGGGGCAAGGGCTCCGAGGCCCACAAGGCGGCGGTCATCGGCGACACGGTCGGCGACCCCTTCAAGGACACCGCCGGGCCGGCCCTCAACCCGCACATCAAGGTGATGAACCTGGTGTCCCTGTTGATCCTGCCGGCGGTCATCACCCTGCGGCACAACAACCCCGCCCGCTACTCCATCGCCGCCGTCTCCGCGGTCATCCTGCTGGCGGCCATCGCCTTCTCCAAGCGCAAGGCGCCCGGCATGGACCAGGCCGTCCCCGAGCCGGTCGCTTTGGCGGAGCCCGCCGTCCGGGCGGCCGGCGACTGAGCGGGGACCGCCGACCTTCGGGGGCGACCTTGACACGGGCCCGCCCAAGCCGGGAGCCTGGCCGCACCATGGAGACCCCGATGCACCCCCACGCCCCCGGCTGCGCGTCCGGGCCGCCCACCTCGCGGGAGGCCGGCCGTGGGTAAGGCCCTGGTCATCGTGGAGTCGCCGGCCAAGGCCAGGACCATCGCCGGCCTGCTCGGGCCCGAGTTCGTGGTCGAGTCCTCGGTCGGCCATATCCGCGACCTGCCCCGGGGGGCCGACGAGGTGCCGGCCGCCTACAAGGGGGAGGGCTGGGCCCGGCTCGGGGTGGACGTGGACAACGGGTTCAAGCCGCTCTACGTGGTCTCCCCTGACAAGAAATCGGTGGTGGCCAACCTGAAGCGCCTCCTAAAGGACGCCGACGAGCTCTACCTGGCCACCGACGAGGACCGCGAGGGGGAGTCGATCGCCTGGCACCTCTTCGAGGTGCTCTCGCCGCGGGTCCCGGTCAAGCGGATGGTCTTCCACGAGATCACCCCGGGGGCCATCCAGCGGGCCGTCGAGGAGTGGCGAGAGCTCGACCGCCGCCTGGTCGACGCCCAGGAGGCCCGGCGCATCCTCGACCGCCTCTACGGCTACGAGGTCTCCCCGGTGCTGTGGAAGAAGGTCATGCCCCGGCTCTCGGCCGGCCGGGTCCAGTCCGTGGCCACCAGGATGGTCGTCGAGCGCGAGCGGGCCCGGATGCGCTTCCGCTCGGCCACTTGGTGGGGGGTCGAGGGCACCTTCGCCGCCCCGGAGGGGGCGGCCTCGGGCCCGACCACTTTCTCGGCCTCGCTGGTCGCCGTGGACGGCACGCCGCTCGCCACCGGACGGGACTTCGGCGAGACCGGGGAGCGGACGGCGTCGTCGGGCGCCCGGGTGCTGGCCGAGGGCGAGGCCCGCTCCCTGGCCGAGGGGCTCCTCGACCGGCCCTTCACCGTCCGCTCGGTGACCGAGAAGCCGTTCCGCCGCTCGCCCGCCCCGCCGTTCATGACCTCGACCCTGCAGCAGGAAGCCGGCCGCAAGCTGCGCTTCAGCGCCCAGCGGGCCATGCAGGTGGCCCAGCGCCTCTACGAGCAGGGCTGGATTACCTACATGCGGACCGACTCGACCACCCTCTCCGACGAGGCGCTGCAGGCCGCCCGTTCGCAGGCCACCGCCCTCTACGGACCTGCCTACGTGCCCCAGGCCCCCCGCCGCTACGAGCGCAAGGTGAAGAACGCCCAGGAGGCCCACGAGGCGGTCCGGCCGGCCGGCGAGACCTTCCGCACCCCCGAGGAGGCCGGGCGCACGCTGGGCGGCGACGAGCTTCGCCTCTACGAGCTGATCTGGAAGCGGACCGTGGCCTCCCAGATGGCCGACGCCACCGGGACCAGCGCCCAGGTGCGCCTGGCGGCCACCGTGGCCGACAGCGCGCCGGTGCTGGCCGGATCCGAGGCCGAGCTCTCGGCCAGCGGCCGGGTCATCTCGTTCCCCGGGTTCCTCCGAGCGTACGTCGAGGGCGAGGACGACCCCGAGGCCGAGCTGGCCGACCGGGAGGTGGTGCTGCCTCCGTTGGCCGAGGGCCAGGGCGTCGAACCCCTCGAGTTCGAGCCGGGATCGCACTCCACCCAGCCCCCGGCCCGCTACACCGAGGCGTCGCTTGTGAAGGCCATGGAGGAGCTGGGGGTGGGGCGCCCGTCGACCTACGCCAGCGTCATCGCCACCATCTTGGACCGCGGCTACGTCTGGAAGAAGGGGACGGCCCTGGTGCCGAGCTACACCGCCTTCGCCGTGGTCGGGCTGCTCGAGCGGTACTTCGGCGAGCTGGTCGACTACGGGTTCACCGCCGCCATGGAGGACGACCTCGACGAGATTGCCAGCGGCCGGGAGGAGGCGCTCCCCTGGCTGACCCGGTTCTACTTCGGGGCCGGCGGGAGCCCGGTCCCCGGTGACAGCGGTGCGGCCGACACCGGCCGCCTGGGGCTCAAGTCGGCCGTGGCCACGCACCTCGGCGACATCGACGCCCGCGAGATCAACTCCATCCCCGTCGGCCGCGACGACGAGGGCCGCGACATTGTGGTGCGGGTCGGGCGGTACGGGCCGTACCTGCAGAGGGGCGACGACCGGGCCCCGATCCCCGACGACCTGGCCCCCGACGAGCTCACCATCGAGC
Source organism: Acidimicrobiales bacterium (assembly GCA_052145775.1). Taxonomy (GTDB): domain Bacteria; phylum Actinomycetota; class Acidimicrobiia; order Acidimicrobiales; family RAAP-2; genus CAVYPR01. Next base: position 20,918 of record JBKQNY010000059.1, read on the forward strand.
GGGCCACCGAGCTGTTGGCCGCGCCGTCAGGGGACCGTGAGCTCGGCACCGACCCCGAGACCGGGCTGGCCGTGGTGGTGAAGGCGGGGCGGTTCGGCCCCTATGTCCAGCTGGGGGAGCCGTCGAACGGTGCGGCCAAGCCCCGCACCTCCTCGTTGTTCGCCTCGATGAACCCGGCAACGGTCACCTTGGACCAGGCGCTCGACCTGCTGCGCGTCCCCCGGACGCTCGGCACCGACCCTCAGAGCGGCGAGGAGATCGTCGCCCACAACGGCCGGTTCGGCCCCTACTTGAAGCGCGGCACCGACACTCGCAGCCTGACCGCAGAGGAGCAGCTGCTCACCGTCACCCTCGACGAGGCCCTGGCCCTCTTCGCCCAGCCCAAGACCCGCCGTGGCAGGGGGGCGGCGGCCCCCCTGCGCGAGCTCGGCCCTGACCCCGACACCGGGTCCCCCGTCGTGCTGCGAGAGGGGCGGTTCGGGCCGTACGTGACGGACGGCACGACCAACGCCTCGCTGCGCAAGGGCGACGACATCGAGTCGATCACCATCGAGCGGGCGGCCGAACTGCTGGCCGATCGCCGGGCGGCCGGCCCCTCCACCAGGCGCCGGGCCGGAGGGGCCAAGAAGACCGCGGCCAAGAAGACCGCGGCCAAGAAGACCGCGACGAAGAAGAGCCCGCCCGAGAAGCCGGCCGCCGAGAAGGGCGAGTGAGCGACTGCCCCCGGGGCCGGCTCATCGCCCTTGAGGGGATCGACGGCTGCGGCAAGTCGACGCAGGCGCAAATCCTGGCCGAGGCACTCGGGGCGGTGCTCACCCATGAGCCCGGCGGGACCCAGCTCGGCCAGGCGTTGCGGGCCTTGGTGCTCGACCCGGCCCGCCCCTCCCCGGTGCCCCGGGCCGAGGCGCTCCTGATGGCGGCCGACCGCGCCCAGCACGTCGACGAGGTCATCCACCCGGCGTTGGTCGAAGGCCGGTGGGTGGTCACCGACCGGTTCAGCGGCTCGACCCTCGCCTACCAGGGCTGGGGACGGGGGCTGGCCACCGATGCCCTGCGCCAGATGGTGGCCTGGGCCGCCGGGGACCTGCAGCCCGACCTCTCGGTGCTGGTGGACGTGACCCCCGAGGTCGCCCGCCAGCGGCTGGTCGGAGGGTCCGCCGACCGGCTGGAGCGGCTCGACGGTGACTTCCACGAGCGGGTGCGCCACGGCTTCGTCGCCATGGCCCGCGCCGACGAGGCCCACTGGGCGGTGGTCGACGGCAACGCCGTCGTCGACGAGGTGGCGGCCGAGATCGCCCGGGTGGTGGCCGAGCGGCTCGGCGCGCCGGGGTGAGCGCGCCCCGGCCCGACGCCGTGCCGCCGGTCCCCGGGCTCTTCTCCGAGGTGGTTGGCCAGTCGGCGGCGGTCGGCGCACTGAGGGCTGCGGCGCGCAACCCGGTCCACGCCTACCTGTTTTGCGGACCGCACGGCACGGGCCGCCGGGCCGCCGCTCGTGCCTTCGCCGCCGCGCTGCTCTGCCCGTCGGGAGGGTGCGGGGAGTGCGAGGCCTGCCGGCGGGCGCTGGCCGGCACCCATCCTGACCTGGTGGTGGTCGAGCGCACCGGGGCATCACTCAGCGCCGACGACGCGCGCCGCCTGGTCGGCCTCGCCCAGCGACGGCCCCTCGAGGGATCGCGGCAGGTCTTGGTGGTGACCGACGTACACCTGGCCGGCCGCGCCGCCCCCGCCCTGCTCAAGACCGTGGAGGAGCCGCCCGCCTCGACCGTCTTTGTCCTCCTGGCCGAGTCGGTGCCCCCCGACCTGGTGACCGTGGCCAGCCGGTGTGTGCAGATCGACTTCCCCCCGGTGCCGGCGGTCGAGGTCGCCCGCTGGCTCGTGGCGAGCGGCACCGACCCCGCACGGGCGACCCTGGTGGCCGAGGGTGCCGGCGGCGATCTGGACCGGGCGCGTCTGCTGGCCACCGACGAGGGGTTCGTGACCCGCCTCGAGCTCTGGCGGGCGGTGCCCGGCCGGCTGGACGGCCACGGGGCCACGGCGGGCGCCCTCGCCCGTCAGCTGCTCGAGTCGGCCGAGTCAGCCCTCCGGCCGCTGCGGGAGCGCCACGAGGCCGAGCTGGCCGCGCTCGACGCCGAGGCGGCGTCGATGGGCGAGCGCGGGGCACCGGGCCGAAAGGAACTGACCGAGCGCCAGCACAGAGAGGAGCGGCGGTGGCGGACCGACGAGCTCCGTACCGGTCTCGGGGTCCTCGCCCGCACCTACCGCGACCGGCTGGTCGGGGCGGCGGCCACCGACGGTCCTGGGAGCGCGGAGAGCGCCCTGGGCTGTGAGGCGGCCATCTCCCTCGTCAACGCGGCGTCGGCCTCGCTCAGGCGCAACCCCAACGAGACGCTGCTCCTCGAGGCGCTCCTGACCCGGCTCGGTCGCGTGGGGGCGTGAGGCGCCGCCGCCGGGCTGGAGCGGGGTTACCGGGGAGGGAGCGTCGCGTCTACGATTGGCACGCTCCGGCCAAGGGTCGCCCGGCCGGGGGCGATGGTGCCGTGGGCGGCCCCGTTTCGCCTGGGTAGCTCAGCCGGCAGAGCAGCGCACTCGTAACGCGCAGGTCAGGGGTTCAAGTCCCCTCCCAGGCTCCCATGCCGGGCCCGACGCCGCCGCGCCGCGGGGGCTGCGCCCCCGCCACGGAGTAGCGACGTGGCCGGCCCGGCCCGGGTGGACCCCCGCCTGCTCGACCGCCTGGCCGAGGTGGTGGGTCGGCCCCACCTCCTCCTCGACCCCGACGTGGTCGTCTCCTACGTCCTCGACTGGACCGGCCGGTTCGCTGGCTCGGCGCCGGCCGTGGTGCGCCCGGGGTCGACCGGCGAGGTGGCCGACGTCGTGCGGCTCTGCCGCGCGCACGGGACGGCGCTCGTCCCCCAGGGCGGCAACACCGGCCTGGTGGGCGGCGGGGTCCCGCTCCACGGCGAGGTGGTGCTCTCGCTGCGGCGCCTGGCCGGCCCCCCCGACTGCGACCGGGCCGCCGGACAGCTCACGGCGCGGTCCGGCACCACCGTGGCCGAGGTGCAGCGCGCCGCGGACGGGGCGGGCTGGGCCTACGGGGTGGACCTGGCCAGCCGGGGGAGCGCCACGGTGGGGGGCACCGTGGCCACCAACGCCGGCGGGCTCCGCCTTCTCCGCTACGGCGACACCCGGGCCCAGGTGCTCGGGGTCGAGGCGGTGCTCGGCACGGGCGACGTTGTCTCGCACCTGGGCGGGCTGCTCAAGGACAACACCGGCTATCACCTCCCGTCCCTCCTCTGCGGCAGCGAGGGCACCCTCGGGGTTGTGACCGCCGCCCGGCTCCGGCTGGTGCCCCCGACCCCGGCCCGGGTGGTGGCCCTCATCGCCTTCGACGCCACGGCGCCGGCGGTCGGCGCGGCGGCGGCGCTGCGCCGCGGGGTCGAGTCGCTGGCCGCGGCCGAGCTCTTCTTCCGCCCGGGGCTCGAGCTGGTCCGACACGTGACCGGCGTCGCCGACCCCTTTGACCGGCCGCACGCCGCCTACCTGCTGGTGGAGGCGGCCGGTCGCCGCGACCCCACCGCCGAGCTCGCCGAGGCCATCGGCTCCATGGAGGGGGTGGGCGATGTGGCCGTGGCCACCGACTCGCTGCGCGCCGCCGAGCTCTGGCGCTACCGCGAGGCGCATCCCGAGGTGGTGAACTCCCTGGGCGCCCCCCACAAGCTCGACGTGACCCTCCCGGCCGCCGCCCTGACCGACTTCATCGAGCGGGTGCCGTCGGTGGTGGAGGCGGCCGCGCCGGGCACCGCCACGTGGCTGTGGGGGCACGTGGCCGACGGCAACATCCACGTCAACGTGACCGGGGCGGCACCCGACGACGAGCGGCCTGACGACGCCGTCCTGCGGCTGGTGGCCGCCGAGGGCGGCTCCATCAGCGCCGAGCACGGGATCGGGACGGCCAAGCTCCCCTGGCTCCACCTCAACCGCAGCGAGGCCGAGCTGTCCGCCTTCGGAGCGCTCAAGCGCGCCCTCGACCCGACAGGCGTCCTGAACCCCCACGTCCTGGTGCCGGCGACGCGCTGAGCGACCCCGGTCGTCGCCCGTCGCCGGCGGGTCAGCCGCTGGCGCAGGAGGCGGCCGCCGCGGCGAAGGCCCCGGCGCGCTCGCGGTAGTCGCGGAACCTCCCGAAGCTGGGAGCGGCCGGGGAGAGCAGGACCACCCCGTCGGGCCGGGCCCAGGCGAAGCCGGCGGCGGTGGCCGAGGCGAGGTCCGGGCAGTCGACGACCTCGACGGCCGGCCCGGATGCCCCCTCGAGCGCGGCGCGGATCCTCGGGCCGCTGTCGGGCATGGTGAGCACCAGGGTGGGGGCGCCCCGCCCCGCCACCCCCTCGGCCAGCGGCTTGTAGTCGATGCCCCGGTCGTAGCCGCCGACCAGGAGGGCCACCCGCCGGCCGTCGAAGGCGTCGAGGGCGGCCAGGGTGGGCAGCACGTTGGTGGAAAGGCTGTCGTCGACGAAGGTGACCCCTTCGACCGAGGCCACCGGGCGGAGCCGACTTTCGAGGCCCGGGTAGCCGGCCGCCGCCGCGGTCAGGGCCGCCGGGTCACCGGCCGGCCCCTCCAGGGCGGCGGTGACCCCGAGGGCGGCGAGGCAGGCCCGGGCGATGAGGGCGTTGCGACGGTTGTGGTCCCCGAGCAGGCCGAGCGCGTCAGCCCAGGCGCCGTCGAGGCCGGGGTCGCGGGCTCCGACCCATCGCACCTCGGCGCCGAGCTGAGAGCGGCGGTCCCGCAGGAGCGTGCTGTCACCGTCGGCCACGGTGAGCCTGCTCCCCGGCAGCGTGCAGAGTGAGAGCTTGTCGGCGTAGTAGGCCTCGGCGTCGCCGTGCCAGTCGAGGTGGTCGGCGCCGAGCGAGGTCACGGCCACCACCGGCGGGGCCGACGCCAGGTCGGTGGCCTGGAAGCTCGACACCTCGACCACCCAGAAGTCGTAGTCGTCGCCGGCCACCGGGTCGTAGGGGGGGAGGCCGATGTTGCCGGCGACGAGGCAGCGGAAGCCGAGGCGGTCGAGCAGGTGGCCGGCGACCGAGGCCGTCGTGCTCTTGCCCTTGGTCCCGGTGACGCAGACCACGCGGTCGAGGTCGGCCCCTTCCATCCAGAGCCCCAGGCCGCCCACCACGGCCACCCCGGCCTCGTCCAGCGCCGCCATCTCGGGCCGCCGCCGGCTCACCCCCGGGGTCTTCACGACCACGTCGCACCGGGCGAGGGCTTCCAGCCCACCCGCCGCGGTGGCGAGCACGGCGCGGCCTCCGGCCGTCCCGTCGGCCGGGGGGTCGTCGTCGACCAGCACCGGGTCGAGGCCCATGGCGGCGAGCCGCCGGAGGCTGGCGGCCCCCTCGACCCCGAGCCCCCAGACCCCGACCCGGGCGCCCTGGAGGTCAGACCAGCTGAGCTTCGGCCGCGTAGCCATCGGGGACGAAGTGGGGGCCGAGGGGGGCGAGCAGCTCCGCCGGGTCCTCGCCCGGGCCGGGGGGGCCGACCTCGGCGGCCAGCGAGCGCAGGAGGCCGCTCTGCGCCCGGTCGGGGCGGGCGGCGGCGAGGCGGAGGGCGGCCCGGCACTCGCGCTCCTCGCCGACGCACTCGAAGGGCTTGGCCCCCCGGCCGAGTGCCAACAGCGCCCGGAACCGTTCGGCCAGGTCGGGGTCGTCGAGCGGCTCGTGGCCGTCGAAGACGGCGGAGAGCTCGGACGCCGGTAGGAAGGGTGAGAGGATCAGGTCGATGAAGCAGCATTTGTCGCACCGCCCGCACCACGCGTCCAGGCGGGCGGCGCGTTCGATGACGAAGGCGCGGTTACAGCTGCGAAAGGCGCGGTGATAGCGGTCGAGAACGGCGAAGCGCGAGGCCACCCACAGCTCGCTGCGGGCCCGCAGCAAAGAGAAGTAGTCGGGGGCCGGGGCGAAGGTGGAGGCGAGGATCGACCGGAAGCCCTCCTCGAACTCGATCCCCTTCGACCACTGGTGGTTGACGGCGCGGCCGTCGATCTCCAGGTTGGCGAAGGACGCCGACCATTCGTTCGACATGACCACGGCGTCGCGGCCGAGGCCCACGGCGGCCAGCACGGCGATGGCCGAGAGGATGCCGGTGACAGGCACGTGGCCGTTCATGAAGCCGAGCTCGGCCGAGCGCAACAAGGAGGAGTCGATGCCGCGCTCGGCGCGGATCACGTCGAGGCCGGACACCGAGGCCGGGAGCTCGATGGCCTCGAACCGGTCCTGCAGCCTCGACACCACGAAGAGCGCGGCGCCGGGGTGGCGGCCCCGCACCGCCTCGGCGGTCACGATCGAGTCGATGCCGCCGCCGAAGGGGACGAGCGGGCCGCCGCCGGTGGCGGGGGCGACCGGTCCGGGGTCGCGCCCCTCGGGCCCGACGAACTCGGTGGCCGAGAGGTCGAGGCCGTTGCGGTGGGCGAATTCGGCCAGCCCCCCCATATAGAAGGAGCGCAGGAAGGCCCGCTCGGACGCGGTGGTGGCCAGGTCCCCCAGGTCGACCACCGGCGGCGCCGCGGTCTTGAAGTAGGAGACGCCGGCCAAAAGGAAGACCAGCCGGGCCGCGGCCTGAGCGGCGGGACCGCCCCAGTCCCCGTCCGGCCCCACCGTGACCTGCTCGACGAAGGCGCGGTGGCCGACGGTGTAGCGGCAGGTCAGCCGGCCGCCGGCGGGGTCGAGCTCGTAGCCGTCGTAGCGGAACCGGTCCGCCGGCGCCTGGTGGTGGCCCATCGCGTCCTCTCGGGTGCCGCCGGCGCTCGGGACGGGCGCGGCGGACCCCATGCTACGGCCGCAGCCGGGCCAGGAGACCGAACCGGCCGCACGGCCTAGCGGCTCGGTCACTGAAGAAGAGGCCGGGGTCGCCGGTGGTCACCTCGGCCACCGAGATCCGCTCGGGCCCCACCCCGGCTTGGACCAGCGACCGCCGGTTGGCCTCGCACAGGTCGGCAAGCCACCCCCCGTCCCCCGAGGGGCGCACCACCCCCTCGCCTCCACCGAGCGCGTCGCGCAACGCGTCGGCAACCTCGTCGCCCACGCGGTAGGTGTCGGGGGAGACGGCCGGCCCGATGCCCGCCACCACCCTGGCGGGGTCGGCACCCATCGCGCCCATGGCGTCCAGCGCGGACCGGGCCACCCCGGCCGCCGTTCCCCGCCATCCGGCGTGGACCGTGGCCAGCACCCCTGCGGCCGGGTCGACCAGCACGAGCGGCACGCAGTCGGCCACCAGGGTCACGAGGACCGGTCCGGGCTCCGTCGTCACGAGGGCGTCGGCGTCCGGCACGGCGTCGGCCAGGTCCGCCGAGCCCCGCCCGCGCTCGGCGGCCGTGACCACGGCGGCGTTCCGGCCATGGACTTGGGCGCCGAACACGAGGTCGGCCGGCGTCGCACCGACGGCCGCCGCCGCCCGGCGGCGGTTCTCGGCCACCGCCGCAGGGTCGTCGCCGACGTGGAAGGCGAGGTTGAGCGAGCGGTAGGGGCCGGCCGAGACGCCGCCACGCCGCGTGGTCACCACGGCGTCGACCCCCGCCGCCGAGACGGCCGGCCAACGCAGCACCGGGAGCCCGCCGGCCCGCTCGAGCCCGGAGGCGGGAGCGCTCACCGTGTCCGGCGCCCCGGACGAACGGCGGTCCGCCGGTACAGGTCGCGGCAGGAGGCCCCGGCCATGGCCGGAGCCTATCTCCGGGGTCGCCACGGCCCGCCGGCCCGAACACGCCCGAACTTCACCGCCCCGCCCCGCCCGCCCCGCCCCGGACCGGCCGGGCCCGCCGGCGGCCCCGGTTGACCCCCTCTACAGGAATAGTTATCATTCTTAAAAGTCGACCACCGTCACGGCGTGGGAGAGGAAGCGGAGCAACGCATGGGGAATCGGTTCGCTCACCTACGGCGCACGCTGCTGGCCGCGTCGCTCGGCTCGATGGCGGCGGTCGGCGCCATGGCGGCCGCCCCGCTCGCCGCAGGATCGGCGTCCGCCGCATCACGGGCGATCGTGGCCGTGGGGGCGGAGAACGAGTACGCGGATGTCATCGGCCAGATCGGTGGGAAGGACGTGACGGTGAACGCCATCATGAGCAATCCCAACACCGACCCGCACACCTTCGAGGCGAGCCCGAGCGTGGCCAAGGTGGTCAGCGCCGCCCAGCTCGTCGTCGACAACGGCGTCGGCTACGACTCGTTCATGACAAAGATCATCTCGGCCTCCCCCGACCCCGCCCGCAAGGTCATCACCGTCCAGCACCTTCTCGGCCTACCCGACAGCACGAAGAACCCGCACCTGTGGTACACACCGAGCACCATGCCGGCCGTAGCCAAGGCCATCGCCGGAGAGCTGAGCGCGCTCGACCCGTCGGGGGCCTCGTACTTCGCCGCGAACCTGAAGGCCTTCGACGGCTCGCTCCAGCCATGGCGCACGGCCCTGGCGCAGCTGAAGGCCAGGTTCCCCCGGTTCCCGGTGGCGGTGACCGAGCCGGTCGGCGACTACATGCTCCAAGCCGCCGGGGCCGACATCGTGACGCCCTGGACGCTGCAGGCCGACATCATGAACGGCGTCGATCCCTCCCCGCAGGACGTGAGCATCGAGGAGGGCCTCTTCAGCGACCACCGCGTGAAGGTGTTCCTCTACAACCAGCAGGTGACGGACTCGCTGACCCAGACCTTCCTCGCCGACGCCAAGCAGGCCGGCGTGCCGGTGGTCGGCGTGTACGAGACGATGCCCACCCCCGGGTACGACTACCAGTCGTGGATGCTGGCCGAGGTGAAGGCGCTCACACGTGCCCTCTCGGCCAAGCAGTCCACGTCGCACCTGTGACGACCGGCGGCCCGGCCGCCGGCAACGTCCTCGACGTCGAGGGCATCGGCGTCTGGCTGTCGGGCCGGGAGATCCTGCGCGACGTGTCCTTCTCGGTACGGCCCGGGGAGTTCACGGGACTGATCGGCTCGAACGGATCGGGCAAGACGACCATCTTCCGCGTCGTCCTCGGCCTCCTCGCCCCGACCTCGGGGCGGGTCTTGATCGCCGGGGCCCCGCGCACCCGGCACGACCCGATGGTGGGCTACGTCCCCCAGAAGCTGCTCTTCGACCCGGACATGCCGCTGCGGGCCCGCGATGTCGTGGCCCTCGGGCTCGACGGCCACCGCCTGGGCCTGCGGCTGGGCCACCGTCGCGCCCACCGGGCCATGGTCGACGAGATGCTGGAGGCGGTCGACGCCTCGTCCTTCGCCGACAGCCGGGTGGGCAACCTCTCCGGCGGCGAGCAGCAACGGGTGCTCATCGCCCACGCTTTGGTCAGTCGGCCCCGGCTGATCGTCCTCGACGAGCCGCTGGCCAACCTGGACATCGCCAGCGAGCAGGAGATCGTGGCCCTTCTCGCCCGGATCGCCCGGGAGCAGCAGATCGCCGTCCTCCTGTCGGCCCACGACATGAACCCGCTCCTTCCCGTCATGGACCGCATCATCTACCTCGCCGGCGGGCGGGCCGCGTCGGGTACCACCGCCGAGGTGGTCCGGCCCGAGGTGCTCTCGGGTCTCTACGGGCACCACGTCGACGTGCTCCGGGTGCACGACCGGATCATCGTGGTGGCCGGGGCGACGCCGGGGCCCGAGGTGCCGATCTACGTGCACGGCGACATCGCCTCGATCACCTGACCGTGGACCTCCACTGGCTCGTCGAACCCGGCTTCTTCTCGAACGCCACGGTGCGCACCGCCGCGCTGGTCGGCGGCGTCGTCGGCTTCACCTCGGCCGTCGTCGGGATGTTCACGGTGCTGAGGCGCCAATCCTTCGTCGGCGAGGCGCTGGGTGACGTGGGCGCGACCGGGGGCTCGGGTGCGTACCTCGTCAACGTCAATCCCTTGTGGGGCTTCGTCGGGGCCGCGCTGGCCGCGGCCGGGATCATCTCGGGGATCGGGACCGAACGCGAGCACGGCCGCGACCTGGCGACTGGCATCGTGCTGGGTGCGTCCCTCGGCCTGGCCGCCCTCTTCCTCTACTTCGACACCACCCACACCACCACCACGGGAGCGTCGATCACCGTCCTCTTCGGCTCCCTGTTCGTCATCGAGAGCTCGACCGTCCCGGTCGTGCTGGTCCTGTCGGCGGTGGTGCTGGTGACGGTGGCCCTCCTCTACCGGCTCCTGCTGCTGACCACGCTGAGCCCCGACCTGGCGGCCGCCCGGGGGGTGCGGGTGCGCCGCGTCGGCGTCGCCCACCTCCTGGCCATGGGCCTGGCCGTCTCGCTGGCCGCGCTCACCATCGGGGCCGTGCTCAGCACGGCCCTGTTGATCGGGCCGCCGGCCACGGCCTTGCGGCTGGTGAAGCGCCCCGGCCTGGCCACGTTGGTGGCCGGGGTGATCGGCGTGGCCGCCACCTGGCTCGGCATCCTGCTCGCCTACGACAGCTACTACTGGCCGCCCAGGACACACGGCTGGCCGGTGAGCTTCCTCATCGTCGCCGTCGTCTTCGTCCTCTACCTCGCCGCCACGGCGGTCGGCGCCCGGCGCGACCGCCGCAGCCTCGTGCACCGGGCCCTCGAGGGCGAGGCGGCCGGGCCGGCTGCGGCCGCGGCCGGGTCCGTGGGGCGCTAGGGCGGTGTTCTCGGGCTTCCTGCTCAACACCTGGATAGCCGCCAGCATGGTGGCGGTGGTGGCCGGGGTCATCGGCTTCTTCGTCGTGCTCCGGGGCTCGGCCTTCGTGGCCCACGCCCTTCCCCAGGGCGCGTTCGCCGGCGCGGCGGGCGCCTCGCTCCTCGGGCTGAGCACCCTCCTCGGCCTGGGGGTGTTCTCGGTGCTGGGAGCGCTCGGGATCGGCTGGCTGGGGAGGCGGGGGCGGCACGATGTGGCGACCGCCCTGGCCCTGGTGGTCATGTTGGGGCTGGGGGCCATGTTCCTGAGCCTGAGCACCGAGTACTCCTCGGAGATCTTCTCGCTCTTGTTCGGCGAGGTGCTGGGGGTGGCTCGCGACGAGATCCTCCCCATCGGCGCGCTCAGCGTGGTCACCCTGGGCGCCGTCGCCGTCCTCTTCCGTCCCCTGCTGCTCTCGTCGTCCCTGCCCGAGGTCGGCGAGGCCCGCGGCGTGCGGGCCTACCGCATGGATATCTGCTTCCTCCTCCTGGTGGCCCTGGCCACCACGGTGACCATCCCGATCGTGGGCACCTTCCTGCTCTTCAGCCTGATGGTCGCCCCGGCCGGTGCGGCGCAGTGGTTCACCGACCGCCCGCACGCTGCCATGGCGCTGTCGGTCGCCCTCGCCCTCGCCGTCGTCTGGACGGCCATCGTGCTCTCGTACTACACGAACTGGCCCATCGGCTTCTTCGTGGGCGCGCTCGGCGCCCTGGCCTACGGGGCCGGCCGGCTCTTCGCCCTCTGGCGGCGCAGGCGGGTGCGCGGACCCCGGCGCGCGCCCGTGGGGGCCGCATGATGGCCGCCACCGCCGCGGTGGCGGCCGGTACATTGGCGACGATGGCGGTCGACACCTCGGTGCACGACGCGGTGCGGCTGCGCCTGGCGTCGGCGGAACAGCGCTACACGCCCCAGCGCCGCCGGCTCATCGACATCCTGCGCGGCGCCGGACGGCCGCTGACCGTTCCCGAGATCCTGGCCCTGGCGCCGGGGCTCACCCAGTCGAGCGCCTACCGCAACGTCACGACCCTCATGGAGGCCGGCGTCGTGGAGCGGATCGCCGGCACCGACGACCACGGCCGCTTCGAGCTGTCCGAGGAGATCTCGGGCCACCATCACCACCTCGTCTGCGACCGGTGCGGGACGGTCGAGGACCTGCACGCCTCGCCGAAGCTCGAGCGCGCCCTGGCCGACGCGGCGCGGGCCGCCGCCACAGAGCAGGGCTACGAGGTCACCGAGCACCGCCTCGACCTCTACGGCCGCTGCGCCGGCTGCCGGGGCTGAGTGGCCGTCCGGTCAGGTCGGCGGACCGAAGAGCAGCGAGTAGTCCGCCCCCCTGCGGAGGTGGTGGCCGCCGTCGACGGCCAGGCACTCGCCGGTGATCCAGGCCGACTCGGGACCGCAGAGGAACCGCACGGCGGCGGCCACGTCGTCGACCGTGCCGGTCCGGCTGATCGGCATCTGGGCCAGGTAGTCGTCGAGCAGCGGCCCCCCGGCGGTGATCACGGCCGTCAGGTCGTCGTCGATGATGCCGGGCTGGACGGCGTTCACCCGGATGTCCTCGGGTCCGAGCTCCTCGGCGGCGGAGGCGCACAGCGCCTCGACGGCTGCCTTGGCCATGCCGTAGGCCCAGAGCCAGCGGTGGGGGAAGTGGCCGGCGCCCGATGACATGAGCACGACCGAGCCCCCACCGGTGGTCCGCATCGACGACGCCGAGTGCTTGAGGGAGAGGTAGGTGCCCATGAGGTTGAGGTCGACGGTGGCCCGGACGGCCTCGGTGTCGGCCTCCAGCAGGGGGCCCATGTGGAAGGCGCCCCCGGCGCAGGCGAAGAGGATGTCGAGCTTGCCGGTCGGTGCGCAGGCGGCCCCGACGGCGGCGGCGATCTGGTCCTCGACCGTGACGTCGGCCACGGCGCAGGCGGCTCCGCCGCCCCGCCCGCTCTCGGCCGCCGCCCGGTCGATGACCGCCCGCGCCTCGTGCAATTTGGTCTCGGTGCGCCCGCAGACGGTCACCCGGGCCCCGTCGGAGGCCAGGCGGACCGCGGTGGCCAGGCCGATCCCGCTGCCGCCCCCGGTCACCAGGGCGCTCTTCCCCTCGAGGCCGCGGGCAGGACGGCCGGGTCCGGTCACGGGGCGGCTCAGGCCGCCGCCCGCGGCGGGACGGGGGTGAAGGTGACCGGCATCTGCTCGAAGCCGCTGATGAAGTTGGACGGTCGCCGGACCAGGTCGCCGTCGGCCAGGGTGAGGTCGGGGAGACGGGCCAGCAGCTGCTCGAACATGACCTTGAGCTCGAGGCGGGCCAGCTGGTTCCCCAGGCAGAAGTGGGCCCCGAAGCCGAAGGCGATGTGCGGGTTGGGGCTGCGGGTGATGTCGAAGGTCTGCGGGTCCGAGAAGACCTCCTCGTCCCGGTTGCCCGAGGGGTAGAGGAGGAGCAGCTCGGCGCCGGCGGGGATCGACGTCCCGGCCAGCTCGGTGTCGCAGGTGGTGGTGCGGGCGAAGTTCTTGATCGGGGTCACCCAGCGGAGCATCTCCTCGACGGCCCCCGGCAGCAGCGAGGGGTCCTGGCGGAGCCGGGCCAGCTGGCGGGGATTGGCGCAGAGGGCCTGCATCCCGCCGGTGATGACATGGCGGGTGGTCTCGTCCCCGCCCACCAGGATGAGGAGGGTCTCGTGGATGAGCGAGTCGCGGTCGAGGCGGTCGTCGCCCTCGCCCGCGTTGACCAGCACCCCGACCAGGTCGTCGTCGCGCCCGCTGCGGCGCCGTGTCTCGATGACCGGGTCCAGGTACGCCGTGTACTCCGCGAAGGCCCCGGCGGCCGCCTCGAGGATCTCGGGCGTCGGTGTCTCCTGGGAGCGCAGCATCTCCTCGGACCACCGCAGGAGGTCGGGCCGGTCGTCCTCGTCCACGCCGAGCATGTCGCCGATGACGGCCAGCGGCAGGGGCGCGGCCACCTCGGTCACGAAGTCGCACTCGCCGCGCTCGCAGACCCGGTCGATGACCCGGTCGCAGATCCCCCGCACGTGGTCCTCCATGGCCCGTACCCGCCGGGGGGTGAAGCCGGCCGACACCAGCCGCCGCCGGCGGACGTGCTCGGGGGCGTCGAAGTCGATCATCATGGCCAAAGGACCGAACTTGGGGCGGATGCCGCCGGCGTTGGAGAAGGTGGCGGTGTCGGTGGCCACGGCCTTGATGTCCCGGTAGCGCGAGACGCCCCACAGGTCGTTGGCCTCGTCGTGGAAGATCGGCTCGTGCCGCCGCATCCAGGCGTAGGCGTCGTGGGGGTCGCTGCCGATGAAGGCACCGCTCATGAGGTCGATACCGAACTCGGCCGGGGGTCGGGTCATGTGTTCGCTCCTGATCGCCGGACACGGTATCCCCGTCTGGGGTGCCGGCGGGCGTGCCGCGGTGGGTTCGTGGGGTGGGTAGGGTCTTTGCATGGCCGACCAGGCCCGCTTCACCGAGATGGCCATGGAGTACATGCCGGCCCTGTACAGCGCGGCCCTGCGCATGACCCGGAACCCTTCCGACGCCGAGGACCTGGTGCAGGAGACCTACCTCAAGGCCTACCGGGCGTTCGGCACCTTCACCGAGGGCACCAACCTGAAGGCCTGGCTCTACCGCATCCTCACCAACACCTACATCAACACCTACCGCGCCGCTAAGCGGCGCCCCGAGGTCTCCGACGTGGAGGACGTCGAGGAGCTCTACCTCTACCGGCGGATCGCCCCGGTGGACGGGTCCGACCCCGGCCGCAGCGCCGAGGACGTGGCCCTGGAGAGCTTCACCGACGAGGAGGTGAAGGCGGCCATCGAGTCGCTGCCGGACAATTTCCGGATCGCCGTGCTCCTGGCCGACGTCGAGGGGTTCTCCTACAAGGAGATCGCCGAGATCACCGACGTGCCGATCGGCACGGTCATGAGCCGCATCCACCGGGGAAGAAGGGCGCTGCAGAAGGCGTTGCACGAATTCGCGGCGGCCAGGGGTCTTGTCGGTTCGGCCCCCAGCCCGGCGGAGTGACAGGAGGCAGGTCGTGGTAGAGGGGGCAGCAGGCGGGACGGGCTCGTGCGGCAAGGGCGGCCACGACGCCGAGGGCGTGGACTGCCAGGAGGCGGTGCACGAGCTCTACACCTACCTCGACGGCGAGCTGACCGAGGACCGCCGGCGGGAGATCGCCGTCCACCTCGACCTCTGCGGTCCCTGCGCCGACGCCGCGGGCTTCGAGAGCGAGCTGCGCATGGTCATCGCCAACCACTGCCGCGACCGGGTGCCCGACTCGTTGATCGCCCGGGTGGGCGAGGCCATCGAGGAGGCCCGGCGCCGCGACGGCGCGCCGACCGGCCCGGCGCAGTGAGGCCGTGACCGACGGGCCGGCGTCGACGGTCGGCGTCCCGGCGGACCTCGACAACCGGGCCGACGGGGCGGGGCTGATCGACTGGCAGCTGGCCGAGCGGGTGGCCGGCTGGGCGCTCTCCCGCCGCTCCCTCCCACCCGGCTACCGCCTGGGCGCGCTGGAGGACGACTTCGGCGAGCTGACGGCCGAGGCCGAGACACTGGTGGCCGCGGCCACGGGATTGCGGGCCCCGAGCCCGGCCCGGGCCCGGGTCACCGACCGCGAGGGCTGGGTGTCGGCCAACGTCGCCTCCATCCAGCGGCTGCTCGGCCCGACGCTGCGCAAGGTCGAGGACCGCCGGCGCAGCGCACCGGCGCTGTCGGTGGCCGGCGTCCAGGCCCGGCTCCCGGCCCCGCTGGCGGGTCTGGGGAGGTCGGCGGGCGGGGCCCAGATCGGGTTGGTGCTGGCGTGGATGTCGACCAAGGTCCTGGGCCAGTACGACCTGCTCCTCACCGACGAGCTCGTCGACGACCAGGACCTGGTGTACTACGTCGGCCCGAACGTGGTGTCCGTCGAGTCCCGCTACGGCTTCCCCCCGCGCCAGTTCCGGCTCTGGCTGGCCCTGCACGAGGTCACCCACCGCTGCCAGTTCACGGCCGTGCCGTGGCTGCGGGACCACTTCCTCTCCCTCGTCGACACCGGCCTCGAGCCGATGGTTGGTGATCCGCACCACCTGGCCGAGGCGCTGCGCCGGGCCGCCGGGGAGGTGCGGGCCGGCCGGAGCCCCCTGGAGGACGCCGGGCTCCTGGGGCTGGTGGCCTCCCCCGAGCAGCTCGAGGCGCTCCAGCGCATCCAGGCGCTCATGAGCCTGCTCGAGGGCCACGGCGACGTGACGATGGACCGGGCCGGGGCGGCGTCGGTGCCCGGTGCCGAGCGGTTCAGCCGGGTGCTGCGCGAGCGGCGCGAGCAGGTGCGGGGGCCGGCCCGCATCCTCCAGCAGGTGCTGGGGCTCGAGGCCAAGCTCCGCCAGTACCGGGAGGGCGAGGAGTTCATCCGCGCCGTCGAGCAGGCCGGCGGCACCGACCTGTTCAACCGCGTGTGGCGGGGCCCCGAATGGCTGCCCACCCTGGCCGAGATCCGCTCCCCCGGCGACTGGGTGGCCCGGGTGGGGGCGTCGCCGGCCGCGCCCGCGTGACGCCGGCCGCCGGGGGGTGGCCGCCCGAGGTCGAGGCGGCCCTCGGGCGCTGCACCTTCCCCGCCCCGGGCACCGAGCTCGTCTGCGCCGTCTCGGGGGGCCCCGACTCGCTGGCCCTACTGGTGCTGGCCGCCGCCGCCGGCCTGGCGGTGACCGCCGTCCACGTCGACCACGGCCTGCGCCCCGGCTCGTCGGCCGAGGCCGGGGTGGTGGCCGCCGCCGCCCGGCGGTTCGGCGCCGGGTTCGTGGCCGAGCGGGTCGAGGTGTGCGACGGCCCCAACCTCGAGGCGCGGGCCCGGGCGGCCCGCTTCGCCGTCCTGCCGGCGGGGGCGGCCACCGGCCACACCATGGACGACCAGGCCGAGACGGTCCTGCTCAACCTCCTGCGCGGCACCGGACTGGACGGGCTGGCGGCCATGGCACCGGGGCCGACCCACCCCCTGCTCGGGCTGCGCCGGGCCGAGACCCGGGCAGTCTGTTGGTCGGTCGGGCTCGAGTGGGTGGATGACCCCAGCAACGCCGACCCCCGGCACCGGCGCAACCGGGTGCGGGCCGAGCTGCTGCCGCTCTGCGAGTCCATCGCCCGGCGCGACCCGGTGCCGCTACTGGCCCGGCTGGCCGCGGTGGCCGGCGACGAGGGGTCGCACCTCGACGCGTTGGCCGCTCTGGCCGTGCCCGACCCCTCCGACGCGCGCCTCCTGGCGGCGGCGCCGGTGCCCATCGCCCGGCGCGCCGTGCGGGGCTGGTTGCGCCGATCGGCGGGGGTGCCGGCGGGCCGCAGCAGCTGCGACCACCCGCCGTCGCTGGCCGACGTGGAGCGGGTGCTCGCCGTGGCCGGAGGGCGGGCCGTGGCCACCGAGGTGTCGGGGGGCCGACGGGTTCGCCGGTCGGCCGGCCGCCTGGCCGTCGGGGTGGCGGGGTCCGGTAAGGTCGCGGCGGTGGAGACCGAGGAGGTGGCGCGCCCGGCCCCCGAGTGGGCCCGGTCCGCCGTCGGCCCCGAGGTGGTGAGCGCTGAGGCCATCGCCGAGCGGGTGGCCGAGCTCGGGGCCCGGATCACCGCCGACTACGCGGACGACCCGCCGCTGCTGGTGGGGGTCTTGAAGGGCGCCATGACCTTCATGAGCGACCTTTGCCGGTCCATCGAGCTCCCGGTGGACGTCGACTTCATGGCCGTCTCCTCCTACGGCAGCGCCACGAGGACCTCGGGGGTGGTCCGCATCGTGAAGGACCTCGACGCCGAGCTGACCGGCCGCTCGGTCCTGGTGGTCGAGGACATCATCGACAGCGGCCTCACCCTCAACTACCTGCGCAAGTACCTCCAGGCCCGCAGCCCCAAGGGGGTCGACGTCTGCGCCCTTTTGGTGAAGGAGGGCGAGCAGCGGGTCCGCCTCGACCTGCGCTACGTCGGCTTCACCATCCCCTCGGAGTTCGTCGTCGGCTACGGCCTCGACGTGGGCGAGCGGTACCGCAACCTGGCCGGGGTCCACAGCTACCTCGGGACAGAGAGGGCGGGTCCCGGCCCCGGCTGACCGCCGTGGCCAACGACGGGGCAGACGAAGAGGAGAGATCGAGTGGCAGTGGACATCGACCGGGTGCGGCGCGCCGTCGCCGAGATGCTGGACGCCATCGGCGAGGACCCCGGGCGCGACGGCCTGCGCGACACGCCCGACCGGGTGGCCGCCATGTACGAGGAGCTGTTCTCCGGTCTCTCCGACGACCCGGCCCGCCACCTCACCGTGACCTTCGCCGCCGACCACGACGAGATGGTGATGGTGCGCGACATCCCGTTCGCCTCGCTCTGCGAGCACCACCTGGTGCCGTTCATCGGCCGGGTGCACGTGGCCTACATCCCGGGCACCGACGGCCGCATCACCGGCCTGTCCAAGCTGGCCCGTCTGGTGGACGGCTTCGCCCGGCGGCTCCAGGTCCAAGAGCGGATGACCACCCAGATCGCCGAGACCATCGAGCGGGTGCTCGTCCCCCAGGGGGTGCTGGTGGTGGTGGAGGCCGAGCACCTGTGCATGTCGATGCGCGGTGTGAAGAAGCCCGGGACCCTCACCATCACCTCGTCGGTGCGGGGGCTGTTCCGCACCGACGCCGCCACCCGGGCCGAGGCGATGCAGTTCGTCCACGGCCGCTGATGGCCGGCCGGCACGCGAGGTGGGCAGTTCGCGTACGCTGGCCGCCATGCCGGGCCTCCGCCGGGGTCGACCCCTCGTGATGGGAGTCCTCAACGTGACCCCGGATTCCTTCTCCGACGGCGGCCGCTACCTGCGCCACGAGGACGCCGTGGCGCACGGATTGGCCATGGTGGCCGAGGGCGCCGACCTGGTGGACGTGGGCGGCGAGTCGAGCCGGCCGGGCGCCGAGCCCGTCGGCGAGGCCGAGGAGCTGCGCCGGGTGGTCCCGGTGATCGAGGCCCTCTCCCCCCGCGTCAGGGTCTCGGTGGACACCGTGAAGCCGGCGGTCGCCGAGGCGGCCGTGGACGCCGGGGCCACCCTCATCAACGACATCTCGGGGACCCTCCACCCCGTCGCCGCAAGTCGCGGGGTGGGCTGGGTGGCCATGCACATGCAGGGGACCCCCGCCGACATGCAGCGCCGGCCCCGCTACGACGACGTGGTGGCCGAGGTGCACCGGTTCGTCCTCGAGCGGGCCCGGGACGCCGCCGCGCTGGGGGTGGCCGAGGTGTGGGTCGACCCGGGGATCGGCTTCGGCAAGACCGCCGGGCACAACCTGGCCCTGGTAGCCCACATGGGGGAGCTGGCCGAGGCGGCCGGGGCCGAGGGGTTCGGTGTGCTGGTGGGGGTGAGCCGCAAGAGCTTCCTCGGCCGGTTCGGCGCCGGCGGCGGTGAGCCGCTGGCGGCCGGGGACCGCCTCGAGGCGTCGCTGGCCCTGGCCACCTGGGCCATGGCCTGGGGCGCGGCCATGGTGCGGGCGCACGACGTGGCCCCCACGCTCGAGGCGGCGCGCCTCGTCGGCGGGGAGTGGGAGGCGGCGGCGTGAAGGGCAAGTGGGCGGCGGGGATCCCTCCCCGCAACTTCGCCTGGATCATGCGCGATCGGCTGGCGGTCAGCGAGCGCCCGGGCGGCTTCGGCACCAGCCACCGCCGGGTGCGCCGCCAGGAGGAGATCATCTGGCTCCGGGTCCAGGGGTTCACCCGGGTCGTCTCGCTCCTGCCCTCGCCGCACAACCTCGCCGCCTACGAGGAGGAGGGGATCGCCCACGACCACTACCCCCTTTCCCCCAACGCCGACCCCCGCGAGGTCCTGGCCGACTTCTACGCCGACCTCGACCGCTCGCTGGCCGAGGGGCTGCGCATCCTCGTCCACCAGGACGAGCTGGGTGACCGCGTCATGGGGGCGATGGCCGGCTACCTCGTGTGGTCGGGCCGCATGACCCC
>JBKQNY010000060.1:0-6349 GCA_052145775.1 Acidimicrobiales bacterium
TGCTCGACCCAGTGGACCAGGGTGGCGGCCAGGAGGTGGTCCTTGGAGGTGAAGTAGCGGTAGACGGTGCCCATGGCCACGTCGGCCCGAGCCGCCACGTCTCGCATCTGCACGGCCTCGTAACCGCCCTCGAGGCCGAGCTCCATGGCGGCGTCGATGACCCGCTGGCGACGGGCCAGCTGTGCCCTGGTCATCGGCCGGAGCGCGACCTCCATTTGGCGAGGATAACCGCTAGAACCGGTTTCAGAAGTGCTTGGCGCCGGCCGCCGTCCCGCTCCGGGGCCCCGGTCCGGGCGACCCCGGCGAAACTACGCTCTGCCCATGGCCGCCACGCCCCCACCCCAGCGCGGCCGCCGGACACGGCCGGCGCCGGCCGGCGCCGGGGAGGGCCTGCTGGCCGCCACCGACGGGAGGGTCCCCGGCCAGCGCGGCCGGGCCACCCGCCAGCGGCTGCTCGAGTCGACGGTGGAACTCTTGTCGAGCACCCCGTGGCGGTCGGTCAAGGTGATCGACATCGCCCGGCGCGCCGGGACCTCGCCGGCCACCTTCTACCAGTACTTCGAGAACGTCGAGCAGGCGATCGGGGTGCTGGCCGAGGAGATGGTGGCCGAGGCGGCCGAGCTGGCCGCCCTGGTGACCGGCGACTGGAGCGAGCCCTCGAGCTGGGAGACGGCGCTCTGCGTCACCGAGGGGTTCCTCGACTACTGGGAGGCCAACCGGGCCGTCTTCCGGGTGGTCGACCTGGCCACCGAGGAGGGGGACGCGGCCCTGCGGGGGGTCCGGGTGCGGGCCCTCAACGCCGTCACCGTGGCCCTGGCCCAGGCCATCACCGCCCACGCGCCGCCCGGCCCGGGCCCGGCGGGGGCTCTCACCGGCTCGCCGGCCGGCTCGGACCCCATGGCCGTGGCCGGCTCGCTGGTCGCCATGTACGCCAGCGTGGCCGCCCACCGCTACGGCTTCGAGTTCTGGGGCATCCGGACGGCCTCGCTCGTCGACAGCCAGGCCCGCCTCCTGCACTGGGCGGTCACCGGACGACCAGGTCCACCGGGCGTCGTCGGCCGCCGCCCGCTGCGGGTCTCCCGGGCCGCGGGGCCACGCACCGGCCCGACGCTGGGGGGTGCGGTGGTGGCCCAGCGCGCCGGCCGCCGCCCCTCCTGAGCCCCCGCCCGCGCCCGAACGCCCCCGACCGCTAGACCTGTAGCCGTGCGGGTGCTGGTGGCCGAGGACGACCCCGGGCTCCGGTCGGTGCTCGAGCGCGGCCTTCGCCGCAACGGCTACGTGGTCGACGCGGTGGCCGACGGGGAGCGGGCCCTGCGCTTCCTGCGCGGCTACGACTACGAGGTGGCGGTGGTCGACTGGCGGATGCCCGGCCTCTCGGGCCTCGAGGTAGTGCGCGAGGTCCGGCGCCGCGGCTCGCGGGTCCCGGTGCTGATGCTGACGGCCCGCGACACCACCGCCGACCGGGTCGAGGGGCTCGACGCCGGGGCCGACGACTACCTGGTGAAGCCGTTCGAGTTCGCCGAGCTGCTGGCCCGCCTGCGCGCCCTGCAGCGCCGGCCCGCCGTCTCCTTGGAGCCGCGGCTCGAGGTGGGTGACCTCGTGTTCGACCCGGC
This sequence comes from Acidimicrobiales bacterium, assembly GCA_052145775.1. Lineage (GTDB taxonomy): Bacteria > Actinomycetota > Acidimicrobiia > Acidimicrobiales > RAAP-2 > CAVYPR01. The sequence goes on from JBKQNY010000060.1 coordinate 1,614, forward strand.
GGCCCGCCAGGTCCGGCGCGGCGGGGAGGAGCTGGCCCTCACCCGCCGCGAGCGCGCCATCCTCGAACTGCTGATGCGGCGGTTCCCCTCGGTGGTCGACCGGCGCACCATCGCCCTGCAGGTCTGGGACGACGAGGCCGGCGCCGTGGGCTCCAACACCATCGACGTCCACCTGGCCCGGCTGCGGGCCAAGCTGGCCGGCGGCTCCGCCCGGATCGAGACGGTGCGGGGGGTCGGGTACAAGGTGGTGGAGCGGTGAGCTGGCCACCGGGGCTCCTGCGGGTCCCCCGGCGCCAGGTCATGCGGGCGGCCCGGGTGGCGGCGGTGGTGACCGTCGTCATCGGCCTCGTCTTCGTGGCGGTGGCCGCCGGCCTCGACGCCTTCCTGGCCCGGCGCGTGCTGTGGGAGGTGGACCAGAGCCTGACGGCCCGTCTCGTCGACGTGGGTCGGTCGCCGACGCCGTTGGCCGTGCAGCCCGTCCCCGACGACCAGGGCAGCGACGGGGCCCCCGTGTTCATGTGGTGGCTGCCCCCCGACGGCCCGCCCGCCCGGCTCACCGCCGACGGCCCGCCGCTGCCGGCCGGCGGGCGCGCCGCCACCGCCGGGCCGGTGAGCGCCCGGGGCGGCGCCGTCACCTACCGCCTTGTGGCCACGCCGCTCGACGGGGGCTGGCTGCTGGCCGGCCAGAACCTGGCCGGGCCCTCCCACATCGAGGGCGTGCTGCGCAACGGCGAGCTGGTGATCGGCCCGGTCCTCCTGGTGGCGGTGTTCGTGGGCTCGCTGGTGATCGGCCTGCAGGCCGTGGCCCCGGTCGAACTGGCGCGCCGCCGGCTGCTCGAGTTCACGGCCGACGCCTCCCACGAGCTGCGCACCCCGCTCACGGTGATCGAGGCCGAGATCGAGCTCGCCCGAGGCGGCCCGCCCGACGCCGACGCCGACCGCCAGGCCCTCGACCACGTGGCCCGGGAGAGCCGGCGCCTGAAGCAGATCGTCGAGGACCTGCTCTGGCTGGCCCGGAGCGACTCGGCCCCGCCGGCCCCGGCCGGGGCCCCGGCCGACCTGGTGGCGGTCGTCGAAGGGTGCGCAGAACGGTTCACCGCCGTGGCCTCTGGGCGCGGGATCGACCTCGGGGTGTCCCACCTCGGCGGGGCGGCGTGGGTCGACGCCGCCCCCGAGTGGGTCGACCGGCTGGCCGGCACCCTGCTCGACAACGCCTGTCGCTACGCGCCCGACGGGGGGGTGGTCCGGGTTTCGGTGGGCGCGGGCGGCAGCCGGGCGGTGCTGCGGGTGGAGGACAGCGGGCCGGGGATCCCCCCCGCGGCGCGCGAACGGCTCTTCGACCGGTTCCGCCGGGCCACCGACGTGCCCGGAGGGGCCGGCCTGGGCCTGGCCATCGCCGACTCGGTGGTGCGCTCGACCGGGGGCCGCTGGCGGGTGGCCGACTCGGCGCTGGGGGGCGCGCTGATGGAGGTGACGTGGCGGCGGAGCGCGGCGCCGGGGCGGCCGGGGCCCGGATCCCCCCGGCCGCAGGGCGGGGGTGCCGAGCCCAGCGACCTCCCCTCTACGGTGGGCCCGTGACCGCCGAGGAGTTGATCGCCCGGACCGCCGGGCCGGTGGGCCGGCACGGCGCCGACCACTTCTTCACCCCCGAGACCCTGGCCCGGGGGACGGAGCTGGGCCTCGACGGCTTCCGCTTCTACTTCCTCGGCCGGGGCGGGGTGCTGGGTGACGTCGAGCCCCCGGTGGTGGCCAGCGCCTTGGGTTACTTCGAGCCGGGACTGGTCCGGCGGATCTGGGACTCGGGCCGCGCCGTCGTCACACCCCGTGTGGCGGCCCGGGCCCAGCTCTCGTGCGCCCACCGGTTCGGCCGCGAGCGGTTCGGGGGCGCCGGCGACCTCGCCCCGTTCTGCGCGGCGGCCGAAGCGGTGGTGGCCGCCACCGACCCCGCCGGCCTGGCCCTGATCGCCGGCATCGCCGCCGAGCCGTTGCCCGAGGACCCGCCGGCCCGGGCGGCCCAGCTGCTGGCGGTCCTGCGCGAGCTGCGGGGCTCGACCCACCTCCTGGCCGTGGTGGCCACCGGGCTCTCGCCCCGGGTCGCCCACTACCTCGGCCGGCCCGACTTCTTCGCCTCCTTCGGGTGGAAGGAGGAGGACGTCCCGGTGGTCGACGAGGCCGCACGCGCCGCCTACGCCGAGGCCCGCCTCCTCACCGACCGCCTGCTCCTCCCCGCCTACGGCGCCCTCGACGAACCGACGGCAGCCGACCTGGCCGACGGGGTGGCCGCCATGGCGGCGGCCCTCGTCGCCGGCTGAGCGCGCCCCGCGAGGCTCAGAGGACGGCCACCGGGTTGAGGGGCGCGCCGAGGCCGCCGGTGACCGGGAGCGGGGTGGCGTCGAGCAGGAACTCGTAGCGGCCCTCCTCGGCGCAGGCGTCGGCCAGGTCGTCGAGGACCCAGTTCTGACCCTGGGTCATCCCCATCTCCACCAGGTGGAGCAGATGGACCGGGAGGTAGATCCCCTCGTCCTCGCACGGGACGACCTCGAGGGGGAGCGTGTCGGTGGCCACGGCGGCCACGTCGCGGGCCCTGAACCACTCGGCCGTGGCCATGGTCAGACCGGGTGAGGGGAAGAGGTAGGCCCACAGGTCGCGCTGGGGCTCGCCGCCGGCCGGCCGGCGTCGGGGGAGGGCCAGGTGGACCATCTGCCCGGTGCGGACCAGCACCACGTCGCCGGGGGCGACGTCCACCCGGGCCAGCTCGGCCGCCGCGTCGAGGTCCCCGGGGGTGATCGGGTGGCCGGGCTCGAGGACGTCGAGCCCCTTCGCCCGGGCCACGTCGAGGAGCACTCCCCGGCTGACCAGGGTCCGCACCAGGTGGATGCCGAGGCGGCCCGCCCCCTCGGCGGTCACGGCGTCGGCCGGGTGGCCGTTGTACATGCGGCCGCCGTAGCTCACGTGGGCCAGGGCGTCCCAGTGGGTGGCGCACTGCAGGGCGAGGGAGAGCGCGTCGTCGCTTGTGCAGATCCAGTCGGGGTCGTCGCTGAGCGGACGGTTGACGGCGAGCATGGTGTGGCGGGGGTTGTCGCGGCCGGGGACGACGCCCACCTGGATCCCCTCGGACTCCGAGAGCGCCAGGCCGAGGGGGTAGGCCCGCCCGGTCCGCACGCACCCCGCCGCACGCCGTCGGGCCTCGTCGTCGACGAGGTTGAGCGTGCCCAGCTCGTCGCCCTCCCCCCAGCGTCCCCAGTTGCGGACCCGGGCGGCGATCTCGGCGAAGCGTGCGGGGACGGCCACTGCGCCGGACTGTAGCCGGGGCCCGTCGACCGTCAGGTGGTCCAGATGATGCTCTGCGGCTCGCTGTAGGCGAGGAGGCCGTAGTCGCCGCCGTCGCGCCCGACGCCGCTCATCTTGAACCCGCCGAAGGGGGCGTCGTGGTTGCGCTGGGCGGTGTTCACGCCGACGTGGCCGGCCTGCAGCCGCCGGGCCACCGAGAAGGCCCGGGACCCGTCGCCGGAGAAGACGTAGTCGTAGAGGCCGTAGTCGCTGTCGTTGGCGATGGCCACGCCCTCCTCTTCGTCGTCGAAGGGGATCATGGTGATGACCGGCCCGAAGATCTCCTGGCGGGCCACGGTCATCTTGTTGTCGCCGACGAGCAGGGTGGGGGCCACGTAGTAGCCGCGCTCGAACGGCGGCCGCTCGCCGCCGACCACGATCTCGGCGCCCTCGTCGGGGGCGGTGGCCACGAACGCCTCGATGCGCGCCCGCTGGACCGCCGAGATCACCGGGCCGATGACCGTGTCCTTCTCGGTGGGGTCGCCCACCTTGAGCATGCCGGCCATGGCGGCCAGGCCGTCGCGGACCTGGTCGAAGAGGTTGCGGTGGACGACGGCCCGCGTCGGGGCCGTGCAGATCTGGCCCGAGTGGAAGGTCCAGGTGGACGAGATGCAGCCGATGGCGGCGCGCACGTCGGCGTCGTCGAGCACCACGCAGGCGCCCTTCCCGCCCAGCTCGAGCAGGAGGCGCTTCATCGTCTTCCCCGAGGCCTCCATGATGTGCGTGCCGACCTGGGTGGAGCCGGTGAAGCTGACCATGTCGACGTCGGGGGAGTCGACCAGGGCGGCCGCCGGCTCGGGTCCCGCCGCGTTAACGAGGTTCACCACGCCGGGGGGGAAGCCGACCTCCTCGAAGATCCGGGCCAGCTCCACGATGGCCAGCGGGTCCTGGGGGGCGGGCTTCATGACCACCGTGTTGCCGGCGGCGAGGGCCGGCGCCACCTTGCCGGCCATGTTGACGAGGGGGAAATTGAACGAGGTGACGCAGGCCACCACCCCGACCGGCTGGCGGTTGACCATGCCGCCGATGATCCCGCCGGGGGCGAGCGGCGTGGCCCCCACCGCCTGGGGGAGCAGAGGGGTCTGCAGGACCCGGGTGGGGTCCTGGGCGTAGTGGGCGAATCGGACCGCCGCCTGGGGCACCTGCATCCGCGAGCCCACCGCCGCGGTGGCCCCGGTCTCGGCGATGACCAGCGGCAAGAGCTCCTTGGCGCGCGACCGTATGGCCTCGGCCGCCCGGGCCAGCAGGGCGCAGCGGTCGGCCACCGGGGCGGCCGCCCATGCCGGCAGCGCCCGGCGCGCCCCCGCCGCCGCGGCCAGCGCGCCCTCCGCGGGGGCGGCGGGGCCCCGGCCCCCCACCACCACCGTGGCCGGGTTGAGGACCACGTAGGTGGCGCCGGCGGGGGC
>JBKQNY010000061.1:0-31957 GCA_052145775.1 Acidimicrobiales bacterium
CTCGGGCTGGTTCCCGGCGGCCCGTACGGTCCACCGGGAGCGAGGACCGTGATCTCGACCTCGCCTCCCGCGGGCACTTCGTTGCCGGTGGGGTCCACCGTCGACGTGTACGCCGCGTGAGCGGGGCGCCACGGGCATGCGAACTGTGCGAGGCCGCCCGGATCACCGAGTGGCACCACGAGGACGAGATCTGCTGGGTGGCCGACTGCGAGATCTGCGGGGTGCCGATGGTGGTCTGGAAGCACCACGGCCCAGAGCCGCCCGACGACGACCTGGCGCACATGGTGGTCGAGCTCACCCGGGTGGCCGACGGGCGGTTCGGGGTGGGCGGCTGGTCGCTCGACCGGGTCATGCGCCAGATCCCCGACCACTTCCACGCCCACGCCCGCGATCCGCACTGGTGGCACCGGAGGTTCGGGGCCAGCTGAGCCATCCGGCCGCCGGCCCGGCCCCCGCTACCCTTAGGGCGCCGATGGTGGGGCGAGAGCGGAACGGAGCGGGCGGCCATGGGAGCACTGGACGGGCGGGTGGCGGTCATCACGGGCGCCGGGCGGGGCATCGGTCGCGAGCACGCACTCCTCTTCGCCGCCGAGGGGGCCAGCGTCGTGGTCAACGACCTGGGGGGCGCCGTCGACGGGTCGGGCGACGACCGCACCCCGGCCGAGCAGGTGGTGGCCGAGATCGAGGGGCTGGGCGGCAGGGCCGTGGCCAGCGACCACGACGTCACCAGCTGGGAAGGCGGCCGCCAGCTGGTGGAGACGGCCGTCGAGGCCTTCGGTGACCTCCATGTCCTGGTGAACAATGCCGGGATCCTGCGGGACCGGGTGCTGGTCAACATGACCGAGGAGGAGTGGGACGCCGTGATCCACGTCCACCTGAAGGGTCACTTCGTCCCCACCCGGCACGCCGCCGCCCACTGGCGGGAGCAGAGCAAGGCCGGCAAGGAGGTGCGGGCGTCGATCGTCAACACCTCGTCGACCTCCGGGCTGCTCGGGAACCCCGGGCAGACCAACTACGGGGCCGCCAAGGCGGGCATCGCCGCCTTCTCGGTCATCGCCGCCCAGGAGCTCGGCCGCTACGGCATCCGGGTGAACGCCATCGCCCCGGCCGCCCGCACCCGGATGACCGAGTCCACCCCCGGCCTGGCCGACATCGTGAAGGCCCCGGTCGACGCCGCCCAGTTCGACACCTGGGACCCGGCCAACATCTCCCCGCTGGTGGCCTACCTGGCCACCGAGGGGTGCACGGCCTCCGGCCGGGTCTTCTTCATCCAGGGCGGCACCATCCGCAACTTCGAGAACTGGTCCATGACCGACACGCTGGAGAGGTCGTCCCGCTGGACGGTGGCCGAGCTCCAGGAGGAGATGTCCAAGCTCGGGGCGTGATCCCGTTCGCCCCCGACCCCTCCGCCGCCCTGGGGGACACCGAGGCCTGTGCGGAGCCGGGGCGGCCTGGGCCGCCCGGGGCGCGGCGGGGTTACTCGGTGATCTCGCGCAGGCGGGAGGCCAGCTCCTGGGCCGAGCCGTCCTGGGGGGAGGTCTGCATGACCATAAGCTTGGTCATGTCGCCCTCGACCCGGACCTTGCCGGTCATGAACGCCTGCATGCCCGCCTGGGCGTTGCCCTCGACGAGGATGGCCTTGGCCGTGGCGTAGTCGACGGTGACCATGAGGTCGGACTCGTCGAGGTGGCCCTTGTCGATCTCGATCTCGCCCGTGGAGGTGTCGAGGTAGGCGTCGAGGGACCCCTCGCCGAAGGGCATGTCGGTGACCACCAGGTTCATCCGCACGGTGTGGGGGATCGGGGGGATCCGGTCGCGGTACTCGGCCCGGATGAGGTGGGCCTGCTCGATCCACTCGTCGCTCAGGAACAGGTAGGACATCGCTCGCTCCTTGTCGGCTCTGGGCACCGGACGACTGTGCACCCTGCCCCGGGCGTTCGGCGTGGGTACGTTAGTCGCACCGCCCCGCCGGTAGCATGCCCTGTCGTGAGCGCTCCGGTGATGGCGGGGGCCGAGCCATTCTCGGCGACCGGGGGCCCCGACGGGGCCCTGGTGCTCCACGGCTTCACCGGGAACCCCTCCACCATGCGCGGGGTGGCCGAGCGGCTGGCCGACGCCGGGCTCACCGTCGAGCTGCCGCTCCTGCCCGGCCACGGCACCGCCATCTCGGACCTCGTGGCGCTGCGCTGGGCCGACTGGTCGACCGCCGCCGAGGAGGCCTACGCCACCCTGGCCGCCCGCTGCACGCGGGTGGCGGTGGTCGGGCTGTCGATGGGCGGCACCCTCACCTCCTGGCTGGCCGAGCGCCACCCCGAGATCTGCGGCATCGTGCTGGTGAACCCCCTCGTCGAGCCGCCCCACGACGGCTTCCGGGACGCCCTGTACCAGCTGCTCGACTCGGGCACCGAGATCGCCCCGGGCATCGGGTCGGACATCGCCCGCCCCGACGTGGTCGAGATCACCTACGACGGCACGCCGCTGGCCGCCGTGCTCTCCCTCTTCGAGGGGAGCGAGGAGGTGGCCCTCTCCCTCCCCGAGATCCGTTGCCCGGTGCTCCTGTTCTCGAGCCGCCAGGACCATGTGGTGCCCACGACCAACGGCGACCTGGTGGAGGCCTCGGTCGGGGGCCCCTGCGAGCGGGTGTGGCTCGAGCGCAGCTACCACGTGGCCACCCTCGACTACGACCGCGACGAGATCGAGGAGCGGACCGTCTCCTTCGTGACCGCCGTCACCGCCGGCGCGACGCCGTGAGCGGGGGCCGACCCGGAGCGCTCGGGCGAGACGACGTGGCCCACGTGGCCCGCCTGGCCCGCCTGTCGCTGACCGAGGAGGAGCTCGACCGCTACACCGGCCAGCTCGCCCAGGTGTTGGCCCACGCCGCCGACGTGGCCGCCCTCGACCTCTCGGGGGTGGAGCCGACGGCCCACCCGCTCCCGGTCGTGAACGTGCTCCGGCCCGACGTGCCCAGGCCGGGGCTCGACCGCGACGAGGTGCTGGCCGCCGCCCCCGAGGTGGAGGACGACCGGTTCAAGGTGCCCCGCATCGTGGGGGAGGCCCCGTGAGCCCGCCGGCCGCTGCGCTGGCCGCCGCCGTGCGCTCGGGAGAGCGCTCGGCCCGCTCGGTGGCTGAGGAGGCGCTCGCCGCGGTGGCGGCGGCCGACGGCGAGCTCCACGCCTTCGTCCACGTGATGGCGGAGGAGGCCCGGCGCCAGGCCGACGCCGTCGACGAGGCCGTGGCCGCCGGGCGCGACCCGGGCCCCCTGGCCGGCGTGCCGGTCGCCCTCAAGGACAACCTATGCGTGCGGGGCGTGCCCACCACCTGCTCCTCGAGGATCCTCGAGGGGTGGCGCCCCCCCTACGACGCCACGGTGGTGTCCCGGCTGCGGGAGGCGGGGGCCGTGGCCGTGGGCAAGACCAACATGGACGAGTTCGCCATGGGCTCGTCGACCGAGAACTCCTCGTCGGGCCCGACCCGCAACCCGGCCGACCCCAGCCGCGTGCCGGGCGGCTCCTCGGGAGGCTCGGCGGCGGCGGTGGCCGCGGGGATGGCGCCCCTGGCCCTCGGGTCCGACACCGGCGGCTCGATCCGCCAGCCGGCGGCCCTCTGCGGCGTGGTCGGCATGAAGCCCACCTACGGCGCCGTCTCCCGCTACGGCCTGGTGGCCTTCGCCAGCTCGCTCGACCAGATCGGCCCCTTCGGCGCCTCGGTCGCCGACGCCGCCCTCCTCTACGACGTGATGGCCGGCCACGACCCGGCCGACAGCACCTCGCTGCGCGACGTCCCGGCGGCGTCCGGCCGTCTCGACGCCGGCGTCGAGGGGCTGCGGGTGGGACTCTGCACCGACCTGGTGGAAGGCGCCTCCGCCGACGTGACCCGGCGGGTGCACGAGGCGGCCGAGGCCCTGGCCGCAGCCGGTGCCTTGGTGGAGGAGGTGGCCGTGCCCGAGCTCCGCTACGGCCTGTCCGCCTACTACCTGATCGCCCCCGCGGAGGCCTCCTCCAACCTGGCCCGCTACGACGGCGTCCGCTACGGGCTGCGGGTGGGCGGCGCCGACGTGACGGCCATGAACACCGCCACGCGCACCGCGGGGTTCGGCGACGAGGTGAAGCGCCGGATCATGCTGGGCACCTACGCGCTCTCGGCCGGCTACTACGACGCCTACTACGGCCAGGCCCAGCGGGTGCGCACCGTGGTGATCGAGGCCTTCTCCCGGGCCTACGAGCGGGTCGACGTCCTCCTCGGGGCGACCACCCCCACCACGGCCTTCGCCATCGGCGAGCGGGTGGACGACCCCATGGCCATGTACGCCTCGGACCTGTTCACCGTCTGCTCGAACCTGGCCGGCCACCCGGCGGTGAGCGTGCCCTTCGGGACCGGCGACGACGGCCTGCCGGTCGGGGTCCAGGTGCTGGCCCCGGCCCTCGGCGAGGAGCTGCTCTTCGGGGTGGCCTCGGCGGTGGAGGCGGCGGCGCCGTGAGCGCGGGCTGGGAGACGGTGGTGGGTCTGGAGATCCACTGCGAGCTGCTGACGGCCACCAAGCTCTTCTGCGGCTGCCCCAACGCCTTCGGCGACGACCCCAACACCAACGTCTGCCCGGTCTGCCTGGGGCTGCCCGGATCGCTCCCGGTCCTGAACGAGCAGGCCGTCGAGCTGGCCATGCGGATCGGCGCCGCGCTTCACTGCGAGGTCCGGCCCTCGGGGTTCCACCGGAAGAACTACTTCTACCCCGACATGCCCAAGGACTACCAGATCAGCCAGTACGACGCGCCGATCAACCTGGGGGGCTGGCTCGACCTGCCCGACGGCAGCCGCGTGGGCATCACCCGGGCCCACATCGAGGAGGACACCGGCAAGACCACCCACGTGGGCGAGGGGGGCCGCATCCACTCCGCCGCCCACTCCCTCGTCGACTACAACCGCTCGGGCGTGCCGCTGGTGGAGATCGTGAGCGAACCGGACATGCGCTCGGCCGGCCAGGCCCGCGCCTACGCCGCCGAGCTGCGGGCCGTGCTCGTGGCCACCGGGGCCTCCGACGGCCGCATGGAGGAGGGGTCGCTGCGGGTAGACGCCAACGTGTCGGTGCGACCCGCCGCCAGCGCGGCCTTCGGCACCCGCTGCGAGATCAAGAACCTCAACTCGCTGCGCTCGCTGGCCCGGGCCATCGAGCACGAGGCCGACCGCCAGGTGGCCGTCATCGAGGGCGGCGGGGTGGTGGACCAGGAGACCCGCCACTGGGACGAGCAGGCGGGCCGGACCGTGACCATGCGCTCCAAGGAGGAGGCGTACGACTACCGCTACTTCCCCGAGCCCGACCTCGTTCCCCTCGAGCCCGGGGCCGAGTGGCGCGCCCGGGTGGCCTCCTCGCTCGGGCCGCTGCCGGCCGAACGGCGGGCCCGACTGCTCGCCCTGCTGGCCGCGGGGCCGACCCCCGCCCAGGCCGACCAGGTGCTGGCCGTGGTCGACCAGGGCCTCGACGACCTGGTGGCCGGGGCCGCCGAGCTCGGGGCGCCGGCCACCCTGGCCCTCACCCGCGCCGCCAACGACGTCGCCGCCGACGTGGTGGCGGGCCGCCGGCTCGACCCCGGGTCCTTCGCCGCGCTGCTCGCCATGGAGTCCTCGGGGAGGCTGTCGGTGGCCCAGGTGCGCGAGGTCCTGGCCGACCTCCTGGCCGCCGGTGGCGGCGACCCCGAGTCCATCGCCCGCCACAAGGGGTTCGAGGCCCTCTCCGAGGACTCGCTGGCCGACGTCGTCCGCCAGGTGGTGGACGACCACCCCGGCGAGTGGGACCGCTTCTGCGCGGGTGACGACAAGCTGACCGGCTTCTTCACCGGACAGGTCATGAAGGCGACCGGCGGCAAGGCCAACGGGCGGGCGGTGGCCGCCGAGCTCGGCCGTCTCCGGGGGTGAGCGGGGCGGACACCGGCGGTCTCGAGGGAAGCCTCCTCGGGCGGCTGGCCGGCTGGTCCTACGACAATCGCCGGCTGGTGCTCCTCACCTGGGGGCTGGTCCTGGTGGTGGCCATCGGGGTGAGCCACGCGGCCGGCACGCGCTTCGAGAACAAGTTCACCGCCGGCGACACGCCCTCCCAGCAGGCCCAGGACATCCTGAAGGCGCGGTTCCCGTCGATGGCCGGCGACACGGCCCAGGTCGTCTTCGACACCACGGCGCCGGTGACGGCTCCGGCCAACCAGGCGGCCATCGCCCGGCTCACCGCCGATCTCAAGATGCTCCCCCACGTGGTGGGGGTGCAGCCCCCCCTGGGCGCGGCCGGGGCACCCCAGGTGGCCCCTGACGGCCACATCGCCTACGCCACCGTCCAGTTCGACACCACCAGCTACCAGCTGTCCAAGCAGACCGTGCAGGCGGTGATCACCACCGCCGAGCACGCCCGGCGACCCGGCTTCGGGGTCCAGCTCGGCGGCACACCGATCTCCGCGGTGGTGTCGGCCGCGCCCGGGCCGAGCGAGGGCATCGGCATCGCCGCGGCCATGCTGATCATGCTGCTGGCCTTCGGCTCGGTGGTGGCCATGGGGCTGCCCATCGTGACCGCCCTGTTCGGCCTCATCGTCGGGGTGGCGGTGGTCGAACTGCTGACCCACTTCCTCGTGGTGCCCACCTTCTCTCCCGAGATGGCCATCATGATCGGGCTCGGGGTGGGCATCGACTACGCCCTGTTCGTGGTCACCCGCTACCGCCAGGGGCTGAGCGAGGGGAGGGAGCCACGCCACGCCGTGGTCACCTCACTGGCCACGGCCGGGCGGGCCGTGCTCCTGGCCGGGACCACCGTGGTCATCTCGCTGCTCGGCCTCTACGTCATCGGCCAGGCCTACATGGTGGGGGTGGCCTCGGCGTCGATCGTGGCCGTGCTGCTGGTGATGGTGGCCACCCTCACCCTCCTGCCGGCCCTCCTCGGCTACGCCGGCCGGGCCATCGACCGGCTGTCGGTGCCGGGGCTGTCGCACGAGGCCACCCCCCGGCCGAGCGAGGGTTTCTGGTACCGCTGGAGCCGGACCGTCCAACGCAAGGCGTGGCTGACCGGGCTGGCCTCGGTGGTGGTGCTGGTGGCCCTGGCCCTCCCCATGTTCTCCATGCGCCTGGCCTTCACCGACGCCGGCAACGCCCCGACCGACCTCACCGTGCGCCAGGCCTACGACCAGTTGGCCAAGGGGTTCGGGGCGGGCTTCAACGGCCCGCTGCTGGTGGCGGTGGCCATGGACGGCCCGAAGGACGTGCCCGTGGTGGACCGCCTCGAGAGCGACCTGCGGGCCACGCCGGGGATGGCCCAGGTCTCGCCGCCCTCCTTCAACCGTGACCAGACCGGGGCGGTGATCACCGTCGTGCCCGAGTGGGCGCCCCAGACAGCCCAGACCCAGGCCCTGGTGCGCACGATGCGGGCGAAGGTCATCCCCTCGGCCGTGGGCGGGACCGGGGTGGTGGCCGAGGTGGGCGGGGAGACGGCGGCGGACATCGACGCCGCCGCCTACCTGTCCGGGCGGATCTTCTGGGTCATCGCCGCGGTGATCGTCCTGGCCGTGGTCCTGCTGATGGCGGTCTTCCGGTCGGTGGCCGTGCCGATCAAGGCGGCGGTCATGAACCTGCTGTCGGTGGGCGCCGCCTACGGCGTGCTGGTGGCGGTCTTCGAATGGGGCTGGATGGGGGGAGTGGTGGGCATCGGGCACACCGGGCCGATCGACCCGTGGATCCCCATCACGATGTTCACCATCCTCTTCGGCCTCTCGATGGACTACGAGGTCTTCCTGCTGTCGCGGATCCGCGAGGAGTGGCGGCGGACCGGCGACAACTCGGAGTCGGTGGCCGACGGCCTGGCCATCACCGCCCGGGTCATCACGGCGGCGGCGGCCATCATGGTCTGCGTCTTCGCCTCCTTCGTGGTGAACGACCCGCTCCACGTGCTCAAGGTGTTCGGCCTGGGCATGGCCGTGGCCGTCCTGGTGGACGCCACCTTGGTGCGCATGGTCCTCGTCCCCTCGGTGATGGAGATCCTGGGACCGGTCAACTGGTGGATGCCCCGCTGGCTGGACCGCCTGATCCCGTCGGTGGGGACCGAACCGGACGACTGGACGACGGAGGTCGAGGCGCACCTGATCTCAACGACAGTCTCCGAGGCCGCCCGCTGACGATCCTTCGCCCGTCGGATGGGCACCGCCGCGACGCGCCGTGGCCGCGCTGCGCCGCCGGGGTCCGTGCCGGGCCTCGTCGCGCCGTCAAGAGGGGCTGGCCCCCCGTCCCGGGGCCGGCCCGGAGGGGTCAGCCCGCCTCTGCGGTGTAGAGACGCAGGTCGGGGATGGCCCGCAAGGTTCGTCGGCGCGGCCTGGAGAACCCCGACCCGACCAGCGCCGTTGACAGGGCCTCCTCGGTCAGCGTGTCCATCCCCGAGGTCAGATTGAAGAAGAGCTCGAAGATCGCCGCCGAAGAGGTCGGCTGGCCCTCGTCGTGGAACAGGTCCAGCACGGCGAGGACGCCTCCAGGACGCAGCGCGCCGCGTACCCGGGTCAGCAGCGAGCGGATCTGGTCCTCTCCGAAGTGATGGAGGATCGAGCAGCACAAGACGGCGTCGTGGGCACCCCCGAGGTCGGCGGCGAACATGTCCCCCTCCACGAAGGTGACGACGTCGGCGAATCCCGCCTCCGCGGCGATCTTGCGGCCCACGGCCACCGAACCGGGCAGGTCGATGATCGTCGCCCGCATCCCCTGGTGGCGTCGGCACACCGAGGCGGCGAACAGGCCGTGACCGCCGCCGAGGTCGAGCACCGACGAGTGGTCCCCACGGAGCGGGATCGCCTTCGCCACCGCGGTCGCCGACAGCCGAGCCAGTTCGTACTGACCCCGGATGTACGTCTCCCAGCCGGGGTCGCCGGGGGACAGACTGTGAATGGCGATGGGGTCGCCGCCGCGCAGGACTCCTTCGATCTCCCCCCACCACGTCCAGTAGTCCACCGTGTGCTCGATGTAGGTGCCGATGTAGGTCGGCGAGGACGGATCGAGCCACGGCCGGCCGTCTGGTCCGAGGACGTACCTGTCGCCCTGGCGGGCCAACACCCGCTCGCCCACGAGCACGTCCAACGCCATCCGGGTCGGCGACGTCGCCAACCCGAGCCTGGCGGCGAGAGCCTCGGCGTCGAGCGGCTCGCCCGCCAGTGCGGCGAAGATCCCGAGCCGTTGGGCGACGCCGAGGATCCTGGCCACCGCCATGCCGCCGAAGGTGTAGGCGGCCGGTTTGGGGACCTTGCCCAGTGCCAGTCCCGCGCGCTCGAGGGCCGAGTCGGGACCGAGCGCCACACGCATGGCGGCACGCTACCCCACCACCTGGCGACGTCTCCGGCCTCTGGGGGGTGTCACCGCCATGCGACGGTGGTCGCCGGAGAGCAGGCGATCGCCCGGGGCTCCTCAGGACGCCGAGCGTGTCCTCCGACCACCACGAGAAGGAGGGTTCACCGGTCCCGACGGCGTGGGGGGACGGTGCCGGCGACCGCCGCCCCTACCACTGCACCCAGAGGTGCTCGAGGCCGTGCAGGAAGAAGTGCGGTACGTACGTGGGGGCGGTCTCGTCTGCGGCCAGCCGCAGGCCCGGCAGCTGCGCGCCGAGGGTGCGGAGGGCGACCGCCGCCTCGAGGCGGGCCAGGGGGGCCCCGATGCAGAAGTGGATCCCCCGACCGAACCCCACGTGCGGCTGGGTCTTGCGTTTGGGATTGAACTCGCCCGCGTCGGCGAACCTCCCCTCGTCCCGGTTGGCCGCCCAGAAGCACACGTACAGGCGGTCCCCGGCGTGGAACTGGGCTCCATCGAGCTCGCACTCCTCCGACACGATCCGCGGCAGGCCGATGACCGGTCCGTCGAAGCGCAGGGCCTCTTCGACCAGGTCGGCCACTGTGATGTCGCCCCGGCAGAGCTCGCCCCACATGCCGGGGGTTCCCAGCACGTGGGCAATCCCGTTGCCCAGGAGGTTGGCGGTGGTTTCGTGCCCGGCGAAGACGAGCCCCGGGATGAGCGAGAGGATCTCGCGGTCGGTCAGCTGTTCCTCGTGCCGCACGGCCACCAACGCGCTGATCAGGTCGTCGGACGGCCGACGTTCGCGCTCGGAGATCAGCTGCAGCACGTAGTGATGAAAGTCCACGATGTTGTCGGCCATGCGGAGCTGCTCGTCCAGCGGCACGCCGTTCAGCAGGGCCACCGAGAGGTCGTTCCAGTCCCGGCACGCCTCGGTCGTCCGCGCCAGCTCCTCGTCGGGTATGCCGATGAGCCGCAGGACCACCGTCAAGGGGAGCGGGAACGCGAAGTCGACCAGCAGGTCGGCCTTGCGGGCATCCCCCGCACCGTCGACCATGCCGGCCAGCAGCTCGGCGGCGAGTGCCTCGACCTGCGGCTCCAGCGTGCGTATCCGCTGCGGGCTGAAGGCGTCCTGCATGACCCGCCGCAGCTTCGTGTGGGCGGGGGGGTCGAGGCCGATGAGCGTCCCCTCCATCGGGATGAGGTCGCCGAACCGCTCCGCCACCTCGGGGCTCAGCAGCGGCGCGATCGAGAGGATCTCGTGGGACGAGTAGCGCTGCGGGTCCCGCAGCACGGCGACCACGTCGTCGTGGCGCGTGATGATCCAGCTGCCGAGAACGGGGCTGAAGAAGATCGGCTCCTCACGGTGGGCGCGGGTGAAGACCGACGCTGGATCGTCGACGAAGGGTCCGCCGAACGGATTGAAGGCGTCGGCCACGGACAGACGCTCGGTCATGTCGGCTCCCGAAGGGTCGGTTGCCCGTGGGGCGAAGGCGTCACTGCAGACTCCTGTTCTAAAGAGGGTCTCTGGCTGCTCGGGGGATGCGTGTTCGATCGGCAGGGACACTGCATCACCGCGGCCGGTCGGAGCTGCCTACCGCGAATCGCCGAACCTCGCCCTACCGAGGTGATGATAGGCGAGGGGTATTTCCCCCTCAAGGGATCACCCCGGCCCGCGGCCGACCGGATTGGGCCACTCGTCGCGGGCCGGTCATCGGGCGGCCGTGGCCGTGGTCGACCGGTCGATGGCGTGGCGGAGGGACCGCATCGCGCGGGGACCGAGCACCGGGTTGGCGACATGGTCCCCGTGGCCCCGCCGCAGCCCGCGCCGGTGGGGCCCTCGGGGGGCCGACGGCCGCGCCGTCTACGCTGCGCCCATGAGCGACCGAACCCAAGGCGCCGCGGGCGCGCCGTCGCCCAGCGAGGCGGCGGAGCGTCCGGGCATGAAGCCCCGCAGCTACGAGGTGACCGAGGGCGCGGCCCGGGCGCCGGCCCGGGCCATGCTCCGGGCCGTCGGGATGACCGACGCCGACTGGGACAAGCCGCAGGTGGCGGTGGCCTCGAGCTGGAACGAGGTCACCCCGTGCAACCTGCCCCTCGACCGCCTGGCCAAGCGGGCCAAGGAGGGCGTGCGCGCCGCCGGGGGCTTCCCCTTCGAGTTCGTCACCATCGCCGTCTCCGACGGGATCTCCATGGGCCACGAGGGGATGCGGGCCTCGCTGGTGAGCCGCGAGGTGATCTGCGACTCGATCGAGACGGTGATGCACGCCGAGCGGTTCGACGCCCTGGTGACCTTCGCCGGCTGCGACAAGTCGCTCCCCGGCATGCTCATGGCCGCCGCCCGGGTGAACCTGCCGTCGGTCTTCCTCTACGGAGGCTCCATCCTCCCCGGTCGGCTGCGGGACCGGGCCCTCGACATCGTGAGCGTCTTCGAGGCGGTGGGGGCCCACGCCGTCGAAGCCCTCTCCGACGAGGAGCTCTCTCTGATCGAGCACAACGCCTGCCCGACCGAGGGGTCCTGTGCCGGCATGTTCACCGCCAACACCATGGCCTCGGTGGCCGAGGCCATCGGCATGTCGCTGCCGGGCAGCGCCTCGCCGGCCGCCGTCGACCGTCGGCGTGACGACTTCGCCTACGCCTCGGGGAGCGCCGTGGTCGACCTGCTGGCGGCCGGGGTCCGGCCCCGTCAGATCATGACCAAGCCGGCCTTCGAGAACGCCATCGCCGTGGTCATGGCCCTGGGCGGGTCGACCAACGCCGTGCTGCACCTCCTGGCCATCGCCCACGAGGCGCGGGTCGCGCTGGAGCTGGACGACTTCAACAAGGTGGCGGCGCGCGTGCCGCACCTGGCCGACACCAAGCCCCACGGCCGCTTCCACATGGTCGACGTCGACGCCGTCGGCGGTGTCCCGGTGGTCATGCGCGAGCTGCTCGAGGCGGGCCTCCTCCACGGGGACTGCCTCACGGTGACCGGGCGGACGGTGGCCGAGAACCTGGCCGCCCTCGACCCGCCGGCGCCCGACGGCGCCGTGGTCCACCCGCTCACCGACCCCATCAACCGAGACGGCGGGCTGGCCGTGCTCACCGGCTCGCTCGCCCCGCGGGGGTCGGTGGTCAAGGTGGCCGGCATCGACTCGCTCACCTTCACCGGCACCGCCCGGGTCTTCGACGGCGAGCCCCGGGCCATGGAGGCCATCCTGGCCGGGTCGATCGAGCCGGGGACGGTGGTGGTCATCCGCTACGAGGGCCCCAAGGGCGGGCCCGGCATGCGCGAGATGCTGGCGGTGACCGGGGCCATGAAGGGCGCCGGCCGGGGAGGGGACTGCGCCCTGGTCACCGACGGGCGGTTCTCCGGCGGCACCCACGGCTTCTGCATCGGCCACGTGGCGCCCGAGGCCGTCGACGGCGGACCCATCGCCCTGGTGGCCGACGGCGACCGGATCGACATCGACGTGACCGGGCACCGGGTCGACCTGCTGGTGGACGAGGCCGAGCTCGAGCGCCGGCGCCAAGCGCTCAAGCCGTTCGAGCCCCGCTATACGAGCGGCGTGCTGGCCAAGTACGCCCGACTGGTGACCGGGGCCGACCGTGGGGCGGTCACCGAGCCGTAGAAGATCCGGTTGTCCGTGGCGCCGGGCCGTGCCACAATGGTGGCCGTGAGCACTCCGCACCCGACCACGCTGGTAGTTATCACCTAGCACGCGACCACATCCGTCGCGTGCTCCGACCTCCCTTGCGGGAGGTCGTTTCAATTCCCGGCCAGGGTGCGCGGCCGACCCGCAGACCCCGGACCGGCCACGGCGGCACCAGAGACCACGACCACGACCACGACCACGACAGGAGAGGAGACCGGCCACATGGATGCGAACCCGACCACC
Source organism: Acidimicrobiales bacterium (assembly GCA_052145775.1). Taxonomy (GTDB): domain Bacteria; phylum Actinomycetota; class Acidimicrobiia; order Acidimicrobiales; family RAAP-2; genus CAVYPR01. The sequence continues at coordinate 13,167 of JBKQNY010000061.1, forward strand.
CTGACCGGGGCTCAGGCCCTCATCAAGAGCCTCGAGATGCAGCGGGTCGAGGTCATGTTCGGCCTGCCCGGCGGGGCCATCCTGCCCGTCTACGATCCCATTCTGGACTCCTCGATCCGCCACATCCTGGTCCGCCACGAGCAGGGGGCGGGCCACATGGCCGAGGGCTACGCCATGGTCACCGGCCGTCCGGGGGTGGCCATGGTCACCAGCGGGCCCGGCGCCACCAACATCGTCACCCCGCTCTCCAACGCCTACATGGACTCGACGCCGCTGGTGGTGGTCTCGGGCCAGGTGGCCACCGGCTCGATCGGCACCGATGCCTTCCAGGAGTGCGACATCACCGGGGTGACCATGGGCATCACCAAGCACAATTGGTTGGTGACCGAGGCGGCCGACATCCCCCGGGTGGTGGCGGCCGCCTTCCACGTGGCCACCACCGGGCGGCCCGGACCGGTCCTCATCGACGTCCCCAAGGACGTGGCCAACGCCACCATGGAGTGGTACTGGCCGTCCTCGGTGGACGACCTCGACCTGCCCGGCTACCACCCGGTCACCGAGGGCGACCCGGCCGAGGTCCGCCGGGCCGCCGAGCTGCTGCTCACGGCCGAGCGGCCGGTCCTCTACGTCGGGGGCGGGGTCCTCAAGGCCCGGGCCAGCGAGGTCCTCCTGGCGCTGGCCGAGCGCACCGGCATGCCGGTGGTCACCACCCTCATGGCCCGCGGGGCCTTCCCCGACTCGCACCCCCAGTGCCTGGGGATGCCGGGCATGCACGGCAACTTCACCGCCGTCACGGCCATGCAGCGGGCCGACCTGCTGGTGGCCCTGGGAGCGCGCTTCGACGACCGGGTGACCGGCAAGATCGACGCCTTCGCCCCGGAGGCCAAGATCGTCCACGTCGACATCGACCCGGCCGAGCTGGGCAAGGTGCGCAGCCCCGACGTGGCCGTGGCCGGCGACTGCGCGCTGGTGATCGCCGAGCTCCTCTCGGCCCTGGAAAGCCTCGGGCTGGCCGAAGGCGGGGCGGTGTCCGGCTCGGCCGCTCAGGCGCGCCCGGACCTGGCCCCCTGGTGGGACCAGCTCCGTCACTGGCAGGAGGAGTTCCCCCTCGTCTACGAGCCGGCGGCCGACGGCGGCCCGATCAAGCCCCAGATGGTGGTCGAGGCCCTGCGCGACCTCTCTCCGGTCGACACCGTGCTGGCCTCGGGGGTGGGTCAGCACCAGATGTGGGCCTCGCAGTACTGGCGGTTCGACCACCCCTACACCTGGGTCAACTCCGGCGGGGCCGGCACCATGGGCTTCGCCGTGCCCGCGGCCATCGGGGCCAAGGTGGGCCGCCCCGGCCGCACGGTGTGGGCGGTCGACGGCGACGGGTGCTTCCAGATGACCGCCCAGGAGCTGGCCACGGCCACCGCCGAGCGGGTGCCGGTCAAGATCGCCATCTTGAACAACGCCTACCTCGGCATGGTGCGCCAGTGGCAGGAGATGTTCTACGGCGAGCGCTACTCGGAGGTCTACCTCTCGCCCGACCTGCCCGACTACGTGAAGTGGGCCGAGGCCATGGGGTGCGTGGGCATCCGGGCCGAGAGCCCCGACGAGGTGGGGCCGGCGGTGGAGAAGGCCAACGGCATCGACGACCGGCCGGTGGTGGTCGACTTCCGCACCGACGCCTTCGAGAAGGTCTTCCCGATGGTGCCGGCCGGGGCGTCCAACGACGCCATCGTCGTCCACCCCGAGCAGGCGGGGAGGGACCGGTGATCGCCCCCCCCCGACACCACGTCCTGTCGGTGCTGGTGGAGAACAAGGCCGGGGTCCTGTCCCGGGTGGCCGGGCTGTTCAGCCGCCGCGGCTTCAACATCTACTCGCTGGCCGTTGCCCCGACCGACGAGGACGAGCGGTTCAGCCGCATCACCATCGTGGTCGACGCGGAGTCGGCGCCCTTGGAGCAGGTCGTCCACCAGCTGGACAAGCTGGTCAACGTGGTGGCCATCTCGCAGCTGGCCCCGGCCGACGCCGTCCAGCGGGAGCTGTTGATCGCCACCGTCGAGGCCCAGCCGGCCGAGCGCTCCCAGGTGATCCAGCTGGTGGGCGTCTTCGGCGGCGAGGTGGTCGACGTGGGGTCCGGCGCCATCACGGTGACCCTGGCCGGCCGGCCGGAGAAGATCGACGACTTCGAGGGGCTCCTGGAGGGCTACCGGGTCGTCGAGCTCCAGCGGACGGGGCGCGTCGCCCTGCCTAAGCTGGACCGTCGGCCCGCCGGCGACCGGCGAGGAGCCGGGGAGTTGAGGACCATCGCCGGCTCGGCCGGCTGAGACAAGGAAGAGCACCGACCATGGCCACGCTGTACTACGAGTCCGACGCCGATCCCACCCTGATCCAGGGGAGGAAGGTGGCCGTCCTGGGCTACGGCTCCCAGGGACATGCCCACGCCCTCAACCTCACCGAGTCGGGGGTGGACGTGCGGGTGGGGCTGCGGCCCGGCTCCTCGAGCAAGAAGAAGGCCGAGGAGGCGGGGCTGCGGGTCACCTCCATCGCCCAGGCCGCCGAGGAGGCCGACGTCATCATGATCCTCCTCCCCGACACCGAGCAGAAGGCCGTCTACGACGCCGAGATCGCCCCGCACCTGCGGCCCGGCGACGCCCTCATGTTCGCTCACGGCTTCAACATCCGCTTCGGCCAGATCGTCCCCCCCGACGGCGTCGACGTGGCCATGGTGGCGCCCAAGAGCCCGGGCCACCTGGTCCGCCGCACCTACACCGAGGGCGGGGGCGTCCCCTCGCTGATCGCCGTGCACCAGGACGCCACCGGCAAGGCCCGGGCGCTCGCCCTCTCCTACGCCCACGGCATCGGGGCGACCCGGGCCGGGGTGCTCGACACCACCTTCGCCGAGGAGACCGAGACCGACCTCTTCGGGGAGCAGGTGGTGCTCTGCGGCGGCCTGACCTCGCTGGTCACTGCGGGGTTCGAGACGCTGGTGGAGGCCGGCTACCAGCCCGAGTCGGCCTACTTCGAGTGCCTCCACGAGCTGAAGCTCATCGTCGACCTCATGTACGAGGAGGGGATCGCCGGCATGCGCTACTCGATCTCCGACACCGCCGAGTACGGCGACCTGACGCGGGGCCCCAGGGTCATCGACGACCAGGTGCGTGCCGAGATGCGCCGGATCCTCGGCGAGATCCGCGACGGCTCCTTCGCCGAGGAGTGGATCGCCGAGAACCGCAACGGCCGGCCGAACTTCAAGAAGCTCCAGGAGCAGGGCCGGGCCCACCAGATCGAGAAGGTGGGGGCCGAGCTGCGGGCCATGATGCCCTTCATCTCGGCCGGTCGCACCCGGGTGCAGGACGCTTCCGGGGGCTGAGCGCACCGAGCAGCGCGGCCGGCCCGGCCGGCGTCGGTCAGGCGGCCAGCGCCCCCACCACGTGGGTGACGCAGGCGCAGAGGGCGGCCACGTCCTCGGGGTCGATGGCGGGGAACATGGCGATCCGCAGCTGGTTGCGGCCGAGCTTGCGATAGGGCTCGGTGTCGACGACCCCGTTGGCCCGCAGCACCGCCGCCACCTCGGCGGCGTCGACGGCGTCGACGAAGTCGACCGTGCCCACCACGTGGCTGCGGTCGACCGGGTCCTCCACGAAGGGGCGGGCGAACCCCGACTGCTCGGCCCAGGTGTAGAGGATCTCGGCCGAGCGGTCGCAGCGGCCCGCCGTCCACTCGAGCCCCCCGCCGCCCAGCATCCAGTCGACCTGCTCGGCCAGCAGGTAGAGGGTGGCCAGGGCCGGGGTGTTGTAGGTCTGGTCCTGGCGGGAGTTGTCGAGGGCGACCTTCAGGTCCAAGAAGGCCGGGACCCACCGCCCCGAGGCCGAGATCCGCTCGATCCGCTCGACGGCGGCCGGCGAGCACAGGGCCAGCCAGAGCCCCCCGTCGGAGGCGAAGCACTTCTGCGGGGCCAGGTAGTAGACGTCGAACTGGGACGGGTCGACCCGCAGCCCCCCGGCGGCCGAGGTGGCGTCCACCGCCACCAGCCCGCCCCCGTCGGCCGGGGCGACCGCGCCGTCGGGACGCCGGATCTCCATGGCCACCCCGGTCGAGGTCTCGTTGTGGGTGAGGGCGTAGAGGTCGATCGCCCCGTCGGCCACCGGGAGCGGGTGGGTGCCCGCCTCGGAGGCGAGCACCTGGGGGTCCTTCAGGTGGGGGGCGGCCGCGGCGGCCGCGGCGAACTTGGAGGAGAACTCGCCGAAGGAGAGGTGCTGGCTCTGCTCCTCGATCAGGCCGAAGGTGGCGGCGTCCCAGAAGCAGGTGGTGCCGCCGTTGCCCAGCAGCACCTCGTAGCCGTCGGGGAGGGAGAACAGCTCGGCCAGGCCGCGCCGGACCCGGCCGACCACCGACTTGACCGGGCGCTGCCGGTGACTGGTCCCGAGGTAGGTGGTGGCCGCTTCGAGCAGGCCGGCCACCTGCTCGGGACGGACCTTGGACGGCCCCGAACCGAACCGCCCGTCGTTGGGCAGGAGGGCCGAGGGGATGCGGATGCGGGGGGTCCCGCCGGCCGCGGCGGCGTTGTCGGGGGTGGCGTGCACGTATGGAATCATGGCACCCATGTCCCCCGGCACGAAAGACGCCACCGCGCACCGCCGCATCTCCGCCCGGGCCGCCGCCGTCTCGCCGTCGGCCACCCTCGCCGTCGACGCCAAGGCCAAGGCGCTGAAGGCCGCCGGGGAGAAGGTCGTGGGCTTCGGCGCCGGCGAGCCGGACTTCCCCACCCCGGCCCACATCGTCGAGGCGGCGGTGGCCGCATGCCGCCAGCCGGCCAACCACCACTACACCCCGACCGCCGGGCTGCCCGAGCTGCGCGAGGCGATCGCCACCAAGACCAAGAGGGACTCGGGCTACGAGGTCACGGCCTCCCAGGTGCTGGTCACCAACGGCGGCAAGCAGGCGGTGGCCAACGCCTTCGCCGTGCTCTGCGACCCGGGCGACGAGGTGCTCGTCCCCGCCCCCTACTGGACCACCTACCCCGAGTCCATCGCCCTGGCCGGGGGGACCCCGGTCCCGGTGGCCACCGACCAGTCGAGCGGCTTCCGGGTGACCGTGGACCAGCTGGAGACGGCGGCCACCGGACGGACCAAGGCGCTCCTGTTCGTCTCTCCCTCCAACCCGACCGGTGCCGTCTACCCGCGGGCCGAGATCGAGGCCATCGGGCGCTGGGCCGCGTCACGCGGGATCTGGGTGGTGACCGACGAGATCTACGAGCACCTCGTCTACGGCGGCGCCGAGCACTTCTCGATGCCGGTGCTCGTGCCCGAGCTGGCCGAGCGCTGCATCGTGGTCAACGGGGTGGCCAAGACCTACGCCATGACCGGCTGGCGGGTGGGCTGGATGCTCGGCCCGACCGACGCCGTGGTGGCGGCCACCAACATCCAGTCCCACGAGACCTCCAACGTGGCCAACGTCTCCCAGCGCGCCGCCCTGGCGGCGGTGTCGGGAGACCTCAGCGCGGTGGCCGAGATGCGCCAGGCCTTCGACCGCCGCCGCCGGGTCATCCACCGGATGCTCAACGAGATCGAGGGGGTGACCTGCGTCGAGCCCGAGGGCGCCTTCTACGCCTTCCCCGACGTCACCGGCGTGCTCGGCCGCACCGTGGCCGGCAGCCGGCCGCAGTCGAGCGCCGAGCTGGCCGAGGTGTGCATCGCCGAGGCCAAGGTGGCGGTGGTGCCCGGCGAGGCCTTCGGGGCTCCCGGCTACTTCCGCATGTCCTACGCCCTGGGCGACGACGACCTCGTCGAGGGGGTCGGCCGGCTGGCCGCGCTCTTCGGCTCCGCCGGGTAGACCGGCACCGCGGGTCGCACGAGGAGAGGAGGCGCGTCGGTTGGCACGTGTACTGGTAACCGAGAAGATCGCCCAGCGCGGGCTGGACCGGCTGGCCGCGGCCGGCCACGAGGTCGACGTGCGCGAGGGGCTCACCCCCGACGAGCTGGTGGGGGCGGTGGCCGGGGCCCACGCCCTCATCATCCGCTCGGCCACCAAGGTGACCGCCGACGTCCTGTCCGCCGGGGTCGACCTCCAGGTGGTGGGCCGGGCCGGCGTGGGGCTGGACAACGTCGACGTGCCGGCGGCCACGGCTCGCGGCGTGATGGTGGTGAACGCCCCCACCTCCAACATCCTCTCGGTGGCCGAGCAGGCCATGGGCCTCCTGCTCGCCCAGGCCCGCAACATCCCCCAGGCCCACGCCGCCCTGGTGGCCGGCCGGTGGGAGCGCTCGAAGTGGGAGGGCGTCGAGCTGCACGGCAAGGTCCTGGGCGTGGTCGGCCTGGGCCGGGCCGGCTCGCTGGTGGCCCAGCGCGCCCTGGCCTTCGGCATGCACCTACTCGCCTTCGACCCCTACATCTCGGCCGACCGGGCGAAGGCCATGGGCGTCGAGCTGCGCTCGCTGGAGGAGCTCTTCGCCGAGTCCGACTTCATCTCGATCCACACCCCCAAGACGCCCGAGACGGCCAACCTCGTCGGCCGGGACCTCCTGGCCAAGGCCAAGCCGGGGATCCGCATCGTCAACACGGCGCGCGGGGGCATCATCGACGAGGAGGCGCTGGCCGAGGCGATCCGCGACGGGGTGGTGGCCGGGGCGGCGCTCGACGTCTTCGCCACCGAGCCGCCGGGAGCCTCGCCCCTCTTCGAGCTCGAGTCGGTGGTGGTCACCCCGCACCTCGGCGCCTCGACCGAGGAAGCCCAGGACAAGGCCGGGATCACCATCGCCGAACAGGTGGAGCTGGCCCTGGCCGGGGAGTTCGTCCCCTACGCGGTGAACGTGGCCGCCACCGAGGTGTCCGAGACCGTGCGGCCCTTCATGGCCCTGGCCGAGCAGCTGGGCCGCATCTTCGCCTGCCTCCACGACGGCCTGCCTGACCGCCTGGACATCGAGTACCAGGGCGCCCTGGCGGCCGCGGGCACCGGCATCCTCACCCTCTCGGTGCTGAAGGGGCTGTTCGCCTCGACCACCGAGGAACCGGTCTCCTACGTGAACGCCCCGCAGCTGGCCGCCGAGCGCGGGCTCGAGATCCGCGAGACCTCCACCGCCACGTCGCCCAACTACAAGAGCCTGGTGACCCTGCGCTCGTCGGGCCACGCGGTGGCGGCCACCCTCACCGGGGCCGGGGTCCGGGCCGAGCCCCGCCTGGTCATGGTCGACGACCACACCGTCGAGGTGCCGCCCTCGCCCCACATGCTGGTGGTCCGCAACGACGACCGGCCGGGGATGATCGGGGTGGTGGGGATGGTGCTGGGCGACGCCGGGATCTCGATCTCGTCCATGGCCGTGGGCCCCAGTCGCCAGCCCGGGGCCGGCACCGCCCTCATGGTGCTGGCCCTCAGCGAGCCCGCCCCCGACGACGCCATCGCCCGGCTCCGTGCCGACGCGGGCATCGTCGACCTCCACCGGGTCAGCCTCTAAGGGCGGGCGGCCCCCCCGCCCGGCGGGCCGGTGTCGGGCCGGCGGGGCACCGGCGGCCAGGCGTCGAGGCTGGGAGGCCGGGCCGGCCGCACGAGCAGCGCCCGGGCCGCCAGCGCGCACCCGGCCAGCACCGCCACCCACACCCACGCGCTCCTCCGCCGCCGCACCCGCTCACGGTAGCCCTTGACGACCGGGGTCGCCCCTGGCACCATGGGGTGCGATGCGAGGAGCCCCGAACACGGACCTGCTGCTTACCTGACGGCGAACGCCACACCGCGCTCGCCCGCCGCCTCCTGCGCCGAAAGGCCAGGAGGTTTTTTGTTGGGGCGAGAGCCGGTGCGCCCGGGAGCCCGCGGATCGGACCGAACACGCAAGAGAGCGAGAAGGAAAGGAGAGATGGACGTGAGCAACCCCGACCACCACAGGACGGACGGAGGACGACTGGCCCTGCCGTGCGACCCGTCCCCCATGCCCTTCCACCTCTACCGCCCCTCGCTGCCGCTGGTCCTCGAGGACCGCACCTGGCCCGACCGCCAGCTCACCGAGGCGCCCCGCTGGGCCAGCGTGGACCTGCGCGACGGCAACCAGGCGCTGGTCGACCCGATGGACCCCGACCGCAAGCTGGCGCTCTTCCGCACCCTGGTCGACGTGGGGTTCAAGGAGATCGAGGTGGGCTTCCCCTCGGCCTCCCAGACCGACTACGACTTCCAGCGCCTCATCATCGAGGAGGGGCTGATCCCCGACGACGTCGAGATCCAGGTGCTGGTCCAGTGCCGCGAGGAGCTCATCGAGCGGACCTTCGAGTCGCTGCGGGGGGCGCCGCGGGCGGTGGTGCACTTCTACAACTCCACCTCCGAGCTCCAGCGCCGTGTCGTCTTCGGCCTGGACCGGGCGGGGATCACCGACATCGCTGTCAACGCGGCGCGCCTGTGCCGCAAGTTCGAGTCGACCGTCCCGGGCACCGAGATCCGCTACGAGTACTCCCCGGAGAGCTTCATGGGGACCGAGCCCGACTTCGCCGTGGCCATCTGCGAGGCGGTGATGGAGGTGATCGAGCCGACCCCGGAGCGGCCGCTCATCCTCAACCTGCCCAACACGGTCGAGATGTACATGCCCAATGTCTACGCCGACGTCCTGGAGTGGTTCGGCCGGACCATCTCGAACCGCGACTCGATCGTGCTCAGCGTCCACCCGCACAACGACCGCGGCACGGCGGTGGCCGCCGCAGAGCTGGCCGTGCTGGCCGGCGTCGACCGGGTGGAGGGAACGCTGTTCGGCAACGGCGAGCGCACCGGCAACGTCGACGTGGTCACCCTGGCCATGAACCTCTTCTCCCAGGGCGTCGACCCCAAGCTCGACTTCAGCGACATCGAGAGGGTCCGCCACGTGGCCGAGTACGCCACCCGGATGCCGGTGCACCCCCGCCACCCCTACGTGGGCGACCTCGTCTACACCGCCTTCTCCGGCTCCCACCAGGACGCCATCAAGAAGGGGATGGAGGCCATCGGCACCGACTACGGGCGCTGGGAGGTGCCCTACCTGCCCATCGACCCCAAGCACGTCGGGCGCACCTACCAGGCCATCATCCAGGTGAACAGCCAGTCGGGCAAGGGCGGCGTGGCCTACCTCATGGACACCGAGCACGGGCTCGACCTGCCCCGCCGCCTGCAGGTGGAGTTCTCCAAGCGCGTCCAGGCGGTGACCGAGAGGTCCGGGACGGTGATCCAGCCCGACGAGATGTGGGAGGTGTTCAGCGACACCTACCTCCCCTCCGACGCCGGCCTGCGGCTGCTGGGCAGCGAGGTGACGACCGGCGGCGGCCACACCACGGTCACGGCCCAGCTGCTGGTCGACGGCAAGCACACCACGGTCACGGGCCGGGGCAACGGGCCGATCGACGCCCTGGTGGCCGGGCTGCGCGACGTGCTGGGGATCACCTTCGAGGTGAAGGACTACAGCGAGCATGCCCTCACCTCGGGGAGCGGGGCCTCGGCCGTCGCCTACGTGGAGGCCGAGGGTCCCGACGGGTCCACCTGGTGGGGGGTGGGGATGGACTCGTCGATCCTCGACGCCTCGCTGGCCGCCGTGGTCGGCGCGGCCAACCGGGATCCCGCCACTCGGTGATCCGCCAGGCCACGGTCGACGACGCCCATGAGGTGCTGTCCCTCATCCGCGAGCTGGCCCGGTTCGAACGGATGGAGGACGAGGTGTCCTGCACCGTCGACGACCTCTGCCGGGAGCTCTTCGGCACCGATCCCGTGGCCCGGGTGAGCCTGGTCGCAGAGGGCGCGGCGGTGGCCGGGATGGCCCTGTGGTTCCCGACCTTCTCCACGTTCCTGGGCCGGCGGGGGATCTGGCTGGAGGACCTCTTCGTGCGCGAGGCCTGGCGCGGCCACGGCTACGGGCGCGCCCTCGTCGAGCACCTGCGGACACTGGTCGACGGCCGCGTCGAGTGGGCGGTGCTCGACTGGAACCGCCGGGCCATCGACTTCTACGAGTCGCTGGGCGCCCGCCCGGTCGAGGGCTGGACCACCTACCGCTGGCTCCCTCCCGGCAGCTAGCCGAATCCGCCGCTCGGCAGGTAGGGGGCGAAGGGCCGCTCCATCCCCCGGATCATCACCGGGCCGGACGGGAAGAGGGGGAGGCCGGCGTCGAGCAACGGGCCCAGTGCCCACCGCTGGCCGCCGGTCAGCCAGCCGACCTCGAAGGGGCCGTCGGGCCGGGCCCGGGCCAGCGCCGCGGTGAGCACGGCGGCGGCCGACGGCTCGTCCCGGCCCGCCAACGTGACCACCCGGTCGGGCTGGGCCAGCGCGTAGGCGCGGTCGCCGTCGAGCAGCAGGGTGGCCCCGCCCGCCACCAGGTGGGCGAGGTCGGCCAGGCGGGGGGCTCCCCGCACCGCCCGGTCGACGGCCGAGGCCGCGGCGAGCCCCTCCTCCCCGGCGGCCCGGACGGAGGGCGGCCCGGCCGGACGGCGGGTCACCGGGCCCGCGGCCACCAGCGTGGGGTGCGGCTCGAACCCGGCGGTGGCGTAGAGGCGGATCGCCCGGGGATCGACCGAGGCCTGGATGGTGCCCGGACCCCCGGCCCCGTAACCGAGGGCCCGGCCGAGGAGGGCCCTCCCCACCCCGGCCGACTGGCAGGCGGGGTCGACGCCCAGGAGTGAGAGGACCCAGTGCCGGCCGCGCACGAACGCCTGGGCCAGGCCCACGACGGCCCCGTCCCGCTCGGCCACCCAGGACCCGGCGGGGTCGGTGGCGAGGAGGTGGGCTATGCGCCGGCCGACGCGGTCCCGGTCGGCCCCGGCGGGTCCCGCCACCGCCTCCCTGGACGGGGGTCGGTGGCGGGCGCCCATGTCGGCTATGGCCGAGCACCACACCTCGACCGCCGGGGCCACGTCGGCGGTCTCCATGGGCCGGGTGGGGGGGCCGTCAGGTCCCTGCATGCCGTGATCCTGCCACGACCGTCCCCGACGTCGGCCGATAGGTTGGGGAGCATGGCCCGCCGCCCCGCCAGCCCCCGAGTGCTCGCCGTCGCCCGTGGCGACGTGCCGGCGGACCTCCTGGTCACCGGCGGCCGGGTGCTGTCCCCGTCAACGCGCGAGTGGGTCGAGACCGACCTGGCCGTGGCCGACGGGGTAGTGGCCGGCTGGGGTCCGAGGGAGGCGCTCGAGGTGGTCGACGTGGCCGGGGCCGCCGTCACCCCCGGGCTCATCGACGCGCACATGCACCTCGAGTCGACCAAGCTCTGGGTGGACGAGTTCGTCCGGACGGTGCTCCCCCTCGGCACCACCGCGGTGGCCGCCGACCCCCACGAGATCGCCAACGTGTTCGGCATCCCCGGGGTGGCGGCGCTGGTGGAGGCGGCGGCGGGCCTGCCCTTCACCTTCGGGGTGTGCGCCTCGAGCTGCGTGCCGGCCTCGCACTTCGAGAGCCCGGGGGCCGAGCTGGTCGCCGCCGACGTGCGGGCGCTCATGGAGGAGCACGGGGCCATCGGGGTGGCCGAGGTGATGAACTTCCCCGGGGTGGTGGCCGGGGACCCCGAGATGCTGGCCCGCATCGCCACCGCCGGGCGACGCCGGGTGGACGGCCACGCCCCGGGACTGTCGGGCCGGGCCCTTGACGCCTACCTGGCGGCCGGGGTGGAGTCCGACCACGAGTGCACGACGCTGGCCGAGGCCGAGGAGAAGCGCCGCAAGGGGATGTGGGTGTTCATCCGCCAGGGGTCGGCCAGCCAGAACCTGGCCGCCCTGGTGCCCAGCGTCCTCCTCCACGGCACCGACCACGTGGCGCTGTGCACCGACGACCGCGAGCCCGACACCCTGCTGGCCTCGGGCCACCTGAACGACTGCGTGGCCCTGGCCGTGGCGGCCGGGGTGGGCGAGATCGACGCCCTGGTGATGGCCACGGCCAACCCGGCCGAGTACCACGGCTTCAGCGAGCTGGGCTCGCTGGCCCCCGGCTACCAGGCCGACCTGGTCTGCTTCGACGAGCTGGCCGGCTTCCGGCCGTCCCGGGTCTTCCAGCGCGGCCGGCTGGTGGCCGCCGGCGGGCGGGCGGTGCCCGGCGCGGTGGGGGAGGTGCCGGCCCCGGCATGGATGCGCCGCTCGGTCCACCTCGAGTCGCCGCCCGCGCCCGGCGACCTGGAGCTGCCGGCGCCGACGGGAGCCAGGGCCCGCACCATCGGCATCGAGTCGGGCTCGCTAACGACGCGTTCCTTGGTCACCGACCCCTCCGACCCGGGGGCCGAGGTGGCCCGGCTGGCCGTGGTGGAGCGCCACCGGCGGACGGGACGGATCGGGCTGGGCTGGGTGCACGGGTTCGGCCTCGAGCGCGGGGCATTCGCCTCCACCGTGGGTCACGACGCCCACAATGTGATGGTGGTGGGCGACGCCGGTGCGGGCGGCCCGGCGGCCATGGCCGCGGCGGTGGGGCGGCTGGCCGAGCTCGGCGGGGGTCAGGTCGTGGTCGACGCCGACGGCCGGGTGGTGGCCGAGATGGCCCTCGAGATCGGCGGCCTGATGAGCGACCGGCCGGCGACCGAGGTGGCCCGGGGGCTCGAGGCGCTGGTGGCGGCGGCCCGGGACCTGGGGGTGACCGTGGCCGCCCCGTTCATGCAGCTCTCGTTCCTCGGCCTCTCGGTCATCCCCGACCTGCGGCTCACCGACCAGGGCCTGGTCGACGTCGGGACGTTCGAGCTGGTGCCGGTGGCGGTGGGCTGAGCGCCGCCCGGCCCTACGCCGGGGCGGCGGCCGACCGGGGGAGCCACCCCGGCCGGCGGGCCTCGTAGGCGCCGATCTCCGACTCGTGGCGGAGCGAGAGCCCGATGTCGTCCCAGCCGTTCACCAGCCGCTCCCGGGTGAACTCGTCGAGCGGGAAGGTCGCCTCGATGCCGGCGGCCGGGGCCTCGACCGTGCCCCTGGCGACGTCGATGGTGAGCTCGAGCGAGGGGTCGCCGGCCACCGCCTCCAGCAGGGCGCGGTCGACCTCGGGGGAGACCTCGACCGGCACCAGCCCCTGCTTCGTGCAGTTGTTGCGGAAGATGTCGGCGAAGCGGGAGGACACCACCGCCTCGAACCCGTAGTCGAGCAGCGCCCAGACCGCGTGCTCGCGCGAGGACCCGGTGCCGAAGTTGTGGCCGGCCACCAAGATGGTGGCCCCGGCATACTCGGGCTGGTTGAGGACGAAGGAGCGGTCGTCGCGCCATTCGGCGAAGAGGCCGGCCCCGAAGCCGGTGCGCTCGACGCGTTTCAGCCAGTCGGAGGGGATGATCTGGTCGGTGTCGACGTCGGAGCGGTCGAGCGGGACCGCCCGGCCAGTGATGACGGTGACCGGCCTCACGAGTCGAGGTCCTCGGGCCCGGCGAACCGCCCGGCCACCGCGGTGGCGGCGGCCACGGCGGGGGAGACGAGGTGGGTGCGTCCGCCCCGGCCCTGGCGCCCCTCGAAGTTGCGGTTGGAGGTGGAGGCGCACCGCTCGCCCGGCGACAGCTTGTCGGGGTTCATGGCCAGGCACATCGAGCAGCCCGGCTGGCGCCACTCGAAGCCGGCGGCCTCGAACACCTTGTCCAGCCCCTCCGCCTCGGCCTGGGCCTTCACCCGGTGCGAGCCGGGAACGACCAAGGCCCGCAGCCCGGGGTGGACGTGGCGGCCCTCGAGGACGGCGGCGGCGGCCCGGAGGTCCTCGATCCGAGAGTTGGTGCACGAGCCCAAGAAGACCGTGTCGACGGCCACCTCCCGCAGGGGGGTGCCGGCCTCGAGCCCCATGTAGGCGAGCGCCCGGGCCGCGGCCTCCCGGTCGGCGGGGTCGCTGAAGGAGTCGGGGTCGGGAACCCGGCCGGAGATGGGCGCCACCTGGGCCGGGTTGGTGCCCCAGGTGAGGTGGGGCACCAGGCCGGCCGCCTCGAGGACCACCTCGGTGTCGAAGGCGGCGCCTTCGTCGGTGGGGAGGGTGGCCCAGTAGGCGAGGGCCTCGTCCCACGCCGCGCCGGACGGGGCGTGGGTGCGCCCCTCGAGGTAGGCGAAGGTGGTCTCGTCGGGGGCGACCATCCCGGCCCGGGCGCCGCCCTCGATGCTCATGTTGCAGACCGTCATCCGCCCCTCCATGGAGAGCGAGCGCACGGCCCGGCCGCGGTACTCGATGACGTGGCCCATACCCCCGCCGGTGCCGATGCGGCCGATCACCGCCAGCACCAGGTCCTTGGCCGTCACCCCGGCCGGGAGGTCCCCCTCGACGGTGACGGCCATGGTGGCCGGCCGCTGCTGGGGGAGGGTCTGGGTGGCCAGGACGTGCTCGACCTCGCTGGTGCCGATCCCGAAGGCCAGGGCCCCGAACGCCCCGTGGGTGGAGGTGTGGCTGTCGCCGCAGACGATGGTCATGCCGGGCTGGCTGAGCCCCTGCTCGGGTCCGATGATGTGCACGATGCCCTGGTTGGCGTCGCCCATGGGGTAGCAGGTGATGCCGTACTCGGCGCAGTTGGCCGAGAGCACCTCGAGCTGGCGGGCCGAGACCGGGTCGGCGACCGGCCGGTCGATGTCGGTGGTGGGCACGTTGTGGTCGGCGGTGGCCACCGTGAGATCGGGGCGCCGCACGGTGCGCCCGGCCATCCGCAGCCCGTCGAAGGCCTGGGGCGAGGTGACCTCGTGGACGAGGTGCAGGTCGATGAAGAGGAGGTCGGGCTCGCCCTCGGCGCGGTGGACCACGTGGGTGTCCCACACCTTGTCGGCCATGGTGCGCGGGCCGCTCACCCGCCCACCCGCACGATCTCCACCCGGAGCGTCCCCCCCGGTGCCTCGTACTCGACGGTCTCGCCGGCCGAACGGCCGATGAGGGCCTGGCCCAGCGGGGCGCTGGGCGAGACCACCGGCATGTCGCCCCGGCGCTCCTCGATGGAGCCGACGAAGAACTCCTGGGCCTCGTCCTCGTCGTCGCCCTCGTAGCGCAGGGTGACCACCACGCCGTGGTCGACGGTCGTGGCCTCGCCGCCCGAGTCGGGCACGACCTCGGCCGTCTTCAGGAGGGCCTGGAGCTGTCGGATGCGCGACTCCATCTTCCCCTGGGCGTCCTTGGCCGCGTGGTAGTCGCCATTCTCCGACAGGTCCCCCAGGGCCCGGGCGGCCTCGATGGCCTGGGCGATCTCCACCCGGCCGCGGGTGGTGAGGTCCTCCAGCTCGGCCTGGAGGCGGTCGTAGGTCTCCTGGGTGAGCCGGGTCGGCTCGGCCCGCCTCCCGGTGGTGTCGGTCACGGCCACGAGGCTACCGGCTGGCGCGTGGGCGGCGGCACGCCCACGAGGTGGTTGACGCCGGGCGGCGGGGTGGGGAAGACTGAGCGCCGGATGAGTGTCTTCTTCAACCCCGTAGTCATTATCAGTTAGGCGCGCGCCGACCGGGGCGCGCCTGTTCGACCGTCCACTCCGTGGGCGGTTTTTCATTTCCCGGACACGTACGGCCCACCGCGGAGGGGGCCCGGAGGGCGCAGGAGCGATGCACGCAGAGGACAAGGGAGGTCCGGTTGGGCACCGGGTGGCCGTCATCGGCGGCGACGGCATCGGGCCCGAGGTGCTGCGCGAGGCGCTGAAGGTGGCCGACGCGGCCGGCGCCGCCCTCGACACCACCGAGTTCGACCTGGGCGCGGACCGCTACCTGCGCACCGGGGACGTGCTCCCCGACGCCGTGCTCGACGAGCTGCGCGGGTTCGACGCCATCCTGCTGGGCGCGGTCGGGCCGCCGGTCGGGGACACCTCGGTGCCGCCCGGGACGCTCGAGCGTGGGCTCCTGCTGCGGCTCCGCTTCGAGCTCGACCTCTACGTCAACCTGCGGCCGTTCACCGGGGTGCCCGGGTCGATCGCCGAGGGGGCCGACTTCGTCGTGGTCCGCGAGAACACCGAGTGCACCTACGCCGGGGAGGGCGGCTTCCTGCGCCGGGGGACCCCCCACGAGGTGGCCACCCAGGGCTCGGTGAACACCAGGATGGGGGCCGAGCGGTGTGTGCGCTTCGCCTTCGAGCTGGCCCGGAGCCGTCCCGCCCGCAAGCTCACGCTTGTCCACAAGACCAACGTGCTCACCTTCGCCGGCGACCTGTGGCAGCGGACGGTCGACGAGGTGGCCGCGGACTTCGGCGAGGTGACCCGCGACTACAACCACGTCGACGCCGCCTGCATCTACCTGGTCGAGCAGCCGAGGCGCTACGACGTGATCGTCACCGACAATCTCTTCGGCGACATCCTGACCGACCTGGCCGGCGCCGTCTCCGGCGGCATCGGCTTCGCCGCCTCGGCCAACCTCAACCCGGCCCGCACCGGCCCCTCCCTCTTCGAGCCGGTCCACGGGGCGGCGCACGACATCGCCGGCAAGGGCATCGCCAACCCCCTGGCCGCCATCCACTCGGCCGCCCTCATGCTCGACTTCCTGGGCGAGGACGACGCCGCGGCCCGGGTGAAAAAAGCCATGGCCGGCTACATCGACGACCAGTACCGCGACGGCCCACCGTCCGCGGCCAACCAGCCCTCCACCGTCGCCGTGGGCGACGCCATCGCAGAAAGGCTCTGAACAGTGCCCATCACCCCGACCGAGAAGATCTGGATGGACGGCGAGCTCGTCGACTGGGCGGAGGCCCAGGTCCACGTGCTCAGCCACACCATGCACTACGGGTCCGGCGTGTTCGAGGGCATCCGGGCCTACCCGACCTCCCAAGGACCCGCCATCTTCCGGCTGCGCGACCACGTCCGCCGCCTGGTGAACTCGGCCAAGATCCTCCTCATGGACGTCCCCTTCACCGAGGACGAGCTGGTGGCGGCCTGCCGGGACGTCGTGCGGGTCAACGACCTCTCCGACGGCTGCTACCTGCGGCCCATCGTGTTCCTCGGCTACGGCGAGATGGGGCTCAATCCCCTCCCGTGCCCGGTCAACGTGGCCATCGCCGCCTGGCCGTGGGGCACCTACCTGGGCGACGACGGGGTGGCCAACGGGGTGTCGGCCAAGATCAGCTCCTGGCGCCGCCACGACCCCAACGCCGTGCCCACGGCGGCCAAGAGCACCGGCATGTACCTGAACTCCTCGCTGGCCAAGGTGGAGGCGATCAAGGCCGGGTACGACGAGGCCATCCTGCTCGCCCCCGACGGTCACGTGAGCGAGTGCACGGGGGAGAACCTCTTCGTGGTGAGCGACGGCCGGCTGCGCACGCCGCCCACCTCGGACTCGGGCGCCCTCGACGGGATCACCCAGCAGACCGTGGAGACCATCGTGGCCGACATGGGGCTCGAGGTGGCCCACGAGCCGATCATCCGGACCGACCTCTACACGGCCGACGAGGTGTTCCTCACCGGCACCGCGGCCGAGGTGGTGCCCATCCGCTCGGTCGACGACCGGGCGGTGGGCGAGGGCAGGCCGGGCCCCATCACCAAGGAGATCCAGGAGACCTACTTCGCCACCGTGCGGGGCCAGCTCGACCGCTACAAAGACTGGCTCGACCATGTCGAGTGACCACCGCCACTCCCCGGAGGGCCACGGAGGTCACGGGCACCGCGCCGGGGCGCACGACTACGCGCTGCCCGAGCTCCCCGAGGCCGTCGACGTCTTCGACACGACGCTGCGCGACGGGAGCCAGCAGGAAGGCTTGTCGCTCACCGTCGACGACAAGCTGCGAGTGGCCGAGCAGCTCGACCACCTGGGCGTGACCTACATCGAGGGCGGTTGGCCCGGGGCCAATCCCAAGGACGACGAGTTCTTCTCCCGGGCACAGACCGAGCTGCACCTCGGCACCTCGACCCTGGTGGCCTTCGGGTCCACCCGCCGGGCGGGGGTGCGGGCCCAGGACGACGCCGTGCTGGAGAACCTGGTCTCGGCGGGCACCGACGTGGTGTGCCTGGTGGCCAAGAGCTGGGACCTCCACGTCACCGAGGCCCTGCGGACCTCCCTCGACGAGGCGGTGGCCATGGTGGCCGACTCGGTGGCCCACCTGCGCCACCACGGCAAGCGCGTCTTCCTCGACGCCGAGCACTTCTTCGACGGCTACCGCAACAACCCCGACTTCGCCCTGCGGGTGCTTGCCGCGGCCGAGGAGGCCGGGGCCGAGGCGCTCGTCCTGTGCGACACCAACGGCGGGACGCTGCCCGACGACATCGGGGCGGCGGTGGCCGGCGTGCGGGAACGCACCGGCGCCCAGCTGGGCATCCACTGCCACAACGACGCGGGCTGTGCCGTGGCCAACTCGCTGGTGGCCGTCCAAGCCGGCGTCACCCAGGTCCAGGGGTGCATCAACGGCTACGGCGAGCGGGCCGGGAACGCCGACCTGTCGGCGGCCATCCCCAACCTCAGCCTGAAGCTCAACGTCCGGACGATCCCCCCCGACCGACTCGAGCGCCTGACCCCGGTGGCTCACCACATCGCCGAGCTGGTCAACATCGCCCCCAACCCCCAGCAGCCCTTCGTCGGGGCCTCGGTGTTCGCTCACAAGGGTGGCTTGCACGCCAGCGCCGTGGCCCGCCGTCACGACCTGTACGAGCACGTGAGCCCGGACCTGGTCGGCAACGGGGCCCGGGTGGTCGTCTCGGAGATGGCCGGGCGCTCGACCCTGGCCCTGAAGGCGGCCGAGCTGGGCCTCGAGATCGACGGCGAGGTGCTCGGCCGGGTGCTCGACGAGCTGAAGCGGCTCGAGCACGAGGGCTACCACTTCGAGGTGGCCGACGGGTCACTCGAACTCCTGCTGCGCCGGGCGACCGGCTGGGAGCCGGACTACTTCACCGTCGAGTCCTACCGGGTGATCACCGACCACGCCGGCGGGGCCGAGGGCTCGGGCCCCGCCGCCGGGGGGGGCACCACCGAGGCAACGGTGAAGGTCCACGTGGGCTCGGACCGGGT
>JBKQNY010000062.1:0-6229 GCA_052145775.1 Acidimicrobiales bacterium
ACCGGCTACTGGCTGGTGGCGGCGGACGGTGGGGTCTTCAGCTTCGGCGGCGCCGCCTTCTACGGCTCTGGGGGGGGAACGCCGGCGAGCGGTGACTCGCCGGTGGTCGCCTTGGCCCCCGTGCCCGACGGCCACGGCTACTGGCTGTCGACCACCGACATGGCGCTGCCCGCGCCGGCGTCGGTGCCCTCGGTGTTGGACCAGTGCGATATTCCGACCGCCGGGCCGTCGGTGGAGCCCCGCACCATCGTGCTCGCCTGTGGGGACGGCAACGCCAGCCTCACCGGCCTCACCTGGTCGTCGTGGACCAAGACCACGGCCGCGGCGGCCGGCGAGTACACCCACAACACCTGTACGCCCGACTGTGCGAACGGCACGTTCGTCACCGTGCCGGCCACGATCCGGCTCGGCTATCCGGTGGAGACGGGCGCTGGGCCAGAGTTCGCCATGATCAGCTACACCTACTCCAACCCCGCCGCCCCGGGCGGTTCGTCCACCATGGCCGAGGTGGCACCCACCAGCGCCGGCTGACCCGGCACCCCCCTCGCAGGGTCCGATCGCTGCAGCCAAGCACCTCCTCGGAGCGACGATGCCGCGGTCGCTAACATGCCGGCCGTGGGAGGTCGAGGGGGTCGAGCGCTCCGCGCGCATCTCTCCCGGGGACGCCTGGTCGCCCTGCTGCTCGTGGTGGCAACGGTCGCCTCCCTTACCTACCGCGGTGACGCCGGCGCGTCCGGGGGAGCGGCCGGTGGCGGGGGCACCGCCTGCCGTGCCGACCACGTCACCCAGCTACCCCTGAGGCAGGCCCGGGCGAAGGCCCAGGTGCTCCTGGCCAAGATGACGCTGACACAGGAGGACGACCTGCTCCACGGGGCGGGCACATACCAAGGCCCGGTCGGCAGCATCGGCAGCACCGAGCCGATCCCGTCCCTGGGGATCCCGGCGCTCACCCAGGAGGACGGGCCGGCCGGGATCGGGGACCAGGCCCAGGGAGCAACCCAACTGCCGGCGCCCGAGGCGCTCGCCGCCACCTTCGATCCCTCCGCCGCCGCCTGCTACGGCCAGGTGATCGGGGCCGAGGCCCGGACCAAGGGGGTCGAGATGGTCTACGGACCCACGGTCAACATCGTCCGGGAGCCCCAATGGGGGAGGGCATTCGAGAGCCTCGGCGAGGACCCCGAACTCGCCGGCACCATCGGCGCCGCCGAGGTGGAGGGCATCCAGCGGGCCGGGGTCATGGCCCAGGTGAAGCACTACGCCGTCTACGCCCAGGAGACCAACCGCCTCGTCCCGGCCGACGACGCCGTGCTGAGCACAAAGGCCCTCCACGAGATCTACCTCCGCCCGTTCACCCAGATCGTGACCACCGCCAAGCCTGCGTCGATTATGTGCGCCTACGGCGAGGTCGGGGGAGTCGGGAACTGCGAGGACCGCTCCCTGATCGCTCGCTACCTCGACTCCACACTGCACTACACCGGGTTCGTGGGATCCGACTACCACGCCACCGTGTCGACCGCCGGTGCGCTCGCCGCCGGACTCGACCAGGAGCAACCCGAGAGCACGCAGTTCGGTTCGGCGCTGGTGGCCGCGGTCGAGGCCGGCCAGGTCCCGCGATCCGAGGTCGATCAGGCCGCGCTGCGGGTGCTCACGCAGATGGAGCGCTTCGGGCTGGTCGCGAATCCTCCCGGCGGAACGGTGCGCACGCCCGCCTCGACCCCGGCCGACCTCTCGGTGGCCGAGCAGGTGTCCGCGGAGGGCACCACGCTGCTCAAGGACGCGCGCAGCACCCTCCCCCTCAACCGCGCCGGTCGTGGAGCGATCGCCGTCATCGGACCGGGGGCGAGCTCGACAGCGGTGACCGCGGGCGGAGGCAGCGCGTCGGTGCTGGCCGCCCGCCCGGTGACCGCCCTGGAGGGCATCCGGGCCGCGGTCGCCGGCCGACGGCCGGTCACCGAGACGGCCGGCCTTCCCACCCTGGGCCAGCTCCAGCCCGTTCCGACCTCCGACCTGCGCCCGGGGTCCGAGCCCGGCGGCGCGTCAGCCTCGGAGGCCACCCTCACCGCGCCCGAGACCGGGATCTACGAGCTCGGGTTCTCGGAACCCCCCTACTACGTGCCCATCACCCTGACCCTCGACGGCGCCCCGGTCGTGGTGAACGCGTCGACCACCCCGCGGCCGCTCTACGTCGGGACGGCCGATCTGGTCGCCGGCCACACCTACACCCTGACCGGCCCGGTGGACCACCTCGTGTGGGCCACCCCGTCGGTCATCGAGCCCGACCTGGCCAAGGCGGCGGCGGCCGCCCACCGTGCGGCGGTGGCCGTGGTCGTCGTGTCCGACGGTCAGGAGTCCGAGGCCGCCGACCGTGTGAACCTCGCCCTGCCCGGGGACCAGGACGCGTTGGTCGAGGCGGTGGCCAGGGCGAATCCCCGCACGGTCGTCGTCGTCGATGCCGGCGCCCCGGTGACGATGCCCTGGCTCTCGAAGGTGCCCGCGGTCCTCGACGCGTGGTACCCGGGGGAGGCCGGTGGGACGGCCCTGGCGGCGATCCTCTTCGGCCGGGCCGACCCGTCGGGCCACCTTCCGATGACCTTCCCCCGATCGGTCACCGCCGACCCGGTCGCCACCGTCGCCCAGTTCCCCGGCACCGGCGGCACGGTCCAGTTCACCGAGGGGGTCGACGTCGGCTACCGCGGCTTCGAGGCGTCGGGAACGTCCCCGCTCTTCCCTTTCGGCTACGGGCTCTCCTACACGACCTTCTCGTACACCTCGCCTGAGGTCGACGTGACGACCCACCACGGATCCCCGATAGTCCGCGCCTCGGTGGTGGTCACCAACACGGGGGGACGGGCCGGTGCCGACGTGGCACAGCTCTACCTGGGGGAGCCCGGGAGCGCCGACGAGCCCGCCCGCCAGCTCGAGGCCTTCGCCAGGATCCCTCTCGACCCGGGCCAGTCGCGGCGGGTCTCCTTCACGTTGCAGGGTCTCCAGCTCGGGTACTACTCGACCGCCAAGCACGGCTGGGAGATCGCCGCCGGCCGCTACCGGATCTGGATGGGTGATTCGTCGGCGCTGTCGGGGCTGCCCGTGTCGGTCGTCTTCCAGTTGGACCACGGGTCATCCCTCCCGCCGATGTGACGCCACCGACGCGGCGAGCCGGGTGGACCGCGGGGGGCCGGCTGACGCGACCTGGCAGCGATCGGCGCGCAGAGGGCGGGTCGTAGAATGGGTTGTCCGTCGCAGCACTGCGAGTTGTTCGGGCAGCAGCGAGGAGGTCACTGATGGACGTGGCGGTGATCGGCACCGGCTTCATCGGGGGGATACTCGGGCGGGCGCTGGCCAATGCGGGCCACCAGGTGACGTTCGGATCCCGCCATCCCGACACCGACGACGTCGCCGAGGGAAGCTCGGCGCGTGTGGCAACGATCGCCGATGCGATCTTTTCGGCGGACGTCGTGGTTCTTGCCGTCCCCGGCCCGGCGGTTACCGGTCTGACGGCTGATCTCGGAGCTGCCTTCGGCGGCAAGCTCGTGGTCGACGCCACCAACCAGATGGGTGCCGAGGTGGCCAACTGCCGGGCGAGCCTCCCACCCGACGTGCGCTATGCCCGGGCCTTCAACACGCTGGGCGGGGAGAACATGGCTGATCCGGAGTTCGCGGACGGTCCGGCCGACATGTTCTTCTCGGCGCCCGAGTCCGATCGGGAAACGGTCGAGACGATCATCGGGGCGGTCGGGTTGCGGCCGGTCTACGTCGGCGCCGACCAGGAGGGACTCATCGACTGCCTCTTCCGGCTCTGGATTGCCCTGGCCATCGGGCAGGGGAGGGGACGCCGTCTGGCCTTGCGGCTACTGCAGCAGTAACCCACCCAGAGGGCGCGCTGCGATCGCCAAGGGGCCGCCGGGCCCCGAGCCGAGTGCGGGTGTTCCCTTGCCGGCAGCCAAAGGTTGCATTGACGGTGTCAGCGGCTCCTTTCCGCACACCTTTCTGCCGCTGGTACGGGCGCACCCCGAAGCGCGGTGGCGGAATCCTCGATCCGGTCGGCCGAGACACCCCAGGCCCTGCACCTCGTGCGAAAGCCAGCTCGCCCTGGCTTCCAATCCGACGCGTCGTTGGCCCGGGTCGGTCTGTACCCTCGTATACGGTACTCGGGGGGCGCTTGGGGCTGCCCGTGGACGTGTGTGCCCGGGGCGAGCGAGGTCTTCGAGCTTGCCTTCCCACCGTCATCGAGGCTGTCGTGCCTGACTATGCCCCGAATCGGCCTCGCGCATTGGCGACGCTGGGTTGGCGAAGAGGCGAATCCCAGCGGGTTGTGCGCCCCGCCAGGATCCTTGCGGCAAGGACGAATCGGACGGCGTGGACACCACAACCATCGGACACGTTGCGGCGCCCAAGACTCGGCGAGCATGCGACCTCCGCTGTGATCTGGCTGTGATACTCGCAACGTGAGACCTGGGCGCCTGCACACCCTCGTCGACGGCGTCTTCGCCATCGCCATGACTTTGCTCGTGTTGGACCTGCCGCGCCCCGAGGTTTCTCGCCTGGTCGCCCACGACCTTGAGGTCAGATGGGACGCCTATGTGGCGTACCTCGTCTCCTTTGCCACTCTCGGAATCCTGTGGATGGAACATCACGAGATGATGAGTGCCGTCGTCATCACGACCCGTCGCTTCATCGAACGGACCTTGGTGTTCCTCCTCTTCGTCGCGGCCGTGCCGTGGCCCACCGCCCTTGCCGCCCAGTTTGCCGACGAACCGAGGGCGGCCCGCCTCGTCGCTGCCCTCTACTCGGCCACGATGCTGCTGTTATCCCTGGCTCTCGCGTGGAATTGGGCCTATCTGACCAAACACACCCGCCTCGTGGCCGAACCCGCCCGGGATGCACTGCCGGCGGCGTACCGCCGGTCGATTTTGGTTCCGCTCCCGTATCTCATCGCCGTCGGCGTTGCCTTCGTCAGCCCGATCGCCTCGCTGGTGATCGATGCGCTGACCGTCACCTTCTACGCGGCAACCCGCAGCCACATCTCTGATCTCGTCGAGCAGGCGTCAACCTCCAATGAGTGAGCACGCCTGGTGCCCATCCGAGCCACCTCGAAAGTCCCGAGCAAACCCGTTGTTAACGGCTTCGGGCACGACAGAGAGATCCGATGGATAGGAGTGTCCTGCGCCGCCGATACGAGAGGTCGGCTCTCCAAACACTGGTCCGCGGCTTAGAGGCCGCGCGGGTAGGCGCAGAGGCGCGGCCCTGTCAAGTATTTCCTGATGAGGGCCGGTGACATCCACCGGTCGTGGTGGTGGCCCCGAGAGAATCGGGGTGCTTCCCCAACCACCCACGACCAAGTGGAGGTACCACCATCATGCGCGCGTTCGATCCCGAAGTGGTCGATACCGTCTGGGCAGGAATAGAGCCGTTGCTCCCGATCCACTCAGAGACCCACCCCCTGGGTTGTCATCGACCGAGGTTGCCCGACCGGGACTGCTTCGAGGTGATGCTGGTGCGGCTGGTCACGGGGTGTTCCTGGGAGGACGCCGAGCACCTGTGTGCCAACAAGGTCTCCGACACGACGGCACGGGCGCGACGAGACGAGTGGATCGACGCCGGCGTCTTCGACGCCATCGCCAGCGAGGCTGTCGGTGCCTACGACAAGATCATCGGGCTCGACCTCTCCGAGGTGGCCGTTGACGGGTCCTTACACAAAAGCCCAGTTGGGGGTGAGGGAACCGGCAAGAACCCGACCGATCGGGCCAAGCTCGGTTGGAAGTGGTCGGTGCTCACCGACCGAGGGGGGATCCCCATCGGCTGGACCGCCGATGGAGCCAACCGCAACGACGCCGCCCTCTTCGAGCCCACCCTCCTCGCCGCCAATCGAGCTGGGCTGCTGGTCGACATCGAGACCCTCCACCTCGACCGGGGCTACGACAGCGCCAACATCCGGGCCCTGTGTCGGCTCCACGGCATCGACGATCTCGTTGCCTCCCGCCAACGGCGCACCAAGAGCGAAAGGGCGAAGGGCGGCAAGCTGCCTGTTCCGTTGGGTATGCGCTGGCCGGTCGAGCGGACCAACTCGTGGCTCTCCAACTTCGGTGCACTCCGGCGCAATACCGACCGCAAGATCACTCACCGGCTAGCCCAACTGGCCCTGGCCATTACCTTCTTGCTGGTCGCCAAGCTCATCGACTGGCGAAATCGGTGGAGCCCAGGTGCCGTCCCTATCCGCTGAGCCTCTTAG
>JBKQNY010000063.1:0-32558 GCA_052145775.1 Acidimicrobiales bacterium
AACCGGGCCGCCTTCGCCATCCACTCCCAGGTGCACGCCGCCCGCCCCGACGTCGTGGCCGCCGCCCACGCCCACTCCCTGCACGGGAAGGCCTGGTCGTCCCTCGGCCGACTGCTCGAGCCCATCACCCAGGACGTCTGCGGCTTCTACGAGGACCACGGGCTGTTCGACGACTACACCGGCGTCGTCCTCGACACCGAGGAGGGCAAGCGCATCGCCCACGCCCTCGGGGACCACAAGGCGGTCATCCTGCGCAACCACGGTCTGCTCACGGTCGGCCAGTCGGTCGAGTCGGCCGCCTGGTGGTTCATCTCCATGGACCGCTCCTGCCACGCCCAGCTGCTGGCCTCGGCCGCCGGTACCCCGGTGCACATCGACCACGAGATGGCTCGCCTCACCCGCTCCCAGGTGGGAGCGGAGTCGACCGGGCGCTTCAGCTTCACCCCGCTCCTGGCCCGGATCCTGCGCGAGCAGCCCGACCTCTTGGACTGAGCAGCCGACCGATCGCCGCTCAGCGGAGGTCGAAGGTGGGGACGAGGGTGCGGGCCGCCCGGGCCTCGTCGACCCGGCGTACCGGGGTCTTCGTGGGGGCCTCGGCCAGGGCCGCCGGGTCGGCCGCCCCGACGACGGCGATCCGCTCGAGGGCGTCGGCCAGGGCCTCGAGGGTCTGGGGGCTCTCGGTCTCGGTGGGCTCGATCATGAGCGCCTCCTCGACAATCAGCGGGAAGTAGACGGTCGGGGCGTGGAACCCCTCCTCGAGCAGGCGCTTGGCCACGTCGAGGGCCTTCACCCCGTGCCGGCGCTTCAGGGTCGACGCGGACAGGACCACCTCGTGCATGCACGGCCGGTCGAAGGGGACGTCGTAGACGCCGGACAACCGGGCCCGCAGCCAGTTGGCGTTGAGCACGGCGCGCTCGGCCACCCGGCGCAGCCCGTCGCCCCCGTGCACCTCGATGTAGGCCAGAGCCCGGGCCAGCACCAGGGCGTTGCCGTGCCAGGAGTGGACCCGCCCGATCGACCTGGCCGGGGTTTCCCAGCCATAGGCGGGGCCGCCTCCGCCGGTCCGGCGCACGGCGCGAGGCCCGGGCAGGTACTCCCTCAGCCGCTCGGAGACGACCACCGGTCCCGCCCCCGGTCCCCCGCCGCCGTGCGGGGTGGCGAAGGTCTTGTGCAGGTTGAGGTGGACGATGTCGAAGCCCATGTCCCCCGGCCGCACCACGCCCAGGATGGCGTTGAGGTTCGCCCCGTCGTAGTAGAGGAGCCCGCCCACCTCGTGGGTGGCGGCGGCGATGGCCTCGATGTCCTCTTCGAACAGCCCAAGGGTGTTGGGGTTGGTGAGCATGATCCCGGCCACGTCGGTGTCGAGCACGGCGCGCAGTGCCCCCATGTCCACGCAGCCCCGGTCGTCGGAGGGGACGGTCGTGACCTCGTAGCCACCCAGGGTGACCGAGGCCGGGTTGGTGCCGTGGGCCGAGTCGGGGATGACCACCCGCCGGCGCTCCTCGCCGTGCGCCCCGTGGAACGCCCGCATCAACAGCAGCCCCGTCAGCTCGCCGGCCGCGCCCGCCGCCGGCTGCACGGTGGCCGCCGCCATGCCGGTGATCTCGCAGAGGGCCTCCTCCAGCTCGACCATGAGGGCCAGCCAGCCCTGGACCAGGTGGGCCGGGGCGGCGGGGTGGACGTCGGCCAGGCCAGCCAGACCGGCCACCTCGTCGCAGAACTTGGGGTTGTACTTCATGGTGCACGAGCCCAGGGGGTAGGCGCCCAGGTCCACCGAGAACTGCCGGTGGCTGAGCCGGGTGAAGTGGGCGACGAGATCGCGCTCGGAGACCTCGGCCACCGCCAGCGGCTCGCGCCGTCGGTGGTCGGCCGGCACCAGGTCCTCGATCCCCCACTCGGGCACCTCGGTCGTGCGCAGCTGGACGCTTCGCCGTCCCGGCTGGGAGAGCTCGAAGAGCGTCGGCTCGGCGGCCCTCCCCAGCAGGGGGGCGCTCGCGGCGCGCCCGCCGGCCGCGCCGGCCGGCTGGTCGGCGCTCACGGTCGCACCGCCTTGTCGAGGGCGGCGACGTAGCCGTCGATCTCGGCCCGGGTGCGACGCTCGGTGACGGCCACCAGGAGGCCGTGCTCCGCCGCCTCGGGGTCGACCGAACCGTCGCCCCCCTCCCCCACCAGGTCGGCCAGGGCCACCCCGGCCAGGTAGCCCTCTGTGGCCAGCCGCTCGACCACCAGCCGGGCCGGCACCGGCGTGCGCAGGGCCAGCTCGCGGACGACCGGCGCCGAGCCGGTGAGGGGGCCCACGCCGTCGAGGGCGAGCGCCCCCTCCCGCAGGTACCGCGTCCCCCGGGCGCAGCGCAGCCCCACCTCGGCCAGGCCGGCCGTGCCCAGCCAGCCGAGCTGGATGGCAGCGGTGACCGCCATGAGGGTCTGGTTGGTGCAGACGTTGGACGTCGCCTTCTCCCGGCGGATGTCCTGCTCCCGGGCGCGCAGCGTGGTCACGTAGGCGCGCCGGCCCTCGGTGTCCACCGTCTCACCGACCAGCCGGCCGGGGAGTCGGCGCACCTGGGACTGGCTGCAGGCGAAGAGGCCCAGGTAGGGGCCGCCGAAGGAGAGCGGCGTGCCGAAGGGCTGACCCTCGCCGACCACGACGTCGGCCCCGAGCTCCCCGGGGGACCGCAGGATCCCGGCCGCGGCGGGGTCGGCCGCCACCACCACCAGCGCGCCGTGGGCGTCGGCCACCCGGCGGGCCTCGGCCAGGTCCTCCAGGCACCCCAAGTAGTTGGGGTAGCCGACGGCCAATACCGCCGGCGGCTCGCCGTCGCCCTCGGGCCACACCGTGCGGCCCCCCCCGAGCCTCACTTCGGTGATCCGGTGGCCGGTGCCCACGGCGAAGGTGGCGAGCACCGCCCGCCAGTGGGGGTGGATGCCGGCCGAGACCCACACGCCCTGACGGCCGGTGGCCCCGGTGGCGAGGTTGACCGCCTCGACCAGGGCGCTGGCCCCGTCGTAGAGGGAGGCGTTGGCGATCGGCAGGCCGGCCAGCCGCGCCACCATGGTCTGGAACTCGAACACCGCCTGCAGCACCCCTTGGGCCACCTCGGGCTGGTACGGGGTGTAGGCGGTCACGAACTCGCTGCGCCCGGCCAGGGCGCGGACCACGGCGGGCACCTCGTGGTCGTAGGCGCCGGCCCCGGCGAAGCAGACCAGCCGGTCCGTGCGGGCCCGGTTGGCCCCGGCCAACGCCTCGAGGTGGGCCGCCACGTCCGGCTCGGGGCGTCCGTCGTCGAAGTCGAGCCCACCGACCACCCGCAGCGCCGGCGGCACGGCGGCGAACAGGTCGTCGAGCGTGGAAAGCCCGAGGAAGGCGAGCATGGACTCGATCTTGGCGTCGGTGTGCGGCAGGTAGTCGGCCATCAGGCCGCACCCGCGTCGGGCTCGGGCCAGAACCTGGTCGGGGCGAGGCGCGCCGTGAGCACCCGGCCGCGCACGGTGACCGTCACCGGCTCGCCGTCGCCGAGCTCATCCGAGGTGTCGACGAGCGCCAGGGCGATGCCGCGCTGGCGCATCGGGGAGAAGTTGCCGCTCGTCACCACCCCGACCCGGCGGCCCGAGGCCGCCACCTCGTCACCCTCACGCGGCGGCTGGCGGCCGTCGGCGAGCACCCCCCGCAACCGCCGGCGCGGGCCGTCCCGGCGCTCGGCCTCGAGGGCCGCCCGCCCACGGAAGTCACCCTTGTCCCAGCCCACCACCCATCCGAGCCCGGCCTGGAGCGGGGTGATCCCCTCCCCGAGCTCGTGGCCGTGGAGCGGCAAACCGGCCTCGAGACGCAGGGTGTCGCGGGCGCCCAGCCCGGCCGGCGCCGCGCCCGCCCCCAGCACGGCCTCGAAGAACGGTCCGGCCGCCTCCCGTGGCACCGCGCACTCGACGCCGTCCTCACCGGTGTAGCCGGTCCCCGCGGCCAGGCAGTCGGCGCCCTCCCACGTGAAGGGGGCGACCCGGAAGTGGCCGACGGCGGCCGCCTCGGGCGCCACCTTGGCCAGGCGCTGGCGCGCCGCCGGCCCCTGGACGGCCACCACCGCCCTCGAGCCGGTCACGTCCCGCCCGCCCACAGCGGCCAAGGCCGGGGCCGTGTTCGAGGCGTTGGGCATGACGTCGAACCGCTCCTCGGACACCCACCACACGATGAGGTCGTCGACGACCGAACCGTCGTCGGCGAGCAGGTGCGTGTACTGGGCCCGGCCGGGCCCGATCCTGCGCAGGTCGTTGGTGAGGGTCGACTGCAGCCGGTCGAAGGCGTCGGGCCCCTCCACCCGCAGGGTGCCGAGATGGCTCACGTCGAAGGCCACGGCGTCGGTGCGGCAGGCGCGGTGCTCGGCCACGGTGCCGGCGGGATACGAGAGCGGCATCTCCCAGCCCCCGAACTCGACCATCCGGGCCCCGAGGGCCAGGTGGACGGGGTGCAGGGGGGAGCGTCGAGCGGTCGTCCCGGTCATCGGCCTCCGTGGGCCTGGGCCACTCCCATTGCCACCGCAGCCTAGGCGGCGTTGGCGGCCGGCAGCTCCAGGCCGTGATGGGCCAGCAGGTCGCGGAACTGGCGCTGGTAGACGATGACGAGCAGCACCTCGGGGTAGAGCTCGCGCAGCCGGCGGGCCTTGGCGTTCTTGCGGGTCACCAGCCGCTGGTCGGCCGTGGTCAGCTCGACGAAGCAGGAGAAGTCGGGCAGCCAGAAGTCGGGGCGGAACCCCGAGCTGGCCACCCCCGCGTCGTTCCAGCGAAGGGCGAACTCGACCGGCTCGTACTCCCAGCGGATTTCGTTGACGTCGAGCAGGACGGCGAAGAGACGTTCGGAGGGGTGGGCGAAGCGGACGGCCCCGGCCGGCGCGCTCGACGGATGCGACGCGCGCCGTGCACCGAGGGCCAGGGGGTTCACTCCCCGGCGGCTCGGGGCCGTCGTGGCCCCGCGGTGGCGGAGACGTCCCGCCGCCCGCCGTCGTGTGTGCTGGCGTCGCCCTGGCGGCCGATCTCGGCGATGTCGGCATCGAGCTCGCCGACCACCCCCGAGAGCGGGACGATGTTGAAGACGCCCTGGCCCCCGGCGAGCAGGTCGACGACCTCGCCGTTCGAGCGCGCCAGCACCGAGTGGGTGCCCGTCAGCACGAGGTTGGCCGAGGCCAGGTCGACTCCCAGGTCCTGGCGGAGGCAGTCCACCGCCCGGCGGGCCGACTGCAGCGACACCCCGGCGTCGAGCAGTTGCTTGATGACCTTCAACTCGAGCAGATCGCGGTAGGAGTAGAGACGCTTGCTCCCGCTGCCGGTGGCCTCGGCCAGCGAGGGTCGGAGGAGGCCCGTCCGGGCCCAGTAGTCCAGCTGGCGGTAGGTGATGCCGACCAGCGAGCAGACCTGCGGACCTCGGTAACCCTCGGTGGCGGGCTGGGACGTCTCTCGCTCGGTCATGGGTCCTCCCTCACTGCTCCGACCCGATCACTGTAGCAGCGGGACCACATTGGCGTAACTACGTGGGCGTCATCTCGCGGTCTCCCCGCCGGGCCAGGCACGGACCGGACCCCGGGCGGTCAGCCCGACCCGGTCCCCCGGCCGGAGCAGGGTGGGCCCGATGACCCGGACCACCAGCGACGGCTCCCCCGGGCCGCACGGGGCGTCGGGGCGCACCCGCACCACGGCGTCGTGGCCGAAGTACTCGTAGGCGGTGACCTCCCCGGCCAGGGCCCCGGTCTCCTCGGAGACCAGTTCGAGCTGCTCGGGACGGACGAGGACCACGGTGGCGGCCCCGGCCGGGACGGTCCCGGCGGCCCAGTCGGCCGCCAGCAGCCCGAGCCCGGTGCGGACGCCGGCCTCCTCGGCCACCCCTCCCACCACGTTGGTCTCGCCCAGGAACCTGGCCAGGTCCAGGTCGCCCGGCTGCGCGTAGACGCTCTGGGGCGTGCCCACCTGGCCGATCCGCCCCCCGTCGATGACCGCCACCAGGTCGGCCCAGCTCAACGCCTCGTCCTGGTCGTGGGTGACGAGCAACGCGGTGGTGGAGGCCCGGCGCAGGATGGCGGCCACATCCGCCCGCACGCTGGCCCGCAGCGCGGGGTCAAGGGAGGAGAACGGCTCGTCCAAGAGGACCAGACGCGGGCCAACGGCCAGGGCGCGGGCCAGGGCCACCCGCTGCTGCTGGCCGCCGGAGAGCTGGTGCGGGTAGCGGCGGCCCATCCCCCCCATCCCCACCATCTCGAGCAGGTCCTCGACGACGCGGGGCCCCCGACGGGACCGGGGGACGCCGAAGGCGACGTTGCGCGCCGCGCTCAAGTGCGGGAAGAGCGCGCCCTCCTGGGGCACGTAGCCGAGGTGGCGCTCCTCGGGGGCCAGGTGATGGCGGTCGTCGTCGGCCAGCCGGCCGCCGATCGAGACCCGACCCCGGTCGGCCCGCTCGAAGCCGGCCAGCACCCGCAGCAGCGTGGTCTTGCCGCTCCCCGAGGCGCCGAGGATGGCGGCCAGCGAGCCCTCGGGCACCGACAGGGTGAGCCCGGTGAGGACCGGGTTGGCACCGAAGGATTTGTGCAGGTCTTCGACCTCGAGGCCCATCACGGCGCCACCGTGGCCCGCGCCGGCATGCGGTCGAACCAACGCCCCAGGACGTAGCTCGGCACGGCGGCCACGGCCACCATCACCGCCGCGTACGGCGCCGCCTGGTGGTAGGAGCTTGTGCTGGTAAACGCCCAGAACTGGGTGGCCAGGGTCTCCACCCCCGTGGGTCGCAGGAGCAGGGTGGCGGTGAGCTCGGTGACCGCCTCCAAGAAGACGAGGCAGAAGGCGGCGGCGAGGCCCGGGGCGAGGAGGGGCAGGGTGACCCGACCGAGCACCGCCAGCCGGCCCCGGCCCAGCGACCGGCCGACCTCCTCCAGCCCGACCGGGGCGCGGGCCACCGAGGCCCGCACCGCCACCAGGGCCAGGGGGAAGAACATGATGGCGTAGGCCACCATGAGCACCAGGGCGGACTGGTAGAGGGTGCCGGCGGCGTAGCGCTCGAGGGCGTAGGTGAAGGCCAGGGCGATCACCACCCCGGGGACGGCCAGGACGAGGTAGGTGCTGCGCTCGAGGGCCATCACCCCCCGGCCGGGGTGGCGCACCGACAAGAGCGCCACGGGGAGGGCGGCCACCGTGGCGAGGAGCCCGGCCCCGGCGCTGTAGAGCGCGGTGTGAGCGGCGGCCGAGGCGACCGAGGCGGCCGCCGGCAGGGTCGATGTGCCGCCGCGGAACAGCCAGTAGACGATGGCCCCGACGGGCACCCCCAGCGCGGTGGCGACCAGGACGGAGAACCCGGCCAGCACCGGGACCTTGGCCCGGCCCAGCCGGAAGGGCTGGGCGAGGCGGGCGGCCAGCGGCCCCACCCGGCTGGCCCGACCTCGCCCGTGCGATACCCCCTCCACCGAGAGCACCAGCATGCCCAGGATCACCAGCACCAGCGAGAGTGCGCAGGCCGCCGGGGCGTCGAAACCGACCTGGGCCTCGGTGAAGATCTCGGTGGTGAAGGTGCGGTAGCCGAGGAGCTCGAAGGCGCCGTACTCGGAGAGGACCACCAGGGCCACCAGGACGCAGCCGCCCAGCACGGCCAGCCGGGCCTGCCCCAGGGTCACCCGCCAGAAGGTCGCCACCCTCCCCACCCCGAGGCTCCGGGCGACCTCCTCCTGTCCGGGGTCGGCGTTGCGCAGGCTGGCCGCCACCGGCAGGTACACGAGCGGATAGACGGCCAGCGTCATCACGAGCACCGACCCGGCGAATCCGCCGATGCCCACGAACAGCGACTTCCAGCCGAACGCCACGGCGAAGTCGGGGATCCCCACCGGGACCACGACGAGGACCGCCCACAGCCTTCGTCCGGGCAGGTCGGTCCGCTCGACGCACCAAGCCGCCAGGGTGCCGAGGACGGCGCAGGCCGCGGTGACCACCACGAGGAGGCTGACCGTGTTCCACAGCAGGGTGGCGGTGAGCTGGCGGAAGATGAGCGGGGCCACCGCCGACCACCCGTACTGCACTGCCTCGAGGACGAGGAAGGCCAGGGGCAGCAGCAAGAGCGCGGCCACCACGCCCGAGACGACCGCCAGCCCCGCCGGTCGCCGGCCGGGGCGGGGCGCCACCGCGTCCGTGGACGCGCCGGGCGACGGGCCCTCGGCCCGCGGCGCCTCCAGGATGCCCGGTGCCGACCCCATATGTTAGGGAAGCCTAACAACCCACTGTCTGTACGGGGAACCCCCCGCCCGGTCAGCGGCCGCCGGGCCCCCCGAGGTTGGCCAGCCCCTCCCAGTCGCTCGACGGCTCGGCGTGGAACCGCAGCGGGATCCGTCCCGCCCGGTGGGCGGCCCTCCCGGCGGCCACGGCCAGTCGCATGGCCTCAGCCATGACCGCGGGATCCTGGGCCCGGTTGACCGAGGTGGCCACGAGCACGGCGTCGCACCCGAGCTCCATCGCCCGCGCCGCGTCGGAGGCGGTGCCGACGCCGGCGTCGAGGACCACCGGCACCGAGACCGACTGGCGCAGCAGGGCGAGATTGTGGGGGTTGCGGATCCCCAGGCCGCTGCCGATCGGGGACCCCAACGGCATCACCGCCGCGCAGCCCACCTGCTCGAGCCGGCGGGCCAGCACCGGGTCGTCGGTGGTGTAGGGCAGGACGACGAACCCGTCCTCGGCCAGCTGCTCGGCGGCCGAGAGCAGCTCGACCGGGTCGGGCAGGAGCGTCCGGTCGTCACCGATCACCTCGAGCTTCACCCAGTCGGTCCCGAAGGCCTCCCGGGCCAGCTTGGCCGTGAGCACCGCCTCGGTGGCGGTGAAGCACCCGGCGGTGTTGGGCAGGACCCTGATCCCGTGATCGGCCAACAGGTCGAGGAGGGACCCGCGTCCCGAAGGGTCGACCCGTCGGACGGCCACCGTGGCCAGGGCGGTCCCCGAGGCGATCAAGACCGACTCGAGGGCGGCCAGGCTGGTCATCCCACCCGTGCCCACCAGCAGTCTCGAGTTGACGGTCTCGCCGGCGACGACCAGGGCGTCGTGGGGCCGTGGATCGCCGCCGTGGGTCACCCGCCCCATCCTACGGCCGCCACCGCCCGCCGGTGACCCCGATTTGGGGTCGAACGGCGGCTGCCGACGCCCGAAGACCCCGGGTCAGGTCCAGCCCATCCCCCACCGCGCCTCGTCTTCGACCCGCAGTGTGACTGAAGCTCCCCTAGACCTTTAGGTGAAGGTCAACGAGAGCTCGAGTACTTTTCGTGCTCGGGCGACCATTGGGTGCGGGGGCGTGGCGTTGACTACTCTGCCGACCGTGACCCCCCTGGTCGTCCTCACCATCGCCGGCTCCGACTCGGGAGGCGGGGCCGGGATCCAGGCCGACCTCAAGACGTTCGCCGCGCACGGCATCCACGGCACCTGCGCCCTCACCGCGGTGACCGCCCAGCACACCCATGGCGTGCGCGGGGTGGTGGCCCTGGACCCCTCCTTCGTGGCGGATCAGGTCGAGGCGGTCGTGACGGACCTGCCGCCCGTAGCGGTGAAGACGGGCATGCTGGCCAATCCGGCGATCGTGGCCGCCGTGTCGGAGCTGGCGGCCACCGGGGTGCTGCCGAACCTGGTGGTCGACCCCGTGCTGGTCTCCACCAGCGGCGACCGGCTCATGGACGAGGGCGGGGTGCAGGTCTACCGCACCCACCTCTTCCCGCTGGCCACCGTGGTCACCCCCAACCTTCGGGAGGCGGCACTGTTGACCGGGCGGGCGGTCTCGGACCTGCAGACGACCGAGGCCCTCTGCGAGGCGGCCGAGGAGCTGCGTGCCCTCGGACCGGTGGCGGTCGTGGTGAAGGGCGGCCACTTCGGTGGCGATCCCGCCTCGGCCCCCGACGTGGTGGCCGGGCCCGACGTGACGGTCGTCCTGGAAGGGCGGCGGGTGTCGACGGTCAACGACCACGGGACCGGCTGCACCCTCTCGGCGTCCATCGCCGCCAACCTGGCCCTGGGGGCCGATCCGCTGACGGCGGTGACCCTGGCCAAGCGGTACGTCGAAGGCGCCCTCCTGGGCGCGGTCTCCTGGCGGCTCGGGGCCGGTCACGGGCCCATCGACCACTTCGGGTGGTCCTCGGACGCCGCCCGGCGCGAGGGCACGGCGTGAGCCGGGTCCTAGGCTCGTCTCCCATGGCACCCGAGGACCTCGACACCCAGTCGCCGGTGGCCGGGAACGGGGCGACCAACGGCCACGCTCCGCGCCGTACCCCCCTCCCCCCGGTCAGCCGCAACACCAGCATCAAGCCGGCCATGATCGTGCTCGGCCTCGCCGTGGGCATCCTCGTCGTCTTCGGGGCGATGGCCCTCCTCTCCGGCCAGCAGCCCTCCACCTCCACCGCGCCGAGCGCGCCGGTGCCGGTGCGGGGGACGTCGCTGCGCGCCGTGCCGGCGGCGACGGCCCTCAAGCCCATCGAGCACCCCGGCACGCCGCCGGGCAACATCATGAACGCCCTCGTGGTGCCGGTTGGCGCCGTGACCCACGGCTACACCGACAACTCGACATCGGCCGGACAGTACGACGAGCAGATGCGCTTCTCCCTGCCCACGTCCGAGGAGGACGTGGTCACCTTCTTCCGGACCGAACTGGCCGCCGACGGCTGGAAGATCGAGAACGTGGGGCCGGCCACCGGTTCGGCCGGGTCGATCGAAGTGCTGGCCGAGAAGGCGGGCGACGACGGCTGGTACTGGGAGGCGGGAGCCGTGGTCTCCCCCACCACCTTCCCCAACGGGGGCGCCGGCGGCGCAGAGTCGACCCCCTTCACCCTCCGGCTCTTCCAGGTCTCCGACGAGAGCTGACCTGCTCTCGCGCCGGAACTCAGGCCACCAGGATCTTTGCGTCGGCGTCGACCGGCACTTCGAGCTCCCGGCGGTCGGCGGCCTTGAGCATCTGCGCCCACACGAAGAAGTCGATCGGGTAGAGCAGGTACCCCACCCGCGTGGCCGGGGCGAAGACGATGGCCACCAGCATGACCCAGGCAGCGAGGGTCGAGGCCTCCGCCGCCGTGGTGGGCGGGTGGCGGAAGAGGTGGCGGACGAGGACCACGCCGCCCACCGCGGCCACGGTCAGGGGCAGCACGCGGTGCAGGCTCGGGAAGGCCGACACCAGGAGGTGACCGGGGAGGGGGCTGGCCGCCGGCGAGGCGATCCCGGCCAGGCCGATCGGGAAGAGGAAGACGTTGGCCACGAAGGCGTGCGGGTTCTGCAGGATGAAGGGGACGACCACCGGGACGACCACCACGGCCATGCCCAGCGCCATGCGGACGGGGGCGCGGCGGCC
Source organism: Acidimicrobiales bacterium (assembly GCA_052145775.1). Classification (GTDB taxonomy): domain Bacteria; phylum Actinomycetota; class Acidimicrobiia; order Acidimicrobiales; family RAAP-2; genus CAVYPR01. The sequence continues at coordinate 11,327 of JBKQNY010000063.1, forward strand.
GTCTCGGTCGCGGGCGGCGAACAAGGCGAGGGCGGCCAGCGGCCAGGCGGTGAACTTCATGGCCGACACCACGCCGAGCACCAGTCCGCTCCAGCCGGGTCGGCGCCGTTGGGCCAGCACCATGGCCAGCAGCAGGAGGGCCACGACCGGCATGTCGTCACCGCCGGTGGCCAGCGGCAGGGCGGCCGTGGGCAGGATGGCCAGGAACTGCAGGGTGCGGAGCTTCCCCTCCCGCGGCCCCCGACAGAGCAGGAGCGCCACCGCCACCACCAGCAGGGTCACCACGCTGAAGAGGACGCGGGCGTCGCTCAGCCCGATCGGGTGCCGGGCGCTGGCCGGTAACCCGAAGACCGCCATGAGCGGCAGGTACGGGAAGAACGACTCGTAGGTGGGCTCGCCGGGGACGGCAGAGACCACCCGACCGTGCTCGACGACGGCGTGGTAGGGGTCCTGGCCGTGGGCGACGCGGGCCCCGGCCTGCTCGATGACCAGGACCTCGGGCTGTTCGTGCTGGGCGGCGCTGCCGTCGCCCCGCAGGCTCACCTCGAGGGCGAGAGGGGCGAGGGTGGCGGTGAGGAGCAGGAAGCCGACGAGCGCCAATCTGATGCCCGTCCGCGGTCGGGCCCCGGGCCCCTCGACGGCGCCCGCCCTCCCCCGGCGGCGCAGGGCGAGGACCGTGGCGACGACGGCGGCGGCCAGGTACGGCCCGGCGGCCATCTCCCCCCAGACGCGGTAGAGGGCGATGCCCGAGAAGAGCGCGGTCGCCCCGGCGAAGACGGCCGAGACGGCGTAGAGGAGGGCGTCGCCGCCCAGCGGCCCCCACCTGGGCAGCTGGGCCGTCGCCCGGGATCGGATGTCAACCACGTAGGACCTCCCGCGGGCGCCCCGGGGGGGCATGGCGACGCGCGCCGCTGGCTGTGCCCACTGACTTTACCAGCCACCGGCCCGCCGGGGGCGGTTCTCTGGCGGTCACGAGCAGAGGATCTCCTGGTAGAAGGCGAGCTCGGCGGCGAGGCCGGTGGCCATGGTTTCGGCCCGCCGGAAGCCGTGGGACTCGCCTTCGAAGCCGAGGTACTCGACCCGGAGCCCCCGCAGGCGCAGCGCAGCCACCATGGCGGTGGCCTGCTCGGGGGGCACCACCGGGTCGTCGAGCCCCTGGAGGACGAGGACGGCCCCCTCCATCTCGTCGACCAGGTTGACCGGCGACCGCCGGCGGTACTCCTCGGCCGCCTCGGGCAGCGGGCCGACCAGCCGGTCGTTGTAGTGGGCCTCGAAGTCGTGGGTGGAGGCGGCCAGGGCCGCCAGGTCGGTCACCCCGTACCACGACACCGCGGCAGCGAAGGCCCGCGAGCGGGCCAGCGCGCACAGGGCGGTGAACCCCCCGGCGCTGCTCCCCCGCACGGCCATGCGATCGCCGTCGGCCAGCCCCCTCTCGGCGAGCGCCAGGGCGGCCTCCGCGCAGTCGTCGGCGTCGGCGAGGCCCCAGGCCCCCCGCAGACGGCGTCGGTAGGCGCGGCCATAGCCGGTGCTCCCCGCGTAGTCGACGGCGGCGACGGCGAAGCCGTGGCTGGTGAAGAACTGGAGCACCGGGTCGAAGCTGGCCTCGGCACAGCCGGTCGGGCCCGAGTGGCAGAAGACCACGAGCGGGGGAAGGGCGCCGTCGGGACCGTGCACTCCGGCCAGGGTGGGCCGGTAGTAGAGGCCGGGCAGCTCCCCCCGCTCGGTGGTGACCGAGAAGGGCTCGGCCACCGAGACGTCGGCGTGTTCGAGCGGGCCGGTTCCGAGGGAGCCGACCGGTGCCACATCCTTGAATGACCCGTCGCTCCTCGCCGCCCACCACGGCCCCGCCGGCCGCTCCGGCGAAGATCCGAGCCAGGCCAGCCCCCCACGGTGAGCGCACACCGCGCTCACCGACACACAGGGTTGCTCGAGGGTGCGAAAACCCCCACCGGCCGTCGGCACCGTCCCCACCTCGTCGATGCCCGCCCGGCGGCGCCGGCAGCCGAGCCGCCCGTCCTCCAGCTCGGCCATGGTCGACTGTCCCAGGACCCAGTCGGGGCCGTGGAACTCCCCCTCGTCCCCGCACAGCCTCACGGCCGGCCCCCCGGGCTCCCAGCACCACGGCTGCCACCACCCCGCGGCGTCCGAGACGAAGACCAGCCGGCCGTCGTCGAGCCAGAGGGGCTGTCCCACCGACTCCCCGTCGGCCCCCGCGCCCGACGACCGGCCGCCGGCGACCAGGCGGGGCGCGGCCACGGCCAGACCCCCGCCGTCCGAACGGTGCAGCTCCCCCGCCCACAGCTCGGTGGCGTCCCAGGGCATGTCCGGGTGGTCCCAGGTGAGCCAGGCCAGCCGGTCACCGGCGCAGTCGGGTCGGGGGGCGGCGAAGAAGCCCCGTCCGGCGCACAGCGTGGACCCTCCCGACGCCGCCCCGGTTGAAAGGGCCACCACCGTCCGGGTGACCCCCCCGGCCCCGTCGTGGGCCTCGCGGACGCACAGCACGTGGCCCCCGTCGCCGGTGGCCCGCAGGTCGCCGTGGTGCCAGCGGTGGCCGGCTGGGGGCGCCGGGGTGAGGGGCTCGGTGGCGAGGGGTTCGGGACCGGCGCCCCCTGTGGGGCGGGCCAGCCAGACCCGCTGGTCCGACTGGTCGACGTAGGCAAGGGCCGGGGCGGCCCCCGCAGACGGCACGAGGCAGTACGCGCCGCCCCCGTACTCATGCACCCGGGAGCGCACACTCACCGCCGGTGGGGAGACCTCCTCGAGGTCACCTGTCGGCGCGCTGCGCACGACGACCACGCGCCCACCCTCTTGGGGGCGGCTCTCCAGCCAGTAGAGGCTGGCGCCGTCGGAGGAGAGGGCCGAGCGAGACCGACGGCCCGCGCCGGCCGCCGGCGCGTCGAGGGGCGAGGGCCACCGGCCGAACGGCGCGACCTGCGGACGCCGGGGTCCTTCAGGGGCCACGAACGGCGTCCGCTAGGAGCCGAAGTCTTCGGGCTTGATGCTGTCGAGAAACTGGCGGAACTGGCCCACCAGCTCCTCGGGGGTGGCGTCGTCCTCGTCCTCGGACCCGTCGATGGCCAGCACGATGCCCTCGGCGTCCATGAGCTCGTCGGAGACGAACAGCGGGCTGCCGGTCCGCACCGCCACGGCCACCGCGTCCGAGGGCCGGCACGAGACCGTGGTCCGGTCCGTCCCCCGCCGCAGCTGCAGTTCGGCGAAGTAGGTCGAGGACCGCAGCTCGGTGACCAGCACCCGCTCGACGTCGGCCTCGAGGGCTCCGAGGAGCTCCTTGATCAGGTCGTGGGTCATCGGCCGGGGCATCTCGACGCCCTGGAGGGCGTAGGCGATCGCCGCCGCCTCCGGCGTCCCGATGAAGATGGGCAGGGTGCGGCCCTCTCCCTCGGTTTCTTGGAGCAGCAGGACCGGGGTGTTCGACTGGAGGTCGACCCGAACAGCGCGCAGCCGTACTTCGACCATGTCTGAAATGTAGCGCCGTCGGGTCTGGACGTGTGTCGGACTCAGTGGCCCAGCAGGCGATGCATTTCCCGGCGCAGCAGGGCGGACCGCAGCCCCTCCCCCAGCCGGGCCAGGTCCCCCGAGGCGTCGACCGCCCGCTGGCGGGCCTCGGGATTGCGCTGGCGCAGGAGCGGGGTGACGATCTGCTCGATCAGCCCCACTTCCCGCTCGACGGCGTTGCGGTAGAGGCGGAGGTGGCGGGGCTCGATCCCGTAGCGGCCGAACTCGGCCACCAGTTTGGCCACCACCAGCGCCTCCTCGTCGTAGCAGAGGACCCCGCCGACCGGGATCCCCTCGATCAGGCCGAACCCCTCGAGCGAGGCGATCTCTGCGGGGCCGAGGCCGCTGGCTGCACAGAGTTCCTCGAGGGTCATGCTGGCCCCCGACACCCCGGCGCTCGACGGGGGCGAGGAGGACGGCGGAGGCGACGAGGGGGGCTCGGCCGACACGGGAGGGTGCAACGGGGCCGGCGCCGGCGCGGCGCGCTCGGCGGGAGGTGCCGGCGCGGCGGCGGGTGCCGAGGGTTCGCTCGGCCGTTGCGCCCGCTGTCTGGCCGGAGGGTCGGCGTCGAGCACCGGTGACGGCGCGGTGCGCGCCTCGTCGCCGGCCGGACCCCGACCGTCGGCCGCGCCGTGAGGGTGCAATGTCGTCGCCTGATGGAGGGGTGCCAGCGGCCGCGGCGCGGCGGACGGGGACGGCGAGACCGCGGCGTCGGCAGTCGAGGGCGTGTGGACCAGCCGGGCCGCCCGCTCGATGCCGTTCTCCCGCTCGATCCGCTCGCCGCTTGGCGCGGGCGGTGCGCTGGTGCCGGCGGCCGTGGGCTGCAGCAACGCGGCGATGGCGGCGGGCGGGGCGCTTATCTCCATCGATTCTCCGTCCTCCTGGGCCAGGCGGTCCCGGATGACCTTCAAGGGCAGGAAGTGCTCCCGCTGCTGGCGCAGGACCCAGCGGAGCCGCTCCACGTCCTGCTCGTAGAACTTGCGGTACCCCGACGGGGAGCGCTCGGGGTTGACCAGGCCCTGGCTCTCGAGGAACCGGATCTTGGAGATGGTGACGTCGGGGAACTCCTCGCGCAGCAGCGTGAGCACGTCTCCGATCGACAGGTAGGCGCGGGTGATCACCGGTCGGTCACTCGTCCCCGGCGACGAGGTACACGAGCTTGAACTTGCCGATCTGCACCTCGTCTCCCCCCGAGAGCACCTGCTCGTCGATCCGCTCCCTGTTCACGTACGTGCCGTTCAGGGAGCCGACGTCGCGGATCACCACCTTGCCGTCCTCCTCGCGCCGGATCTCCGCGTGGCGTCGGGAGACCGTGATGTCGTCGAGGAAGATGTCGCTCTCGGGGTGGCGCCCGGCCTTGGTGACCGGTTGCTCCAGCAGGTACCGCGAGCCGATGTTCGGCCCGCGCTTGACGACCAGGGCCCCGGTGCCGTGAGGCACCTCGACCAGAGTGACGGCGTCGTCCTCATCACCGGCCTCCCCCTGGTCCGTCACCGGCTGCAGCGAGATGGTGGTCTCCGACGACTCGCCCGGCAGGGCGGCGCCACACGACGAGCAGAAATTGACCCCCGAGGGGTTCCGATGCCCGCAGTTGTGGCAGAACACGCCCATCACGGTAGTCGCTCCTCCGTGCCTGTTCTTCCGCCGAGCCGCGGCACCCAGGCCGCCCTTGCCGCCCCGTCAACCGTCGATCAGCTCCCGGTACGCGGCGGCGTCGAGGAGCGCGTCGACCGCCTCGGCGTCGGCCACCTCGAGCTCGCAGATCCACCCCTCTCCGTAGGGGTCGGCGTTGAGCCGCTCGGGCGCGTCGGCCAGCGCCGAGTTGACGGCGGCCACCGTGCCGGCGACCGGCGCGTAGATCTCGGAGACGGACTTGGTGGACTCCACCTCGCCGAGCGCGCCGCCGGCCTCGACGGTGTCCCCCAATGCCGGGAGGTCGACGTAGACGATGTCGCCGAGGGCGTCCTGGGCGTAGTCGGTGATGCCCACCCGCACCGTGACCCCGTCGCGGCGGGCCCACTCGTGGTCGCTCGAGTACCGCAGGTCGTCGGGCACGATCACGGGGAGGGACCCTACAAGAACCCGGCGGCCTGCGTCGGGGTCCCGCGGGCACTCCGTCGGGCGGCGCCGGCGGGCGGCGCTGACCTCGCAGACGGTGGTGCGCCGATGGCCCTCGGACCCCTCTTCCGCGGCCTGCGGCGCCGGGGGTGGCCGGAAGGCGGTATCGTATCGGGGCGGCTTCGGAACGGTCCGGGGTCGTGGAACATGAGAGCGAGAAATCGTTGGCAACTGGGACTGTGAAATTTTTCAACTCCGAGAAGGGCTTCGGCTTCATCTCGCGTGAGCAGGGTGACGACGTGTTCGTCCACTACTCCAACATCCAGGGCTCCGGCTACCGGTCGCTGACCGAGGGTCAGCAGGTCGAGTTCGACGTGGCCCCGGGCCGCAAGGGAGAAGAGGCGCAGAACGTCCGGGTGATCTGAGCACCCCCCCGGCGCATGGCGCCGGGTACCGCAGTCCCACCGGCCCCACGGGGTCCGAATCCCCGAGACCGATCGCGGTGCGGTCGGATCGCGCTCGGACACGCCCCGACGGCCGCTCCACGCGCGCCCGTCCGCATCCGATGGGCCGGTGGGTCAGTCGCGAACCAGCGGCTTGTACCGCAAGCGGTGCGGCTGGTCGGCCTCGAGCCCCAGCCGCCGCGTGCGGTCCGCCTCGTAGTCGCTGAAGTTCCCCTCCCACCAGCGCACCACCGAGTCCCCCTCGAAGGCCAGCACGTGGGTGGCGATCCGGTCGAGGAACCACCGGTCGTGGCTGATGACCACGGCGCAGCCGGGGAACTCGACCAACGCGTCCTCCAGGGCCCGCAGGGTGTCGACATCGAGGTCGTTGGTCGGCTCGTCCAGCAGCAGCACGTTGGCCCCGCTGCGCAGCACCTTGGCCAGCTGGACGCGGTTGCGCTCGCCCCCCGACAGCTGACCGACCTTCTTCTGCTGGTCGCTGCCCTTGAAGCCGAAGCCCGAGACGTAAGCACGGGCGTGGATCTCGCGCCGACCGACCACGATCCGCTCGGCGCCGCCGCTGATCTCGTCGAACACCGTGGCCTCGGGGTCGAGGCTCTCGCGCGACTGGTCGACGTAGCCGAGGACCACGGTGGGACCGACCTCGAGGGTGCCGGCATCGGGCTTCTCGTCGCCCACGATCATCCGGCAAAGGGTGGTCTTGCCCGCCCCGTTGGGGCCGATGACGCCCACGATGCCCCCCGGGGGCAGGAGGAAGGAGAGGCCGTCGATCAGCAGCCGGTCGCCGTAGGCCTTCACCACCCCTTCGGCGTCGACCACCCGGTCGCCGAGCCGGGGGCCGGGTGGGATGGTGAGCTCGAGCCGGTCCGGCCGCCGCTCGGCCGACTCGGCCTCGGCTACCAGGTCGTTGAAGGCGGTGATCCGGGCCTTCCCCTTGGACTGGCGGGCCCTCGGCGACATGCGGATCCACTCGAGCTCGCGGGCCAGCGACTCCTGGCGGGACCGGTCGGCCTTCTCCTCCCTGGCCAGCCGGTCCTGCTTCTGCTCCAGCCACGACGAGTAGTTGCCCTGCCAGGGGATCCCCGCCCCCCGGTCGAGCTCGAGGATCCAGCCGGCCACGTTGTCGAGGAAATACCGGTCGTGGGTGACGGCCACGACCGTGCCGGCGTACTCCTGCAGGGTGCGCTCGAGCCAGGCCACGGACTCGGCGTCGAGGTGGTTGGTCGGCTCGTCGAGCAGCAGCAGGTCGGGCTTGGCCAGCAGCAGCCGGCAGAGGGCCACCCGTCGTCGCTCGCCGCCTGACAGGGTGTCCACCGCGGCGTCGCCGGGGGGAAGCCGCAGGGCGTCCATGGCGATCTCGAAGGTGCGGTCGAGGTCCCACGCCCCGGCCGCCTCGATGCGGTCCTGGAGGTCCGCCTGCTCGGCCAGCAGCCGGTCGAAGTCGGCGTCGGGCTCACCCATGGCCGCGCAGACCTCATTGAACCGCTCCAGCAGCGCCTTGGCCTCCCCCACCCCGTCGGCCACGTTCCCCGCCACGTCCTTGGCGGGGTCGAGCTCGGGCTCCTGGGAGAGGTAGCCCACCGTGAAGCCCGGGGTCAGCCGGGCCTCGCCGGTGAACCCGTCGTCCTGGCCGGCCATGATCCGCAGCAGCGACGACTTCCCCGAGCCGTTGGCCCCGATCACCCCGATCTTGGCCCCGGGGTAGAAGGAGAGGTTGATCCCCTTCAGCACCTCCCGGTCTGGCGGGTAGAACCGCCGAAGGTCGCGCATGGTGTAGATGAACTGGGCTGGCATGCCTCCAGTGTGGCCCGCCCCCGGCGCTCGGCACCAACGGCGCAGGTGGCTCCCGGCGACCCTGTGCCGCCGAGCCCGTGCCGGCGACCGGGCGCGGGCCGATGGGCCCGGGGCCGTATGGCCGGGCCCCCGGGGTCTGAGGCAAATTGTCCTTCGGCCAGGGCGATCAGCTCTCGGCGACCAGGGGATCTGCCGGGCGGGGTCGGGACTTTCGACTCTTTACGGGTAAACCGCGACTAATGAGGATATGTTGCAAGCGTGTGACAGCACCGGCTGCCGCCGAGAACGCCTTCGGGCGAGGGAAGTGAGGAAAGCCAATGAAGCGACATCCCTTGTATCCGGCTGCGGCCGTGCTGGCCGCCATGGCCACGCTGGCGGCGATGGCCCTGCCCTCGTCCGCGGGGGCGGCCACCAAGGTGACAATCAAGATCAAGGCCACCTCCTTCAACAACTCCTACGCGGCGATGAAGGCGCTGAAGCCCTTGGTGAGCAAGGGTCACGGCAAGGTGGCGGCGCTCCTGCCCGACACCACCACCTCGACCCGCTACGTGGAGTTCGACGCGCCGGACCTGGCCCAGGCCTTCAAGACCGCCGGCCTCTCGACCTCGCAGTACGAGATCCAAAACGCCCAGGGCAGCGACGCCACCCAGCTGACCGACGCCCAGACCGACATCACCAACGGCGCCTCGGTGCTCCTGGTCGACCCGCTCGACTCGGGCGTGGGCGCCCAGATCGAGAGCTACGCCAAGTCGCACGGGGTGGGCGTCATCGACTACGACCGCCTCACCTTGGGCGGCAGCCGGACCTACTACGTGAGCTTCACAAACGTCCGCGTCGGCACGCTGCTCGGCAAGGGACTGGTGAGCTGCGAGGCGGCGTGGCACGTGTCGTCCCCCAAGGTCGTGGTCATGCACGGCGCGGTGACCGACAACAACGCCACGCTTTTCGCCCAGGGCTATAACGCGGTCATGAAGCCCTATTTCTCCTCGGGCAAGTGGACCGATGTGACAAACCCGGCCGGCACCTGGACACCGCCCCAGGCCCTGACCGAGTTCCAGGCGGCGTACACCGCCCACCCGACAATCAACTCGGCGCTCGTCCCCAACGACGAGAACGCCACACCGATCATCACCTACCTCCGCAGCAAGTCGATCGCCCCCAAGACCTTCCCGACCACCGGTCAGGACGCAACCTTGACGGGGTTGCAGAACGTGCTGTCGGGCTATCAGTGCGGGACCGTCTACAAGCCGATCTACCTGGAGGCACAGGCGGCGGCGGCGTTGGCCATGTTCATGCGGGCCGGTGTCACGCCTCCCTCCTCGCTGGTGAATGGCAAGACCACGGACTCCCAGGAGGGCGTCTCGGTGCCCTCGGTCCTGCTGACCCCCACGTGGGTGACGACCAAGAACATGGACGCCACGGTCATCAAGGACAACTTCGTGCCGATCTACTCCCTGTGCGCCGGCTCTTACGCGGCCGCCTGCCAAGCAGCTGGGATCTAGGTCCGACCGCACGAGCGTGGCTACGCTCGATGGCGTGACCGATGCCACCGCCCCCGCCGTTTCCCGCGGCGGGGGCGGTGGCATGCGGCCGACCGTTCCCTTCGCGCCGGAGGGGCCGGGTGCCGGCTGATCCCCCGGGCACAGCGGCCGTCGCCATGCCGGAGCCGGCGGCCAAGACAGACGCCCCCCCGCTGGTCTCCCTCCAGGGGGTCTCCAAGCACTTCGGTCCCGTCCAGGCGCTCACCAAGGTCGACCTCGACGTGCCGGCCGGCCAGGTCACCGCGCTCTGCGGCGACAACGGGGCCGGCAAGTCGGTCCTCATCAAGACGATCTCGGGGCTCTGGGAGCCCGATGGGGGGCGGATACTCTGGGAGGGGCGGCCCCTCCACCTGCACGGGCCCAAGGACGCCGAGAATCTCGGCATCACGACGATCTACCAGGACCTCGCCCTCTGCGACAACCTCGACGTGGTCCAGAACATGTTTCTCGGCCACGAACTGCTCCGCCGTGGCCTCCTGGACGAGGGGAAGATGGAGCTCGCCGCGCTGCAGACCTTGAAAGAACTCTCGGTCACCACCGTGCGCTCAGTCCGCCAGCCGGTGGCCTCGCTCTCGGGCGGGCAGCGCCAGTCGGTGGCCGTGGCCAAGGCGGTCATGTCCAAGGCCAAGCTCGTCATCATGGACGAGCCCACCGCCGCCCTCGGGGTCTCCCAGACCCAGCTCGTGCTCGACCTGATCACCCGGCTGTCCGGTCAGGGTGTCGGCGTGATCGTCATCTCGCACAACCTGAACGACGTCTTCGCCGTGGCCGACCGGATCGCCGTGCTCCACCTCGGCCGCATGGTCACCGCCGGCCCGGCGCACGAGTTCGATCGGCCGAGCGTGGTGGACTACATGACCACCGGACGGTCCGAGCGCAGCGGCACCAACGGCGACCAACCGCCCGACGGAGCGGAACAAGGGGCAGGATCGTGAGCCCCCCGGCCGGTGACGCCCCCACCGACGGTCCGACAACGGGCCAGCCCAACCCCCGCATGTGGGCGGATGCCCCCGCTCCTACCTCCCCCGTCGCCCCCCGCTACGCCGTGGGCGGGACCGACGGCGAGCTGCTCGTGGCGGGGGCCACAGACGTCCCCCCCGAACTGGTCGGCTCGTTCCGCGAGTACCTCACGGCCTGGGGCCGCCGGGTGCGAGGCGGGGACAGCGGGGCCCTACCCATCATCGCCGGCCTCATCCTGATCGTGGTGATCTTCCAGGTCCAGCAGTCGAAGTTCCTCTCGGCCGGGAATCTCGTCAACCTCCTGGTGCAGGCGGCAGTCTTTGTGCTGCTGGGGCTGGCCGAGACCTTCGCCCTCCTACTCAGCGAGATCGACCTGTCCATCGGCTACGTGGCCGCCGTGGGCGCCTTCATCGTGGCCGAGCTCATGGCCGCCCCCTACTACTGGCCGTGGTGGGGTGCGGTGGCCATCGGCCTCATGGTGACGGCGGCCATCGGCGTCCTCCAGGGCACCCTCATCACCCGCCTTCGGCTGCCCGCCTTCGTGGTCACCCTGGCCGGCCTCCTCGGCTGGCAGGGGGTCATGATCTTCCTGGCCGACATCGACAAGACGGCGGTGGGCGGGGTGATCTCCATCCCCCCCACCAACGTCGTCTACGAATTGGTCAATGCCAACATGAGCACGGCGGTGAGCTGGATCGCCCTGATCGCGGTGCTGGTGCTGTACTCCGTCTACACCCTGACCCGCGCCGCCCGGCGCCGCCACAGCGGGCTCAGCGCCCCTCCCCTCACGGTCACCATCGCCCTGATCGCCGTCGTGGCCGTGGCCGGGGTCCTCTTGGTCTGGGTGTGCAACGTCAACCGGGGCGTCCTGGTGCCCCTGCGGGGTGTCCCCTGGGTGGTGCCCTTCATCTTGGTGATCCTGGTGGCCTGGACCGTCCTCCTCGGACGGACCCGGCTGGGCCGCTACATCTACGCCATCGGGGCCAACCCCGAGGCCGCCCGGCGAGCCGGCGTCAACGTGCCGCTGATCCGCACCGCGGCCTTCGCCCTGTGCAGCTTCACGGCGGGTCTGGCCGGCCTCGTCTACGAGTCCCGGCTCGGGTCGATGGCCACCGACATCGACGGGGGCACCCTGGTCCTCTACGCGGTGGCCGCCGCCGTGATCGGCGGCACGAGCCTGTTCGGCGGCAAGGGCAAGGCGGTCCACGCGCTGTTGGGCGGCCTCGTGATCGCCGCGGTCTACAACGGCCTCGGCCTGCTCGGGGTGAGCGCGGCCGGCCAGGACATCGCCACGGCCCTGGTGCTGCTCGGCGCGGTCACCGTCGACTCCCTGGTCCGCCGGCGGGGCACCCGCGGGGCCAGCTGAGCCCGGCGGCGGCGCCTCAGACGACCAGCGGTAGCGGCCGGGCCTCAGCCTCGAGTGCCGGCGCCTCACCGAACGGCCCCGCGCCGGGCAGAACTGCCCCGGTCACCACGCGCACCGGCCCGGGGACCAGGACCGAGCGGTGGAGGTACGCGAGGCCGGCCGGCGCGCTCAGCCCCGGGCACCAGGCCGACGAGGTCACCCGCCCCACCTCCCGGCCGTCCACCGCGACCAGCGCCGCCCCGTCCAGACCTCCCGGGCTGGCGGACTCCGGTCCGGTGAGGACCACCCCGCACAGGCGGCGCGCCACCTTGTTTCCCCGGGCGTCAAGCCGGGCGATGAGCTCCTGGCCGGTGTAGCACCCCTTCGTGAAGGAGACCGTGCGGCCGACCAACCCGGCCTCGGGGGCGATGGTCCGCTCATCGAGCTCGCGGCCCATGGCCGGGATCCCCGCCTCCACCCGCAGGGCCTCCCAGGCCGCCGCCCCGCACCAGCGGGTCTCGGCGGGTGCCGCGGTGTCGGCCACCGGCCCGAGGAGGTCCACGCCGGTCACCCCGTTCCAGTCGAACACCACGACCCACGCCCCGTCCACCTCGTGCAGGCGTGGAACGAGCGGACCGCGCAGCGCCACACAGCCCCACTCGTCGGCGGGGACCTCTTCGATCTCCACCTTGGCGCGCAGGCGGAACCGGGCCAGTCGTGCGGCGACCGCCGCCCGGTAGCCGTGGTCGGTGTCGAGCACGAAGCGGTCCCCGGCGGTGCGGACGACGCGGACCAGCGCCGTCAATTTGCCGTCGGGCTCCAAGAGGAGGGTGTCGGCCGTCTCCCCCACCCCGAGCGCGGCAACGTCCTGGCTGCACTGCCCCTGGAGGTAGTCGGCGGCGTCGGGGCCGGCCAGCGCCACGGCGTCGCGCTCGACCCGGCGGGCCGCCCAGCCCTGGCGCAGGGCGGCGTAGTCCTCGGCCAGCGCGCCGTCGGGCGCGGCCGGGCTCACGGCGCGGTCCCGGCCGCCATCTCCCGGGCGGCGGCCACCGCGGCGAGGAGGGCCGCCGCCTTGTGGCTGCACTCCTCGTCCTCGGTGCGCGGGTCGCTGTCGGCCACGATCCCCGCGCCCGCCTGGACCGAGGCCCGGCCGTCGGGGGCGACCACCAGGGTGCGGATGGCGATGGCCGTGTCGAGGTTGCCCGAGAAGTCGAGGTAGCCCACCACCCCGCCGTAGATGCCGCGCTTGGTCGGCTCGAGGTCGTCGATGATCTGCATGGCCCGCACCTTGGGCGCCCCCGAGAGGGTGCCGGCGGGCAGGGTGGCCCGCAGCACGTCGATGGGGCCGAGCCCCGGGCGCAGGCGGCCCGTCACCTGGGAGGTGAGGTGCATGATGTGGCTGTAGCGCTCCACGGTCATCAGCTCGTCGACCGTCTCGGTCCCGAACTGGACCACCCGCCCCACGTCGTTGCGGGCCAAGTCGACCAGCATGACGTGCTCGGCCAGCTCCTTGGGGTCCTCCACCAGCTCGCCGGCCAGCAGCCGGTCCTGCTCCTCGGTGGTGCCGCGCGGGCGAGAGCCGGCGATGGGCCTTGAGGTCACCAGGCCGTCGCGCAGGCGGACCATGGGCTCGGGGGACGACCCGACCACCGTCACCTCGTCGAGCCGGAGAAAGTAGAGGTAGGGGCTGGGGTTCAAGAGGCGCAGGGCGCGGTAGACGGAGAAGGGGTCGGTCCCGAGCTCCAGGTCGAACCTCTGGGAGAGGACCACCTGGAAGATGTCCCCGGCCACGATGTGCTCCTTGGCCGCGGCCACGGCGTCCATGTAGGCCTGCGAGTCCATGGTGCGGGTCCGCTCGGCCGGGGGCGTCTCGCGCCCGGGGGCCGGGATGGGTCCGCCCGGCGCGGACCGGTGGCAGTCGGCGGCCAGCTCGGCCACGCGTCGGCCGGCCGCGGCGTAGGCGGCCTCGGTCCCGGCGGGCGACCAGCTCGGGTCGACCACCACGTTGTCGACCACCACCAGCCGCTGGCGCCAGTGGTCGAAGGCGGCCAGCTGGCCGATCACCATGAGGCCGGCGTCGGGGAACCCCAGGTCGTCGGGCGGGACGTCGGGGAGGTGCTCGATCTCGCGCACCACGTCGTAGCCGAGGTAGCCGACCACCCCGGCGTGGAGCGGCGGCAGCTCGGCCAGGGCCGGCGAGCGGCAGGCGGCCAGCAGCTCCTCCAGGGCGGCCAGGACGCCCCGGCCGCCGCCGGTGGGCACGGCCAGGCGGCCGGTGGACGACACCTGGCGGCCGCGGGCCACCACCGTGGCCAAAGGGGCGCGGCCCACGAACGAGTAGCGGCCCCAGCGCTCCCCTCCCTCGACCGACTCGAGGAGGAACCCCGGGCCCGAGCCCACGGCGTTGTGGAAGGCGGCCACCGGGGTGAGGGTGTCGGCCACCACCTCGGCCCACACCGGCACGACGGCGTGGTCGGCGGCCAGGTCGGCGAACTCCTTGGGTCCCGGTCGCAGCTCGAGCGCGGCCGGCGCCGGGGACCCGGGGCCGCTCACCCGCCCACCCGACCGGGCGCAGGGTCGCTCGTCGGGCGCGGCACGCCCGGTCCCCGGGCCGCGGTGCGGTAGAAGCACGACCATTCCTTGGTGTGGCAGGCGCCGTCGCCGTGCTGGTCGACCAGGACCACCAGGGCGTCGGCGTCGCAGTCGACCCGGACCTCGCGCACGTACTGGCGGTCCCCCGACGACTCCCCCTTGCACCACAGCTCGGCCCGGCTGCGGCTCCAGAACCAGGTGCGCCCGGTGTCGACGGTGCGGCGCAGGGACTCGGCGTTCATGTAGGCCACGGTGAGCACCTGGGCGCTGTCGGCGTCCTGGACCACCGCCACCACCAGCCCGCGGTCGTCGAAGCGCACCTCTTTGAGGAGGGCCTCGTCCACCTCGGCGAGGGGCACGCCGGCGGGGTGCTCGGTGGCGGTCACCGCGATCTCACAGGTAGAGCCCGGTGCCGCCGTCGATCCGCTCGGAGGCCACCGCGTGCACGTCGCGCTCGCGCAGGATGACGTACTCCTCGCCCTGGACCTCCACCTCGAAGCCGTCCTCGGGGTTGAACAGGACCTTGTCGCCGGGCTTCACCGCCCGCACGTGGGGGCCGACGGCGACCGTCTCGGCCCAGGCCAGTCGGCGGGAGACCTCGGCCGTGGCGGGGATGAGGATGCCCGCCCTCGACCGTCGCTCCCCCTCGGCGTGCGCCACCTGCACCAGCACCCGATCGAACAGGACGGAGATGGGCTGTTTGGACGCGCTGGGCTCGGGAGCCTTCTTGGTTGCCACCCCTGGCACGGTACCGCATACGGCCCGCACCCCCGGCCGCGCCGTCCGCCCACGGTGCGCTCAGTCGACCGGGCGCACCGCCACACCGTGGGCCGCCAGATGGGCTTTGGCCTCCCCCACCGTGTGGCGGCGCCGGTGGAAGATCGAGGCGGCCAGCACGGCGTCGGCCCCCCCGGCCGTGGCCCCCTCCACGAGATGTTCGAGCGTGCCCACGCCCCCCGAGGCCACCACCGGCACCCCCACCGCGTCGACCACGGCCCGGGTCAGCTCGAGGTCGAAGCCATCCCCGGTCCCGTCGCGGTCCATCGAGGTGAGGAGGATCTCCCCCGCCCCCAGGTCGGCGCTCTCGACGGCCCAGGCCACGGCGTCCCGGCCGGCGGGACGGCGCCCCCCGTGGGTGTGCACCTCCCAGCCCGCACCCCCGGGCCGGGCCCGGGCGTCGATGGCCACCACCACGCACTGGGCGCCGAACTCCGCCGCCAGCTCGGCCACGAGCCCGGGGCGCTCGAGGGCGGCCGTGTTGAGGGCCACCTTGTCGGCCCCGGCCCGCAGCAGGCGGCGCCCGTCCTCGGCGCTGCGCACCCCCCCGCCCACGGTGAAGGGGATGAACACCTGCTCGGCCGTTCGGGCCACCACCGAGACCATGGTCTGGCGCTCGTCGGAGGACGCCGTGATGTCGAGGAAGGTGAGCTCGTCGGCACCTTCGGCGTCGTAGCGGGTGGCCAGCTCCACCGGGTCGCCCTCGTCGACCAGGTCCACGAACTGCACGCCCTTCACCACCCGGCCGCCGGTGACGTCCAGGCAGGGGATCACACGGACGGTGCGCACGCGGCGATCGCCTCCTCCAGCTCGATGCGGCCGTCGAGCAGCGCCCGGCCCACCACCACGCCCTCGAGCCGCCGCCCGCCCGAGGCGCGCCGCTCGGCCAGCGCCCGCAGGTCCTCGATCGAGGAGACCCCACCGGAGGCCACCACCGGCGTCGCCGTCGTGTCGAGGACGGCCACCAGGCCGTCGAGGTCCGGTCCCAAGAGGGTCCCGTCGCGGTCGATGGCCGTCACCACCAGGGCCGCCAGCGGCGCGCCCTCGAGGGCGCCCAGCGCCTCGGCGACCGTCCGCCCCGAGCTCTCCAGCCAGCCACGCGAGGCCGCCACCAGCGACCCGTCGTCGGCCCGGCGGTAGTCCAGGCCCACGGCCACCGACCCGGGGTGGCGACGGGCGCAGTCGGCGGCCAGGGCCGGGTCCTCCACGGCGGCGGTACCGAGCACCACCCGGTCCACGCCGGCCGCCAGCAGCTCGGCGACGTCGTTCTCCGACCGCACGCCGCCGCCCGCCTGGACCCGGACCCCCCGGGCCCCGGCCGCGGCCGCCAACCGGGCCACCACCGGGCGGTTGGACGGGTCTCCGGTGCGGGCCGCGTCGAGGTCGACCAGGTGGAGCCAGCGGGCCCCGCCGTCCATGTAGCGCCGGGCCACCTCGGCCGGGTCGCCGTAGTCGGTCCGGCGGCCGAAGTCACCCTGGACCAGGCGGACCGCCTCGCCGGCCACCAGGTCGATCGCCGCCAGCAGCTCCATCAGCCGGCCGGCGCCGTCGCCGCGCAGCGGGTCACGAAGTTGGAGAGGAGGGACAGCCCCGCCGTCCCGGACTTCTCGGGGTGGAACTGGGTCCCCCAGACGTTGCCGTGCTCGACTACGGCGGCCACCGGGCCGCCGTAGTCGCAGGTGGCCACGGTCTCGGGTCCGATCACCGGGGCGTAGGAGTGCACGAAGTAGACCCAGGGCGACGCCGGCTGGCCCTCGAGCAGCTGCGAGGCGGTGCCCGGACAGCGCTCCAGGCGGTTCCACTGCATCTGGGGGAGCTTCACCCCCTCGGGGAGCCGCCGGATCTCCCCCTCCAAGATGCCGAGCCCCGCCGAGCCGGGGCTCTCCTCGCTTCGGGCGTAGAGAAGCTGGAAGCCCACGCAGATGCCAAGGAACGGGACACCCGACAGCGCGGCACGCCGGGCCGCCTCGCCGAGGCCGGTCCGCTCGAGGGCCGCGGCGCAGGCCCCGAAGGCGCCCACCCCGGGCAGGACCACGCCGGCCGCCCCGTCCACCTCTGTGGGGCGGACCACCAGCCGGGCCGGTGCGCCGAGGTGCACCAGGGCCTTCTCGGCCGAGCGCAGGTTGCCGATGCCGTAGTCGAGGACGGCGATGGTGCCGTCGGCGGCCCCGGTCACGGCCGGCTCACAGAGCGCCCTTGGTAGAGGGGATGGCGCCGCCCTCGACCCGCACCGCGTCGCGCAGCGCACGCGCCACCCCCTTGAAGGTGGCCTCGAGGATGTGGTGGGTGTTCTTCCCCGCCTGCAGACGCACGTGCAGGGTGATGCCGGCGGCGGTGACGAAGGCCCGCCAGAACTCCTCGGCCAGCTGGGGGGCGAACGGTGGTGACCCGAGCCCCGCCACGTCGGGCGCAAAGGGGACGTCGTAGGCGAGGAAGGGGCGGCCCGAGAGATCGAGAGCCACCTCCACCAGGGCCTCGTCGAGGGGGAGCAGCGCCGAGGCGAACCGCCGCACCCCCGCCTTGTCGCCGAGGGCCCGGGCCACCGCCCCGCCCAGCACGATGCCGACATCTTCGACGGTGTGGTGGGCGTCGACGGCCAGGTCCCCCTCGGCCCGCACCACGAGGTCGAACCCGCCGTGGCGCCCGAGCTGTTCGAGCATGTGGTCGAAGAAGGGCAGGCCGGTCGAGACCTCCACCGACCCCGTGCCGTCGACGTCGACCGAGACGCTGATGGCGGTCTCCTTGGTGGTGCGCTCGCCCTCGGCCCGCCGGGACCCGTTGCTCGTCATCTGCTGCGTCCTCTCATCGCGCCGCCCCCAGGCACCGCCCGAGGGCCTCCAAGAACCGGTCGTTCTCGGCGGGGGTGCCCACCGTGACCCGCAGGCACCCGGCCAGTCCGTCCCAGCTCGAACAGTCTCGCACCAGGACGCCGGCCTCCAAGAGCCCCTGCC
Source organism: Acidimicrobiales bacterium (assembly GCA_052145775.1). GTDB lineage: Bacteria > Actinomycetota > Acidimicrobiia > Acidimicrobiales > RAAP-2 > CAVYPR01. The sequence continues at coordinate 29,325 of JBKQNY010000063.1, forward strand.
ACACCGCGCCCGCCTCGCGCCCGGTCGGGCGGAAGAGGATGAAGTTGGCGTCCGACGGCCACCACTCCACCGCCAGGTCCACCAACGCGGCCGACACCCTGCCGCGTTCCTCGGCCACGGCCGCCACGCGGGCCTCCATCTCCCGGCGGTAGCGCAGGGCCAACACGCCGGCCGCCTGGCTGAAGGCCGACAGGTGGTAGGGCAGGGCGACCGCCTCGCAGCCGGCCACCACGGCGGGATCGGCCACCAGGTAGCCCAGCCGACAGGCGGCCATGGCCCAGGTCTTGGAGAAGGTGCGCACGACGACCAGCCCCGGGCGCTCGGGGCCCCGCAGGTCCAGGGCCGAGGTCCGGGCGAACTGGCCGTAGGCCTCGTCCACCACCACCAGCCCGGGTGCCGCGTCGGCGATGCGGGCCACCACCTCGGGCCGCTCGGCGCCCCCGGTCGGGTTGTTGGGCGAGCAGACGAAGGTGATCTCCGGTCGTGTGGCGGCCAGCCGCCTCTCGGCCTCGGCGACGTCGATGCGGAAGTCCGGCCCGCGCCCGCCGGCCACCACCGCGGTGCCGGTCAACCGGGCGATGTGGGTGTGCAGGGCGTAGGTGGGCTCGAAGAGCAGGGCCCGGCGGCCCGGTCCGCCGAAGGCGAGCAGGAGGCACTGCAGGACCTCGTTGGACCCGTTGGCACAGAAGACCTCCTCGGCCCTGACGCCGTGCAGCTCGGCCAGCGCGCCCCGGAGCTCGGCGGCCCCCCGGTCGGGGTAGCGGTTGAACTCGATCCGCTCGATCTCAGCCGCCAGGTCGTCGCACCAGGTCTCCGGCGGCGGGAAAGGCGACTCGTTGGTGTTGAGGCGCACCGGCGTCGCCACCTGCGGGGAGTGGTAGCCCTCGAGGGCGGCCAGGTCGGAGCGGAGTGGGACGAGCGCGCTCAAGAGCGCAGCCGGATCGACTCGGCGTGGGCGGGCAGCCCTTCGGTGGTGGCCAGGGTGACGACGTGGCGGCCGAGCGAGGCCATCGCCTCAGGGCTGGCCGAGACGGCGTGGATGTGGCGGCGGAAGTCGTCGGCGCGCAGCGCCGAGGCGAAGCGGGCGGTGCGGTTGGTCGGCAGGACGTGGTTCGGCCCGGCCAGGTAGTCGCCCAGGCTGGCCGGCGACCACGGCCCGCAGAAGACCGCCCCGGCCGCCCGCACCGCCGGCAGCAGGTCCTCGGCCCCGTCGAAGAGGAGCTCGAGGTGCTCGGGGGCCACGACGTTGGACACCTCCATGGCCGCCTCGGGCCCGTCCACCAGGCACGTGTAGCCACCAGAGGCCAGGGTGGCCTCGAGGTCGGCCCGCCGCGGCGAGGAGTGAACGAAGCGGTCCACCTCGGCCTCGACCTCGTCGGCCTTCTCCGGCGACCAGGTCACCAGCCAGGCGAGCCCGTCGGGGCCGTGCTCGGCCTGGACGACCAGATCGACCGCGGCCAGCCGGGCCGGGGTGTCAGGGGAGGCCACCACCACCACCTCGGAGGGGCCGGCGAAGGCCGAGGCCACACCCACCGTCCCCGACACCTGGCGTTTGGCCTCGGCCACATAACGGTTGCCCGGCCCCACCACCACGTCTACGCGCGGAATCGTCTCGGTGCCGTACGCCATGGCCCCGATGGCCTGGGCGCCGCCCACGCGGTAGATCTCGTCGTACCCGGCGATGGCCGCGGCCGCCAGGGTGGCGTCGTCGAGGGCACCGTCGGGCCCCGGCGGCACGCAGAGCACGAGCCGTCCCACTCCGGCCACGGTGGCCGGGGCGGCGCACATGAGCACCGTCGAGGGGTAGCGGGCCCGCCCGCCCGGCGCGTAGCAGCCGGCCCGCTCCACCGGGCGCACCAGGTGCCGCACCCTGACCCCGCCGTCGACGAAGTCGGGCGGCGGCGGTGACTCGAGGGCGTGGTAGGCGCAGATCCTCGACCACGCCACCTCGAGCGCCTGGCGCAGCTCATCGTCCACCCTCGCAAGCGCTGCGGTCGCCGCGCCCTCGTCGACGTCCAGGTCCTCGAGCACGGCGCCGTCGAAGCGCGCCGTCAGGTCCCGCAGCGCGGCATCGCCCTCGGCGCGCACCCGGACCAGGATGGCGGCCACCGCCTCTCGCACGTCTCCCCCGGCGTCGGCCGGGCGCGGCAGGTCCGCATCGAAGGGGCCGGTCCGGCCGCGAAGGTCGAGGCGGGTGAGGGGCATGGTCCCGCGATGCTACCTGTGGCCCCACTCCCCAACGGCGGGTCCTGGGGCCGCGATGCGCGCCGACGCCGGCGCGTGGGCCATCATCGGGAGGTGACCACGCGCGCCGAGCTCTCCTCGCTCACCTCCACCCTCGACGAGCTCACCCGGCGGGTGACCGCCCTGGCCGAGCAGGCCCGGGCCGGCGAGGAGGACGACCTGGCGGCCGAGCTGTTCGGGGTCGAGCGCGCCCTCACCGGTGCCCTGCGCCGGCTCGGACGGGTCGCCGCCGACCGCGGCTGAAGCCGTCCCTACACGGCGTACATGACGAGGTCGTGGCCGAGCAGCCCCGCCGCGGTGCGCAGCGCGTGCTGGCGGGAGGCCACCACCGCGCAGTTGCGACCGGCCGCCACCTGTGCGGTGGCCACCGCCACCAGGTCGGCGGTGTCGGCCCGCGCCGCCAGTTCCCCGGCCCGGCGCGCCCCCTCGTCGTCGAGGTCCTCCACCTCCGCACCGCAGAGGAGGGCCTCGAGGCGGTCCCCCCGGGCCTCGGTGCGAAAGGCCTCGGCGATGGCCGCCACCGGCACCACCGGCACGATGCCGTTGGCCAGCGCGGCCCGGTGCACCGCCCACACGATCCGGTCGCCGCGGGCCGCCGCCCGCAGCGCCCCCACGCCGTAGACGAGACCCTCGCGCGCCGTCACCGCCGGCGGACCCTCGAGGCCATCCCCGAGACGCCCGAGAGCAGGCGGGCGAGCAAGGCCTCGCCGGCGGCGATCTCCTCGGCCGTCAGCGCCCCGGCCTCTGACTCCCAGGCGGCCACCCCGCGCAGGCCCTGGCGCACCCGCAGTTGTCGCTCGGCCGCGCCCGACAGCCAGGCGCTGAAGGAGACGCCGTCCTCGCGCGCCGCGGCCTCGACCTCACGGGCGACCTCGTCGCCCAACGACACCGAGCGCTTCGTAACCACGGGGTTAAAGTAACACCTCCAGTACTACCGCCCGGCGCAGCCGGGCGGCTCCCCGGACGCGGCGACGGCGCCCCGAAGGGGCG
>JBKQNY010000064.1:0-20316 GCA_052145775.1 Acidimicrobiales bacterium
AGCGCATCCGGTCATCGGGATCGTGCCCACCGCCGACACAGGTGGTTACTGGCTGGTCGGGGCTGATGGCGGCATCTTCGCCTTCGGGGATGCTGGCTTTGTCGGCTCGCTGCCGGGGTTAACAGTCCATGTCACCGATGTCGTGGGGGCTGTGCCGACGACGACCACTCCGGCCCCTGCACCTACGACGACAACGGCTACCCCGGCACCCCCACCCCCCACCACGACAACAAAAACCACGTCGCCGCCTCCGACAACACCGTCTGCTGGCGGCAACTGCACCGACCCGAGCTACCACACCACAAACCCCGAAGGGACGATCAACACCGACCCCGGTCCGCCAAGCCCCGAATATTGGTGGGTGAACAACGACGCCTGGAACGGCACACACGGCCCGCAGAGCATCTACGTCTGCAACCAGTCGAGCTGGTTCGCCGTGTCGAACCAACCCGACGAGACAGGGGCGGTCGAGACCTACCCCGACACCGAGTACGACGTGGGCGGGCGTGAAACAGGCACCACGACCCCGATCACCGGCTTCACGACCATCACAAGCACCTTCTCCGAGGCGTACCCCTCGGCCGGTGGATGGGACGCCGCCTATGACCTGTGGCTGAACAACTGGTCAACCGAAATCATGATCTGGAACCAGTGGGCCGGGACACAGAGCTACTGGCCGGACCAGGCAACGACTGCCGTGACACTCGGAGGCGTCGGGTACAAGTTCCTCAACAACGGCGGCGAGCTGATGTTCTTCCGTGACACGCAGGTCACCTCGGGGTCGGTGAACATTCTCGACGCCTTCAAGTGGCTGGTGGCAGAGGGCATCGTCAACGCCACAGCGGTCCCGACGCAGTTGGAGTACGGGGTCGAGATTTGCTACACGAGTGGTACAGAGACGTTCCCGATGACGGGACTGACCTTCTCTCTGACCAAGTAGCCACGAGCACGCCGCGCACCGTGCGGCGCTGAGGCGGCGGCGGAGCCGCTCCGTCAACCTCTTGTGCCTGATCAGGTTGTGCTGGAGATCACACCACCAGACTGACGGCCAGGACCGGACACTGGGCCACCACTGTGTACGCCGCGTCTCATCTACCTGTACATGGATCTCTGGCGTTCACTTCCAAGCTGGAAATGCGGGTTCGATTCCCGTCACTCGTTCCAATTGGGCTCAGATCGCAGGGGGCGCGCCTGGCCTCGCGCCCTCATCGACTACCCCGGGCGCGCGGTCCCGGTCTTCACAAAGATCGAGACCTGCATGGGGCTCTCCGACGTGAACGGCGATCGGTCCCAAGCGGCCCAACGGTTCTCGAGCTCGAACCCGGCGATCTTCGCCATCAAGAGCAGCTCCGACGGCCAGATGTACCGGTATGGCGCGGCATGGCGAACCAGGCGACCCTCGACCTCCATCCAATGATGGGACCACGAGATCTGCTCTACGAGGTCGTCGAACGTCTCGATGCCGACGTGGTCAGGGTTCAGCGTGAAGACTCTGGCCGCTGCAGGAACGGGAACCCGGGGGACCATCAGCTCGACCACGAAGTGCCCGCCGGCGAGTAGATGGGCGGCCGCGTTCGAGAACACCGCGAGCTGTTCTTCCTGGGTCGTCACGTTCATGATCGAATTAGCGACCAGGTACACGAGCTCGAAGCGCTCGGGCAGGCGCGTCGTCGTCATGTCACCGACCGTCACTCGGACAGCGTCGGCGCCTGTCTTGCCCCGGAGCTGCTCCACCATGTCCGGCGACAGCTCGATACCCTGCACCGCGATCCCCCGGGAGCTGAGCGGCAGGGCGATGCGGCCCGTGCCGACGGCGAATTCGAGGACCGGTCCATCGCCGGCCAGCTCGGCGAGCAGGTCCACCATCGGGTCGACCACCGACGGCTGCGCGAGGTCGGCGTAGGTCGAGTCATAGGCCTCGGCGATGTCTCGACCCCAGACGATCGATCCCACATGGCAATTCTGCCATCGGCTCTCGGCTCTCGCGAGGACGACGTGTGGTCGCGAGCCGTGGCCCTGGCCCAGCGTTGCCCGGCAGCACGTCGACGCTGTCCACCCCCGTTCGGACGGCCCCTCTCCGCGCCACCTTCGAAGCCCCGAGAGCGGATCCGCTGCCCGCCAACGGCTCCGAGCACGACCGGAGCCGACCTGACGCGGCCGAGCCGTCACACCTTCCGCATCAGTTTGAATCTCGCACGTGTCTCGCCGGGACCAGGGGTCCCGGGGCGACGCCACGTCCAGCCGGGAGATTGACCGCTTGGCGAAAACCCCTCGTCCCCGCCCGTGACGACACTGCTCCTCTCGGGCACCGTCAGCGGCGGGCCCGTAGACGCTGGTAGAAGGCGGGGGCGACCGTCCGGAGCACTGGGGCCACCAGCGGCAGAGCAGCTGCGTTGATCTCCAGGCGGGGGTCGCCGAGCCGGCGCAGGATGCGGGCTGAGACTTGGGCCTCGCTGCGTCGCACGGCCCGAGGGGGCATCCGCAGCCCGCCCTCGCGCACTGCGGTCAGGCCCATCTCGGTCGGCATCCACCCCGGGTAGGCCACATGACAGATGACTCCGTCGGGACGGACGTCGTAGGCCAAGCTCTCGGTGGCCGCGGCCAATGCCGCCTTGCTCGCCGAATAGTCCCCCGCTCCAGGCCCCGGAGCACGGGCGTCGTCGGAACTCATGTTGACAATCACCCCGAATCCCCGCTGCCGCATCCCGGGCAGAACGGTGAGCATGCCGATGTACGGGGAGATGAAGTTCACCTCGGTGATCTCCCGGATCGACTCGGTGGTGACCGGTGCGGATCGCAGGACCCCGCCCATGCCTGCGATGTTGCACAGCAGATCCACCCGCCCGTGAGCGGCCTCGGCCCGCTTGAGCAGGTCCACGAAGGCCCCGAGGTCGGCCAGGTCGCAGACCTCGGTGGTCGAGGCCGGGCTGTTCCGCTGCAGCTCTTCGGCAACGATCGCCAGCCGGTCTGCACGGCGGGCGAGGCCCACGACCACCGCGCCGGCTCTGGCCAGGTCGAGAGCTAGACGTCGGCCAAGCCCGGCCGAAGCGCCGGTGACGACGGCCACCTTGCCACCCAGGTCGATCGCCCGGCGCCGGCCGCCCATCACACCGGCCAGGGTAACCCTTCGGCTCTTCTTCAGCCGTGTCGGCGGGCCGGAGAGATTCAGCCAGACCCCCGCACGAGGCGTCCGGGCCGGGTACCCGTCTCCTTCCCGTGCTCGAAGGTGGCGATCCCACGCTTGAACGTCGCCACGTAGCCGGTGGCGTCCTGGACGATGCGGTGCCCTCCCGCCGGGAGGTCCGCAGTGACCCGGGGGTTCTTCAGCTCCAGGTGGTCGTAGTCGATGAGGTTGATGTCGGCCAGCTTCCCGGGCTCGAGGGTGCCGCGGTCACCGAGGCCGTACATGAGGGCGGTGTCGTGCGTCTGCTTACGCACGACCCACTCCAGCGGGAGGCACTCACCGCGCGAGCGGTCCCGGGTCCAGTGGGTGAGCATGAACGTCGGCATCGACGCGTCGCAGATGATGCCGACGTGTGCGCCACCGTCGGCGAGGCCCAGGGCTGAGCGAGGATGGAGCAGCATCTGACGGGTGGGCTCGAGGCTGCCCGAGGAGTAGTTGAGGATCGGCAGGTAGAGGAGGCCGCCGCCGCCGTCCTCCAGCATGGCGTCGTAGGCGATCTCGAGCGGGGCGAGGCCGGTGCGCGCCGCCGCCGCGGCCAGCGAGCGCTCGGCCGGGGGCTCGTAGTCCGGAGGCGTGCCGAGCAGGTAGGTGTTGGCGTAGGCCTTGTCCATCATCTCGGCCGTCTCGGGGTCGGGAGGCTCCCAGGAGAGAATCTTGTGCCGGATCTCGGGATCACAGAGTGCGGCGTGGAGGCCCTCGGGGTCGAGGCCGCGCCCCTTCAGTTCCCGGTAGGCCGGGACGTAGTCGAAGAGGGAGTAGCTCGTGTGGTGGCCGGAGAGCAGGCCCGTCGGCCGGCCCGCCACCTGGGGCCAGAGTTGGGCGCCCTCGTCGACGGCGACCAGCGACTCCTCGAGCAGCTCGGCCCAAAGGTCCGGGTAGGGGTCGACCTGCAGCATGGCGAAGGTGACCGGTCGGCCGATCGCCGCCGACAGCCGGCGCATCCAATCGATCTCCTTCTTCGGGTCGTCGACGTCCTCACCGGCCGAACCGGCCGGGGCGAGCTCGAAGATCCCGCGGCCGAGCTCGCCCAGTGCGGCGCCCAGCCCGAAGAGCTCGTCCTCGGCGGCGAAGGTCCCCGGCACGGGCTCGCCGTCGATGGCCCGGTGGGCGATCGTCCTCGAGGTGGAGAAACCGAGCGCTCCGGCGGCGACCGCCTCTTTCACGATGGCCTTCATCGAGGCGATCTCCGCTGGCGTGGCCGGCTCGTTCCTGGCGCCCCGCTCGCCCATGACGTAGGCCCGCACGGCACCGTGGGGGACCTGGGTGCCCACGTCGATGGTCCAGCGCCGGGCGGAGAGGGCGTCGAGGTACTCGGGGAAGGTCTCCCACTCCCAGACCATGCCCTCGCTCAGCGCCGTCCCGGGGATGTCCTCGACCCCCTCCATGAGGCCGATCAACCACTCGTGGCGGTCTGGCGCAGCGGGCGCGAAGCCGACCCCGCAGTTGCCCATGACCACCGTGGTCACCCCGTGCCACGACGAGGGGGCGAGCACCTCGTCCCACGTCACCTGCCCGTCGTAGTGGGTGTGGATGTCCACCCACCCCGGGGTGACCAGCAAGCCGGCTGCGTCCACGGTGCGCCTGGCCCCGCCGTCGACGACACCGACCTCCGTGACCCGGCCGTCGTCGACAGCCACGTCGGCGGCCCGGGCGTCGGACCCGGTGCCGTCGACCACGGTTCCCCCCCGGATCACCAGGTCGTGCATTCCAGGCCCTCCAGACGGCGGCCGGGAGCATCCCGGCGTTGTCTCGCCCACCCATGGTGACATGCCCCGCTCGTCTGGGCCGCTCCGGGCGGCCATAGCCGAGCGCCGGGTCGGGAGAGCGCTGCATTCGCTGCGGGGTCCCAGTGGCAACACAGCCGGCGCACAGCGGGGACTCCTAGGGTGCCGTCATGGGCAGACGCTGGAAGTGGATCGCCGGCAGCATCGCCGTGGTCGTGGCGCTGGCGGTGGTGGCTCCCTTCGTCTACATCCACCTGATCGAGGGCCCCGCCCCCGCCAGGCTCGCCCTCCCGAAGGTACCCACGTCGAGCACCGCCTCCACCTCCTCCGCCGCCTCCGCCGCCACAGACGGCCTCGCCGGGACCTACCACGTCTCCTCGGGATCCCAGGCCGGCTACCGCGTCACAGAGGTCCTGGTCGGTCAGCACACGACGGCCGTCGGTCGCACCACCAAGATCTGGGGGACCACCACGATCACGGGCTCGACGGTCTCTGCGGCGTCCTTTACCGTCAACACGGCCAGCGTCAAGAGCGACCAGAGCGGGCGCAACGCCCAGTTCGACGGCCGGATCATGGACGTGACACGGTACCCGGTGGCCACCTTGGTCCTCACCCAGCCGATCGACCTCGGCACCGCCCCGGCGGTGGGGGCCAAGACCAGCTATTCGGCGACCGGTCGGCTGACCATGCACGGCGTGACCCGTCAGGTCAGCTTCCCGGTTTCGGCCGAGCGCACGGCCGGCGGAATCTACGTCCTCGCCGACGTGCACATCGTTTTCTCCGATTGGGGCATCGCCAACCCGAGCGCCGGGTTCGTGACCACGTCGAGCACAGGGACGCTCGAGGTTCTGGTCCACCTGACGAAGGGCGCCGGCAACTCGCCGGACACCGGGGTGGGCACGATCACAGGCTCGACAGGTGCCGGCGGCGCCCCCTCACAGATCACGGTTCCCAGCACCACCGTGCCGCCGCTCTCGGTGCCCTCCAGCTGATCCGGAGCCCGCGCGGGGAGCCACCGGCGGCCCGGTCGTTGCCCGCGGCAGGGGTGGCGTCCCCCACCCCACTACGGTGAGTCCATGCAGCCGCCCGATGAGGGGCCGCCCGAGGACCCCGAGCGGTGGACCGACGAGCAGTGGATCGAGTGGCTGAAGTCAACCGACGACCAGGACGAGCCTGACGACCGTCCCGCCACCCCCATGGGCAGGGTCATCCGCTCCTCGGGCGGGCAGGTGCTCGGCCAGGCCATGCTGGGGATGGCCAACGCCGTCTTCGGCCGCCAGGACGACGAGATGGTCGTCGTGGAGGAGGCCCCCGACGGGCCGGGGGACGACGAGCCGTTCACCGTCCACCTCGACCCCGACCACCCCGAGCGGTCGACCGTGGTCGTCCGGCGGCCTCCCCCGCCGGCCGACTGACGCCGGGTGCAGCTGCTCTCCGAGCCCGAGGCGGCGCCCGACACCGACACGGGCGCCGACGTGGCCGCAGGCGGGTGGGCGATCCGCCGGTTCTGGCCCGCCCTGGCGGGGATCACCCTGGTGGGGCTGGCCTGGCGGATCACCTACGTGCTGGTCGTCACCCGCTACCAGAACGGCCGCCTCTACGACGCCGCCTGGTACGACCTCCAGGCCCTCACCCTGGCCAGCGGCCACTTCTTCCGCGTCCCGTTCCAGCAGTGGCCCGACGCCGCCCACCCGCCGCTCACCTCTTTGGCCATCACCCCCGTGACGTGGCTGTTCGGCCTCCACGACGGGGCCACCCCCCAGCGCCTCACCATGGCCGTCCTGGGTGGCGCGGTGATCGTGGTGGTGGGCCTGCTGGGCCGGGCGGTGGCCGGAGCACGGGTGGGCCTCCTGGCCGCCCTCCTGGCCGCCACCTACCCCAACTTCTGGATCCCCAACGGCATCGTCATGTCCGAGACCCTCACCATGGGGGCGGTCGCCCTGGTGCTGCTGTTCACCTACCGCCTCCTGCGCTCGCCGTCGTGGGGCGCGGTGGCCCTCGTCGGGCTGTGGTGCGGCCTCGGCATGCTGGTCCGGGCCGAGCTGGTCCTCCTGGTCCCCTTCGTGCTCGTGCCGGCGACCCTCGTCTCGGGTGTCCCGTGGCCCCAACGGTGGGGCTTCCTCGGCGTCGGGGTGCTGGTGGCGCTGGTGGTCGTCGGGCCGTGGGTGGGGCGCAATCTGGCCTCGTTCGGCGACACCACGCTGCTGTCCACCGGGGAGGGGCCGGTCCTCGCCGGGGCCAACTGCCCGGCCACCTACGCCGGTCCCGAGCTGGGGAACTGGAGCCTGGACTGCTCCATGCCGGTGGCGACCACCGACGACCAGTCGGTGCAATCGGCCCGGCAGTCCGCCGCCGGCCTCCGCTACGCCCGCCACCACCTGGGCCGCCTGCCGGTGGTGGTCCTGGCCCGGGTGGGACGGGTGTGGGACCTCTACGAGCCTCTCCAGATGGTCGACAACGACGTGGGCGAGGGCCGGCCCGTGCCGGCCTCGCTGGCCGGGCTGTTCTGCTACTACCTGCTGCTCGGGGCGGGCGTCGTCGGGGTGGTCGCCCTCCGGCGGCGCCGCATCCGGGTGTGGCCCCTCCTGGCCGTGGCCGGCGTGGTGACCGTGGTGGCCGCCACCGGCTACGGGTTGGTGCGCTTTAGGGCCGAATTCGAGGTGTCGCTCGTCGTGCTGGCCGCGGCCGGCCTCGAGGCCGTCTGGCTCGGCCTCCGCCGCCCCCGGACCGGCTTCCCGGAGCCGAGCTCGGCGAGCGAGGCTGCCGACTGAGGCTGCGGTCCGGGCCGGGCCGGCAAGCGTTCCGGCCGGCGCCTGGCGTCCCTACACTTCGACGAAAGACCCGTCGAAGTGCGGTCCGGGGCCGCCCGGAGGGAGGTGTCAGTGGTGCCGACGCTCGATCGCAAGTGGTGGACCCTCATCGCCGTCTGCACGGCCATCTTCATGCTGCTCCTCGACATCACCGTGGTGAACGTGGCGCTGCCCTCGATCCAGCGCTCGCTGCACGCCTCCTTCAGCGACCTGCAGTGGGTGGTCGACGCCTACTCGCTCACCCTGGCCGCCTTCCTCCTCACCGCCGGGGTGATCGGCGACATGTTCGGGCGGCGGGAGGTCTTCGCCGTCGGGCTCGCCATCTTCTCGGTGTCCTCGCTCCTCTGCGGCGTCTCCACCTCGTCGTTCATGCTCAACCTCTGCCGGGGCGCCCAGGGCGTGGGCGGGGCGGTGATGTTCGCCACCTCGCTGGCCCTCATCGCCCAGGCCTTCTCCGGGCGCGAGCGCGGCACCGCCTTCGGCATCTACGGCGCGGTGGTGGGCGGGGCGGTGGCCGTGGGTCCCTTGGTCGGCGGGGCCATCACCGCCAGCATCGGCTGGAGGTGGATCTTCTTTGTCAATGTGCCCATCGGGATCCTGGCCATCGCCATCACCCTGGCCAAGGTGGCCAGGGCCAAGGAGATCAACACCCGCCGGGTCGACTGGATCGGCTTCGTCTCCTTCTCCGCCTCGCTCTTCCTCCTCGTCTTCGCGCTGGTGCGGGGCAACGACGACGGATGGGGCAGCTCCACCATCGTCTCGATGTTGGTGGCCTCGGCGCTGCTGATGGCCGTCTTCGTCCTGGCCGAGTGGCGCCAGCGGGACCCGATGCTCGACCTCTCGCTGTTCCGACGGCCGGCCATGCTCGGGGTGTCGGCCGTGGCCTTCACCATCGCCGCCTCGATCTTCGCCATGTTCTTGTACCTGACCCTGTTCATCCAAGACGCCCTCGGCTACGGCCCCTTCCAGGCGGGACTGCGTTTCCTGCCCATCACCATCCTCGCCTTCGCCGTGGCGCCGTTCGCCGGCCGCCTGACCGTGCGGGTCCACGCCCGCTACCTGATGGGCACCGGCATGCTGCTCATCGCCATCGGCTGCCTGCTCATGGCCTTCACCCACGGCGACTCGTCGTGGACGGTGCTCCTGCCGGGCTTCATCGCCGCCGGCGTCGGCATCGGCACGGTCAACCCGGTGCTCGCCTCCTCGGCCGTGGCCGTGGTGCCCCCCGAGCGCAGCGGCATGGCCTCGGGCGCCAACAACACCTTCCGCCAGGTGGGCATCGCCACGGGCATCGCCGGGCTGGGCGCCGTCTTCCAGAGCCAGATCACCTCGAAGATCACCGCCGGCCTCGCCGCCACCGGGGCCGGGCGGGCCGCGGCGAGCGGCCACGGGGCCGCCCTGCACACAGCGTTCACCTCCGGCCAGGTCCGCACAGCCGCGGCCCACCTGCCGGCCGCCCAGTACGACGCCGTGCTCTTCGCCTACCGCGCCGCCTTCTCGAGCTCGTTCAATCACCTCATGCTGATCTCCGCGGCCGTCTGCTTCTGCGGTTCGGTGGCGGGCTATGCCCTGGTGCGCCAGCGCGACTTCGTCCCGAGCCACGCCCCCGCCCCCGCCCCGGCCGGGGCCGAGATGCCGGCGGCAGCCGGCCCACCGGTGACGGCCGATCCCGCCGGGGCGACCTGACCGGGCGTCGCCGCAGGCCGCGGGGCGCCACGGTGGCGGGGCGGTAGCGTCGGGCCGTGCGCGCCGTCGTCCTCACCGGGGAGCGGGAGGTGTCGGTGGAGGAGGTGCCCGACCCACGGCTGCCCGGCCCCGGCGGCGCCTTGGTCGAGGTCGAGCACACCGCCATCTGCGGCTCGGACCTCCACCTCTACCACGGCGACATCCCGGCCCTCGGGGTGCACCTGGGCCACGAGGCCGTGGGCCGGGTGGCCGAGGTCGGTCCCGAGGTGCGGACGCTGCGGGTCGGCGACCGGGTCCTCGTCTCGGGGATCGTGGGCTGCGGGCGGTGCCGCCCCTGCCTCTCCGGCGATCCCGCCCTCTGTCAGGGCGGCGGCATGACCGTCTTCGGCACGACGCCCGACCTTCCCGGGGGCCAGGCCGAGGCGCTGGCCGTGCCGGCCGCCGACACCTTCGCCTTGGCCGTGCCCGGGCCGGTGAGCGCCGAGCAGGCCGTGCTCCTCACCGACATCCTCCCCACCGGCTACCTGGCGGCGGAGCGGGCGGACATCGCCCCGGGGTCGACCGTGGCCGTGATCGGCCTGGGCCCGGTGGGCGTCCTGGCCCTGCAGTGCTGCTCCCTGTTCGGTCCGGCCCGGGTGCTGGCCGTCGACCCCGTGGCCGACCGGCTGGCCCGGGCGGCCGACCTCGGGGCCGAGCCGATCGACGCCGCCGACGGCGGCGGAGCGGCCGGGGTGCTGGAGGCGACGGGGGGCCGGGGGGCCGACTCGGTGATCGAGGCGGTGGGCCTGGACCGGACCATCGCCGACGCCGTCATGTGCGCGGCGCCCGGCGGGACCGTCTCGGTGGTGGGGGTGAGCGTCAACATGGAGCTCCCCTTCCCCATGGCGCTGGTGCTCTTGAAGAAGCTCACCCTGCGGGCCACGGTGGCGGCCATCCCCAGCACCTGGCCGCGCCTGTTGTCCCTGCTGGCCGCCGGCCGACTCCGCCCCGAGGGGGTCTTCACCCACCACCTGGGGCTCTCCGAGGCCCCCCTCGCCTACCGCATGTTCGACGCGCACGAAGAGGGGGTCTTGAAGGTCATGCTCGACCCGGCGCGCTAGAGCGGGTTCTCCCGGGCCCTGGCCTCGGGATCGTCGGGGGTGCGGTCGTAGATGACGGGGAAGGTCGCCTTCCCCACCCAGGCGCGCTCGAGGGTCCAGGGCGACGGCGGCGACATGACGGCGACGGCCAGGGCGTCGACGATCGGCTCGTAGTTGACCCGCCAGCCGGTGAAGTGGCGCCAGGCCTCCTCCGGGGTCCGCTCGAAGGGGAACTCCACCTGGACGAGGCGCTCGATGCCGACCAGGTACTCCTCGTAGGTGAGGCGGGTGGGCGTGGTGGGCCGGGGGTCGGGGTCGTATTCGAAGTGCAGCGCATCGGCCATCGACTGCAGCATCTGCACCCCCATCCGCAGGCAAAGCCGCGCCTGGCGGGGCGCCGAGCCCGGGTTGATGGCGTCCTGGAGGGCCGCCGCGTCGAGCATGGCCGTGATCGACGTGAGCCACGACCGCCACGGCACCGGCGAGCGGAACCACATGAGCTGGGGGAAGTTGGTGTGGCTCTCGGCCATCTCGGCGGCCCACCGCTCCCAGGTGTGGTACAGAGCGGGGAGCTCGGAGGTGGCCCGGAACCAGTGGTGACGGGCCAGGATCTCGGGCCCCCAGGCCGGCGCACCCGCCCGCGTGGCGAGCAGGGTCACCTCGGTCTCGCGGGTCGAAAAGGCCGAGTAGAGGGAGGGCAGGTAGGCGATCTCCAGGGCCACCACCAGAAAGCCGGTGCCGGCCGCCGCCACCTCGAGGGCCTCGGTGGCGCGCTGGTTCAAGGTGAGCACGCCCAGGGTGAAGACCGACGAACCCGACACCAAGAGGGCGTGGCCCAGCGTGGTCTTGCTCGACCACCACAGCATCAGGCCGAAGCCGACGGTGAGTGCGCCCAGCCAGAACACGAACTGGATCAGCATCCCCCCCGGGCCGATGAGGGACATCAGCCGGTCCTTGGCGTCGTAGGTGGGGAGCCGCCGGACGATCCGGCTCGTCATGATGGCCAGCCGCCTGAAGAGGGCGCGCGCCGTGCGTGAGGACGTCGTCCGCGGGACGACCAGCGTGGTGAAGACGCTCCACAGCGTCATCACCACGATGACCAGCCCGAGGACGAGGCCGTCGATGACGCGCGGCACGGCTGGGTCTAGTGGCGCTCAGCCGGCGGTGGCGACATCCTCGGCCTTCAGCAGCCTGGCCAGCTCTTCGGCGACCGCCTTCTCATGCTCCTCCTCGTCGCGTCGGGCCTGGCGCGGGCTCCACCTGCCCCGTAGCAGCCAGATGGTCGGGAAGAACACCACCATGCCGACGACGTCGATCCAAAACCACGTCTGCCATTGGGTGGGGGACTGCTTGATCCCGTTCTGCAGGGCGGTCAGCTGGTCCTTGTGCTGGGAGAGGTAGTTGAGCTGTGCTCCGTAGGGCTGCACCAGCGTCGCCAGTGTCGTCTTGAGGGCGAGCACCTGCTTGAAGGTCGTCGGCCCGAGCTTCTGGGCCAGCTGCAGACCGACGGCCAGTGTGGGGTGGGTGGCTGTCGACGCCTTGGCCAGTGTGGCGCAGTAGGGGGCGATCTTGGTGAGGAGGGCGGCGTTCTTCTCGGCGAAGGCCACCGACGCGGGGTGCGTGGCCACGAAGTCGGCGATGGTCTCGCCGTGGGACACCGTGATGACCTGCTGGCATGTGGCGGGGTGCGGTGTGACGATCGTCGTGGCCACCTGCTCGTTGTCGACCACCGGGTTGACGCTCGTGATGACGTGCGGCAGGAAGATGAACGAGACCGCCACCACGATTCTGAGGATCCACCCCCACAGGGCGAGCCCGGTGCCCACCAGCGCGGGGTTCTTCGCCTCGACCGTCTCGGTGTAGCCGGCCATCCACGGCGCGTAGACGAGGGAGATGCAGGTCGCCAGGGCGACCTCGGTGATGATGAGCTTGTCGAGCCCGGTATGGGGGTGGTGGGCGTAGCTGAGGAACACGATGAGGGTGCCGATGGCGGCGATCGACCCGACCACCATGAAGGGCTTGCGCACCCGGAGGAGGTCCGAACAGATCCCCACCAGGATGAGGGCCACGATGTCGGCGCCCCAGAACCACTGGTTCAGCCCGTTCACCTGGGCCGTCGTCAAATTGGTCCCGTCGGGGTTGAGGAACGTCACCGTGTAGTAGACGGTGAAGAGCGTGGCGGCCACGTAGTAGATGAGTAGGAAGACGGCGATCCCGAAGGACAACCCGGCGAGGTCCCACTTGGCGATCTGTCGCCAGGGGTGGGCGCTGGCCTGACGGACGTCGCTCTCGGTCAGCCCGCGGGCCCGGGCCTCGACCAGGGCCTGGTCGTGGGCGCTCACCATGAGCTGGTCTCGCAGCTTGGGCGACAGGTCCTTCAAGAAGAAAAGGGCCACGACGAAGGTGGCGATGGACACCAGGCCCGAGATGATGAACTGGCTCTGCCAGTCGACGAAGTGGTTGAGGGTGCGGTTGGCCACGATGCTGACGATCAGGCTCCCGGCCACCGGTCCCACGGTCCAAAAGCCCATGGCCGAGGCCCGCCCCAGCTGCGGGCTGTAGTCACGCACCATGGCCGGGGTGGCCACCAGGATCGCCCCCTCGACGATGCCCACCAGGATGACCACGGTGGCGAAGCCCCACTCGCTCCCGGCGTTGGGGACGCCCACGGCGATCAACAGGCCGATGATCAAGAGGCCGTAGATGATGGTGTTGGACCGTCCCAGCTGGTCGGTCTTGCTGGCCGGGAGCGAGGCGAAGGCGCCGAGGGCGTTGGAGATGACCACGAGCCACACGTAGAACGAGAACGACATGTGGTAGTAGCGCAGGATGTTCGGCGTGACGCCGAACTGGGTGTAGTAGGTGTAGTAGAGGACAATGGTGGCCACCACCGCCACCGCCAGGTAACCCGTCCGACGTGCCGTTCCCGGGTACTCGTCGATTTGGTGGCGGAAGAAGAACCTGAACACCGGTCCGTGCCTTGCCGGACCCGGCGACGTGCTCTGCAACGCCATGACGATCGCCCCCTACTCGTTGTCGACCACGCTCGCGCGACCCCGACCGAACTTAGTGCACATTCCCTCCGAGTTCGCGGTCCCACGCCGCCAGGCGCGCCGCCGCCGGTCCGTCCTCGACCAAGAACGCGGGCACCTCCACGGGCCGCGAGCGCGCCAGCTCGCCCAGTGCCTTGCCCTGGGCGTCGAGACGGAGGTTGGACGCCACCCCGTGGCCGAGCAGGCCGTGGACCACGAAATTGACCGCCCGCAGGTTGGCCAGCACATGGCGGTCGACGACCAGATCCCCCACCTCGGGGAGGAGCCGGCGGAACCGCTCCACATCGAGGGCGCCGACCAGCCACGAGAAGAGGTCGTCGGCGTCGGCCCAGAAGCCGATGTTGGCGATGCCCCCCTTGTCGCCCGAGCGCGCCCCCACCAGCGCCCCCAGGGGGACGGTGCGCGCGGTGTCGCCGACGGGACCCGGGACCGGCGCCCCGCCCGGGACCGGGCCGGGCGCGGCCGGCGGCGGGGCGGTGGGTCGGGCGGCCCAGACCGGGTCGGGCGCCACGTGCTCCCCGTCCACCTCGACGTCGGGGACGACGAGCCCGGCGGCCACGGTGGTCGGCCAGTAGCGGGCCACCTCCTGGGCGCCCGAGGGCGGGCCGGTGTAGAAGGCGCCGGGGAAGCTGGCCAGCGCGGTCTCCACGGCCGCGGCCGAGAACCCGCGCCCGACCGTCCGCTCGTCGTCGTCGCGCACCGCCACCCGCAGGAAGGCTTCCCCGCGGCCCGAGAGATCGCCGGAGAGCTCGACCGCCGTCTCGGCGAACGACGCCCGCCCACCGGGCACCGCCTCCCAGAGCGCGGCCTCGGCCACGGTGGCCTTCTCGCGCACGGCGCCGCCGGTGAGGACGAAGGTGACGGCGTTGCGCCACCCGCCGGCCAGGTTGGCGGTGACCTTCAGGTCGGGGGGCGGGGGCTCCCCCTTCGTCCCGCTGATCCGCACGCGGTCGGGCCCCTCCTGGGCGAGGGCGATGGTGTCGAACCTGGCCACCGCGTCGGGGCTCAGGTAGCGCGGACCGGCGATCTCGTAGAGGAGCTGGGCGGTGACCGTGCCGACGGTGACCGCCCCCCCGGTCCCGGGGTGCTTGGTGATGACCGCCGAGCCGTCGGGCGACAGCTCGGCGAGAGGGAACCCGACCCGGGCCAGCCCCGGCACCTCCTCGAAGAAGGCGTAGTTGCCGCCGCAGCACTGCGCCCCGCACTCGATGACGTGGCCGGCCACCACCGCCCCGGCCAGCTCGTCGAGGTCCTCGGGTCCCCACCCGAAGGCCCAGATGGCCGGACCCACCACCAAAGAGGCGTCGGTGACCCGCCCCGTCACCACCACGTCGGCCCCGGCGGAGAGGGCCGCGGCGATGGGGGCCGCGCCGAGGTAGGCGTTGGCCGTGACCACCTCGGCGCCCGGGGGGAGCTCCTCGCCGGTGTCGAGGTTGACCAACATCTCTCCGGAGGCCTTCAGTCCAGGGAGCCGGGAGCTGAGGTCGTCGCCGCCCACCGACGCCACACGAGCCGTCACCCCCTGGCGCTCAGCCAGTGCCCGCACGGCGGACGCCGCACCGGCGGGGTCGAGGCCCCCGGCGTTGGCGACCACCTTGATCCCGCGCTCGACGCAGGTGGGCAGCACCTCTTCCATCTGGCGGACGAAGGTCCCGGCGAAGCCACCGCTGCGCAACCGGGTCTTGTGCAGGATGTACATGGTCAGCTCGGCCAGCCAGTCGCCGGTCAGTACGTCGATCGGCCCGCCCTCGACCATCTCGCGGGCCGCCGACAGGCGGTCGCCGAAGAAGCCGCTGCAGTTGGCGACCCGCAACGGCCCGGTGCTCACTCGTCGGCCTCGGTGACCACCAGCAGGTCGCCCACGTCGACCTGTTGGCCGGGTGCGACCAGGACCCGCCGCACCGAGCAGCGGGCCGTGGCCCGCAGGGTGTGCTCCATCTTCATGGCCTCCACCACCACCAGCCCCGTGCCGTCGTCGACGACGTCGCCCTCGGCCACCAGCACACGCACCACCGATCCGGGCAACGGCGCCCGGCACTCCCCCGCCGCCGCCCCCGACTCGGCCGGACCGGACTCGGCGTGCAGCTCGAAGGTGGACTGCCCCTCGGACGTGCTCACGGCCACAGCCGTGGCGTGTCGGCGGACCCGGTGGCGCACCAGCACCCCGTCCACCTCGAGATCCACCGTCGCGCCCGGCCGGCCGTCAACCGCCGACACCGCGGCGCGGACCGCCGACCCGAGGGGCGCCGCCAGGTCGCCGGGTCCCTCCACCATCAGCTCCAACCGGCCCGACGGGCGGGAGACGGCCACCGACAGCCGGTCGTCGCCGTCCACGAGGCGGTCCTGGTGCTGGGCCCGGCCGACGTTGCGCCAGCCGGCGAGCGCCCCGGGCACCACCGAGGCGGCGGACCGTTCGTGCTCGAGGAACAGGGCGGCGGCGGCGGCATGCCGGCGACGCACATCGGGGGCGAGCGTGGCCGCCACCACCCCGGGGTGGGTGTCGAGGTAGTCAGTGGCCGTCCGTCCGTCGAGGAAGTCGGCCTCGCCGAGGACGGCGGCCAGCATCTGGCGGTTGGTCTCCACCCCGTCGAGCTCGAGCGGGCCGCCCAGCGCCGCCCGCAGGCGGGCCGCCGCCGTCTCGCGCCCCTCGCCCACCGCCAGCACCTTGGCGATGAGACTGTCGTAGGCGGGGCTGACGGTCGAGCCGGCTTCGACGCCGGCGTCCACCCTGATCCCCTCGCCTTGCGGCCAGCGGGCGTGGAGCACCCGGCCCGGGGTCGGCCGGTGGTCGTGGCGCGGCCGCTCCGCGCACAGCCGCGCCTCGACGGCGTGGCCCCCCACCGCCACCTCGTCCTGGGTGAAGGGCAGCGGCCGGCCGGAGGCCACGGCCAGCTGGAGCTGCACCAAGTCGACCCCGGTGACCAGCTCGGTCACCCCGTGCTCCACCTGCAGCCGGGTGTTCATCTCCAAGAAGAAGGCGGAGGACCCGCCTTCTCCCGCCCCCCCGACCACGAACTCCACCGTGCCCACGCCCTCGTAGGCGACGGCCCGGGCCGCGGCCACCGCCGCCGCCCACATCTCCCGGCGGAGGGCGTCGCCGACCAGCGAGGCCGGGGCCTCCTCGACCACCTTCTGGTGGCGCCGCTGGATCGAGCACTCGCGGTCGTAGAGGTGGAGCACTTCGCCGTGGCGGTCCGCCACCACCTGGACCTCCACGTGGCGGGGCGAGGGGAGGTAACGCTCGAGGAACACCTCGTCGGACCCGAACGAGGCGCCGGCCTCCCGGCGGGCGGCGGCGACCGCCTCGATGAGCGCGGCGGGGGCCTCGACCAGCCGCATGCCGCGCCCGCCCCCGCCGGCCGAGGCCTTCACCAGGAGCGGGTAGCCGACCTCGTCGGCCAGCTGCGCCAGATGACCGGGGTCGTCGCCGTCGACCACCGCCCCCGGCAGGACCGGCACCCCGGCCGCGGCCACGGTGGCCTTGGCCCGGGCCTTGTGGGCCATGGCCGCCATGGCGGCGGGTGGCGGTCCCACCCAGGTGATGCCGGCCGCCGCGCACCCCTCGGCCAGCTGCGGGTCCTCGGAGAGGAAGCCGTAACCGGGGTGGAGGGCGTCGGCGCCGGTGAAGCGGGCGGCGGCCAGCACCTTCTCCAGGTCCAGATAGGTGTCGGCGGCGGGTCCCGACCCCAAGAGGACCGCCCGGTCGGCCTCGGTCACGTGCGGCGAGGAGCGGTCGTCGTCGGCGAAGACGGCCACCGTCTCGATGCCGAGAGAGGCCGCGGCGCGCAGCACCCGGCGGGCGATCTCACCCCGGTTGGCCACCAGGAGGCGGCGCATCAGTGACGGACCACCCCGAAGACGGCGGTCCCCTGGACCGGCGCCGAGTGGGTGGCCGCCAGGGCGATCGAGAGCACCGTGCGGGTGTCCCTCGGGTCGATGACCCCGTCGTCCCAGAGCCGGCCGGTGGCGAACAGCGCCGTGGACTCAGCCTCGATCTGGGCCTCGGTGGCCTGGCGCAGCTCCTCGTCGGCGGCCTCGTCGAACGGTCGGCCGGCGGCGGCGGCCGCATTACGCCGAACGATGGAGAGGACCCCGGCCAGCTGCTTGGGACCCATCACGGCGATCTTGTGGTTGGGCCAGGTGAAGACGAAGCGCGGGTCGTAGGCGCGGCCGGCCATGGCGTAGTTGCCCGCCCCGTAGCTGGCGCCCACCATCAAGGTGAGGTGGGGGACGGTCGAGTTGGAGACGGCGTTGATCAGCTTCGCGCCGTCCTTGATGATGCCCCCCTGCTCGTAGCGGGTGCCCACCATGAAGCCGGTGATGTTCTGCACGAAGAGGAGCGGGGTGTCCGAGCGGTTGCAGAGCGCGATGAACTGGGCGCCCTTGCGCGCCTCTTCGGAGAAGAGGATCCCGTTGTTGGCGAGGACCCCGAGCGGGTAACCGGCCAGCTCCCCCCATCCGCAGACCAGCTGCGAGCCGTAGAGGGGCTTGAACTCCTCGAAACGCGAGCCGTCGAGGACCCGGGCCAGCACCTCCCTCACCTCGAAGGGCACGCGAACGTCGGCCGGCGCGACCCAGAGCAGCTCGGCGGGGTCCAAGCGCGGCGGGTCACCCGAGCCGAGGGGCGCAGGCCCCAGGCGGCGCCAGTGGAGGTGGGCCACGACCTGGCGGGCCTGGCGCAGCGCGTCGTGCTCGTCGGCGGCCAGGTAGTCGCAGAGACCCGAGAGCCGCGCGTGCATGGCCGCCCCGCCCAGCTCCTCCTCGTCGGCCTCCTCCCCGATCGCCATCTTCACCAGCGGCGGCCCGCCGAGGAAGACCCGGGCCCGGCCCTCCACGAAGATCGTGTAGTCGCTCATCCCCGGGAGGTAGGCGCCGCCGGCCGTGGACGACCCGAAGACCACGCAGACGGTCGGGATGCCGGCGGCCGAAAGCTGGGTCAGCCGGCGGAACTGCTCGCCGCCCGGAACGAAGACGTCTGCCTGGCGGGGCAGGTCGGCGCCGCCGGACTCGGTCAGCACCACGAGGGGCAGCCGGTTCTGCTCGGCCACGTCCATGGCCCGCAGCAGTTTGGCGATGGTGGTGGGGCTGGTGGTGCCGCCGCGCACGGTGGGGTCGTTCGCCACGACCAGGCACTGGGTGGCCGACACCTCGGCCACGGCCACCACCACCCCGCCCCCCAGGGGATCCTCGGTCCCCGTGCCGGCCAGCGGGGACAGCTCGAGCAACGGGGTGCCCGGGTCGACCAGGGCCTCGAGCCGCTGGCGGGCCAGGAGCTTCCCCCGGGACAGGTGGCGCTCGACGTAGCGTTCGCCCCCGCCCTCTTGGACCTTCTCCAACAGGGACTCCACCTCGGCCAGCAGTCCCTCCATGGCCGCCCGGTTGGCCACCGCCTCGGGATCGGCGGGGTGGAGCCGGGTGTGAAGGACGCTCATCGGCCGCGGGCCCAGGCGGGCTGCCGCTTCTCCAAGAAGGCGGCCATGCCCTCGGCGGCGTCCGGCGAGCCGAACAGCTCGGCCGACAGCGCCGCGGCTCCGGCCATGGCCTCGTCCCATCCGACACCGTCCACCAGCTCGGCCAGCCCTTTGGTGGCGGCCAGCGCCGCGGGCGACCCCTTGAGGAGGGCGGCCACGGCCCGCTCCACCCAGGCGTCGACGGCGTCGTCGTCCACCGCCTCGGTGAGCAGGCCCGAGGCGGCCGCCTCGGCCGCGCCGAAGGTCTCCCCGGTCAAGGCGAAGCGGCAGAAGGCTCGGCGGTCCATCACCCGAAGAACCGGCACGGCCACCATGGCCGGGGCGACCCCCACCCGCACCTCGGTGAGGGCGAAGGTGGCCGAGCCCGGGGCGACAGCGAGGTCGCCCGTGGCCACGAGCCCCAGGCCCCCGGCCCGCACATGGCCGTTCACCCGGACCACCACGGGCTGGGGCAGCCGGGTGATGCGGGAGAGGACCTCGGGCACGGTCACCGGTGCGTCCGCCGGCGGGTGCAGCCGCTCGGACAGGTCGGCGCCCGAGCAGAAGACCGGCCCGGCGCCGGTGAGGACGACCACCCGCACCGAGGCGTCGTCGCGCACACCGTCGAGGGCGGCGGCCAGCTCGGCCAGGAGGCGGCTCGACAGGGCGTTGCGGTTGGCGGGCGAGTCCAGGGTCACCGTGGCGACCGGGCCCCGGTGCGCAACGTGCACGAGCTCCACGGGTCCGCAGTGTACGGGGCGGCCGGGTGGGGGGGCGGTGGTACGTTGCGCGCATGTTCGAGATGGAAGAACACCGCATCTTCCGCCGCACGCTGCGCGACCTGTTCGAGAGGGAGATCGCGCCGCACATCGACGAGTGGGAGCGGGCCGGGACCTTCCCGGCCCACGACCTCTTCCCCAAGCTGGGGGCCGTCGGCCTGCTCGGCCTCGAGTACGACGAGGCCTACGGCGGGATGGCCGCCGACCACAGCTTTGTGGTGGTGGCCGGCGAGGAGATGGGCAGGGTCGACTGCGGGGGCGTCCCCATGGCCATCGCCGTCCAGATGGCCATGGCCACCCCCGCCCTCCACCGCTTCGGCACCCACGAGCTCAAGGCCCGCTACCTGGCGCCGGCCGTCCGCGGGGAGATGGTCGCCTCGATCGCCGTCACCGAGGCCGACGCGGGAAGCGACGTGGCCGGGATCCGCACCCGCGCCGTACGCCACGGC
This sequence comes from Acidimicrobiales bacterium, assembly GCA_052145775.1. Classification (GTDB taxonomy): domain Bacteria; phylum Actinomycetota; class Acidimicrobiia; order Acidimicrobiales; family RAAP-2; genus CAVYPR01. The sequence continues at coordinate 20,215 of JBKQNY010000064.1, forward strand.
GACGAGTCACCCGGACCGGAACATCATCCAAAGGAAGCTGGTCTTGATCCAGCTCATTCGCTCGAACTTGAACAACGGCCCCCCGAAGCGCTGGTCGGTCGC
>JBKQNY010000065.1:0-3463 GCA_052145775.1 Acidimicrobiales bacterium
GCTCAAAGACGTGCAGCCGCTCACCGGCTACATTCGCGGAGGCGTGACCATCTTCGGCGCAAAAAAAACCTATGCGGTTTTTGTCGATGAAACCGCGATCCTCTTGGACAAGATCAGCGTCTCGGCCCGGCCGAGAACACCAGCGAGGCGCCCCAGGCGAAGCGGCGCCGCAACGGCACGTCGCGCTCGGTTTGCTGCTCGGCGATGGCAGCCACCGGCGGGATGCGCACGGCACGCCGGGCGGGGCTGACGGCCGCCACGACGGTCACCCCGACCCCCACCAGGAGCGACACGATGACGGTGCGCGTCTCAAAGACCGGCGACCCCGCGGGCAGGCTGACGCCGAACCCCCGCAGCAGCGCCTCGATCCCCACCGCGGCCAGCACCCCCAGGCCGATGCCGACCGCCGAGGACACCAGCCCCACGACCGCCGCCTCGCCGAGCACGGAGCGGAAGACCTGGCGACGGCTGGCCCCCACGATGCGCAGGAGCGCCAGCTCGCGCGTGCGCTGTCCCACGATGATCGAGAAGGTGTTGAAAATGGTGAAGGCGCCCACGAACAGCGAGATGAAGGCGAACACCAAGAGCGCCGTGGAGAAGAAGGAGAGCGCCTTGTCGACGGCGCTCGCCTGCTCGTTGGCCACGGTCTGCCCGGAGACCACCTCGACGCCGCGTGGGAGGACACGGGCGATCCCCCGTTCGACGGACGCGGCATCCGCCCCGGGCGCGTCCACCACGTCGATGTTGTCGAACCGCCCGACCTCGCCGAGGACGGCCTGGGCCGTGGGCAGGTCGAAGGCGGCCACGGTGGCCCCGGCCAGGTTCTTGACGGTGCCGAAGCGGGCGATGCCGGTGATGGTGAAGGTCCTGGGCGCCCCGGTGAGGAGGATCCGCACCCGCTCCCCCACCCTGAAGCCGTACTTGTCGGCGGAGCCCTCGTCCATCACGACCTCGTCGGACGTGGTGGGGGCCCGACCGTCGACGATGCGCAGCGCCGAGATGCGGGAGTCGGGGTCGTAGGAGATCCCGAGGGTCGGGGCGCCGCCGGTCGAGATGGCCTTGCCGTCGGGGGCGACGAACTGGGCGTAGCCGCCGACCGATCCGGACGCCGCGCCGACCCCTGGCACCCCTCGGATGACCGGGAGGAGGGACTCGGGAATGGGGTTGCGTACCCCGAGGCCGTTTGTGCCGGTGAACTGCGCCACCCCGCGCACCTCGAAGTCGACGTTCTGGTAGATGTTGTTGAAGAGGCTGGTGAAGGTGTTGTGCAGGGTGTCGGTCAGGATGAACGTGCCGGCGATGAAGGTGACGCCGAGCACGATGGCGATGCCGGTGAGCGCCAGCCGCAGCTTGTGGGCCAGCAGCCCCTGCACGGTGACCCGCCACATGTCAGCTGCCGAGGGTCCGCATGCGCTCGAGGATGGAGTCGGGGGTGGGTTGGCGGAGCTCGTCGACCAGCTTGCCGTCGGCCAGGAACAGGACGCGGTCGGCGAAGGACGCACCCCGCGGGTCGTGGGTGACCATCACGATGGACTGGCCGAACTCGGTGACCGAGGTGCGCAGAAACGAGAGCATCTCCGAAGAGGCGTTCGAGTCGAGGTTCCCGGTCGGCTCGTCGGCGAAGATCAGCTCGGGCCGGTTGACGAGGGCCCGCGCACACGCCGTGCGCTGCTGCTGGCCGCCGGACAGTTCGCTCGGTCGGTGCTCGAGCCGGTCCCCCAGCGCCAGGCGGTCGATGAGAAACCCGTACCACTCCTCGTCCACCGGCCGGCCGGCCAGGTCGGCCGGGAGCCGGATGTTGGCCCCGGCCGACAGGGTGGGGACCAGGGTGAAGGACTGGAAGACGAACCCCACCTTGTCCCGTCGTAGCTGGGTGAGCCCGCCGTCGCTCAACTGGCCGATCTCGGCGTCACCCACGTAGGTGCGTCCCGAGGTCGGGACGTCCAGGCCGGCCATGCAGTGCAGCAAGGTGGACTTCCCCGAGCCCGAGGGGCCCATAACGGCGGTGAACTCCCCGCGGCCGAACTCCACGGTGATGCCGTCGAGGGCCCGGACCGCGGTGTCCCCCCGGCCGTAGATCTTGACGAGGTCGACGGCCCGTGCCGCGGGGGTGTCGTGCCCGGTGGCGTCCGCCGCCGGGGCCTGATCCGAGAGTGCCACCTGTTACACCTTCCCACGACGGTCCTCGCCCAATACCGACCGGGTGAGTTTCGCACGGGGAGCGGGCGCGCCGAGGGGTCGGGCAGATCCCCGCCCGGACCGGCTATTCCACGGTGCGGCCCCGGAAGAAGGCGGAGGCGACCGGTGCGGCGACCACGAGGATCGCTACGGACCAGATGAGAGCCGCCTCGATGGGGTGCTGCATGGGCCACGCGTGGATGGTGCCCGACGGGTTGGGGTTGCCCCACAGCACGCGAGCACCCGAGGTCACGGCGCTCACCGGGTTCCAGTCGGCGATGGCCTGCAGCCAACCCGGCATGTGCTGGGTCGGCACCATGGCGTTGGAGACGAAGGCCAGCGGGAAGAGGACGATGAAGCCGAAGGAGGCGGCCGACTCGGGGCTCTTGGACCGCAACCCGACGCTGGCCGAGACCCATGAGAGCGAGTAGGCGAAGAAGAGGAGGAGCAAGAACCCGGCCACGATCGACGGGAAGGTGGCGTCGGGGCGCCAGCCGACCACGAGCCCGGTCAGGGCCACGATGAGCGCGCAGAGGCACGAGGTCATGAAGTCGGCCACCGAGCGGCCGACGAGCACGGCGGGACGCCACATCGGCAGGGCCCGGAAGCGGTCGATGATGCCCTCGTGCAGGTCGGTGCTCAACCCCACCGCGGTGCCCATGGTCGAGGTCACCAAGTTCAGCATCAAGAGGCCGGCCAGGACGAAGTCGGTGTAGCTGCCGCCGCCGGGGATGGGGATGCCGCCCCCGAAGATGTAGACGAAGAGCACCGTGAAGAGCACCGGCTGGATCGTGACGTCCGACAGCTGCATGGGTTCACGCGAGATGTGCACCAGGTTCCGTCTGGTCATCGCCCAGACGTCGCGCACGTGACCCAGCCAGCCTCCGACGCGGCGCGTCGGGGTCGGACGGAGCGCCTCGGCGGTCACGGAGGCCGTGGTCATGCCGGTCGCGCTCCCACCGCCGGCTCGGGGAGGACCCCATCGGCCTCGACCGCCTCGATGTGGCCCCCGGTGAGGCTGAAGAAGACGTCGTCGAGCGACGGCTGGCGGACCTCGACGTCGTCCACCAGGATCCCGGCGCCGTCGAGCGCCCGCACCAGGGCGGTCGCCAGGCCGGGCACACTGTCCACCCCGGCGCTGAGACGGCGCCCGTCCTCGCTCACCTGGACCGCTCCGCCAACCAGCGGCCGCACGGCGTCCACGGCGTCGGGGTGCGGGCTGGACAGCGTGATCTCCACCCGGGCGCTCCGGCTGGCCTCCTTGAGCTCCTGGGGCGTGCCGGCG
>JBKQNY010000066.1:0-10878 GCA_052145775.1 Acidimicrobiales bacterium
TGTAGCTCGCCCCGGCGAGCACCGCTTCGACAGCCGCCCCGAACTCGGACGGCAGGTACCTCTCCCGGCCCCTGGACATGCGACACCTCCTGGTCAGGAGTTGTCGCGGTCACCACTTGAGTCCAACCCGGACCGGCGGCGGTCAGCTCGGTTGTCGGACCACTCGACCTGCACCCGTCGGTTCGGCCGATCGCGGGCGGCTCGGTGCAGGACCTAACCGGGGTTCACGTACAGGGTGCAGTTGACCGGGGTGGAGTCCCGCACAAGGTGTACGGGGACGTTGAAGGTGGACGCGGCGGCCGAGATGGTCCGCGCATGGTCGGAGCCCGGGAGGATGACTGTCATGCCTTTGGCGTCGCGGACGTCGAGGAGCAGCTTCAGGTTCCCAGCCCCGTTGTTGGCCACGCTGCCCTTGCCGGTGACGACCAGGCCCGACGGGTCCAGTGAGCAGGTCACGCCGGTGAATTGCGCCTTCGTCGTGGAGTTCACGGTGACTTTGAGCGACGACGAGGACGCCGGCGGGCTCGATCCACCGCAGCCGGCCAGGGTGGCGACAAGCAACAGGGCGGCGAGTCCGAAGGCCCCCCGGCGGGCCGCGAACGACGCGCCGGGACCCCTCGTCGTCCGGGGCGTCGCCATCGGGCGATGCTAAGCCGATTACCGGCCCGGCGCCCCGGGCCGGGCCGGGACCCGTGGGTTCGGTCCACGTGCGAGTGATGGGCGGCCAGTTCGACGGTGCCGGGCCCTGTGCCCGACTCCGACCGGTTGGACGGCCTGCGGTGACCCCGCACCCGTCGCCTATAGTGGTTCGTCCCCCCTCGCCTCCTCGAGGACCTGTGGTGCAGTTTGGAGTGCACGCCGGCCTGTCAAGCCGGAGGTCGCGGGTTCAAATCCCGTCAGGTCCGCCACCGGGTTCCCGCGTCCGACGCGGGTAACCTGGCCCGCACGGTCGGGTAGCTCAGTTGGCAGAGCGCGCGCCTGAAAAGCGCGAGGTCACCGGATCGACGCCGGTCCCGACCACCGAGCAGGTCCAGGTCAACGGGCCGCGACGCCCCCGTACGGGCCCGGTGAGGATCGGACGGCACCCCGCCGCGACTCCTACGTCGGCACCGCACCCACGATGTCGGTGACGTGCACTGTGATGCCCGGCAGTGAGCCGACGAACGGCGCGTCGCCGAAGGCGAAGATGCCGCCGTCGGAGCCGAGCAGCCAGTAGCCGCCTGTGCCCTCGGTGTGGACGATGCCGATCACCGGGTGGGCCGGCTGAACCGAGAGGGCCGGCAGTGTGCCGAACTTCTGCGCGTTGCCGAAGGGGTCGACGGCGCCGGTCTGGGTGGTGATCCAGTACCCGCCGCCTGTGGGCGTGCCAGCGATGGCCGAGACCGGCGACGGGGTGCCCTTGGCTGTGCCGAGTCCCCTGCCCGCGCCGAATCCGTAGACGGTACCTGTTGCCGACACCAGCCAGTAGCCGCTGCCCGATGGGGTGGCGGCGATGCCGATGATGTTGTCGACCGACACCCCCTGCGACGGCAGGGAACCCAGGAACGGGACTGTCCCGAAGGCGAAGACCCCGCCGTCGCGTCCCACGAGGAAGTAGCCCCGGTCTGTGTCGGCGGCCACGATGCCGGTGATCGGCTGGGAGGGCACGACCTTCTCCTGGGGGAGGGAGCCCAGGAACGGGGCGTTGCCGAAGGCGAAGACCCCGCCGTCGGAGCCCACCAGGAAGTAGCCCTGGTCCGTGGTCGTCGGCACCATGCCGACGATGGGAGCCTTCGGGGTGACGTGGAGGCTCGGAAGTGAGCCGTAGAAGCCACCGGTGGCGCCGGGGGCGTTGAAGACGAACACGCCCCCGTCGGAGCCCACCAGGTCGTAGCCGGTGGCCGTCGCAGCCGCCGGCTTTGTCGCCGGCTTTGTCGCCGGCTTTGTCGCCGGCTTTGTCGCCGGCTTTGTTGTGTGCGGGGCGGTGAAGGTCACCGTGGCCGAGTCGAGACCCACGCCGGCCGTCACGTCGTCGGCGGTGAAGGTCACCGCCTGAGCCACGCTGTCGCTTACCGAGAAGGTGGCCACACCGGAGGGCGAGGTCGTCAAAAAGTGCGGTGTGTGGTTGCTGCCGTCGACGGTCACCGAGGACCCGCCGACCGACGGAGAAAGGCTGACCGTCTGGCCTCCGAGTCGGTTGCCGGCTGTGTCCTCGACGGTGACGGTCACGGTCGTGGACTGACCAACGCCGACCGACGGCGCTGTGGCCACCACGGTCGACTTGGCCTTGGACGCCGGTCCGACAACGAAGTCGATCGGGGGCGAGGAGCTCGGCACGGTGTCGCCGGTCCCCGACGCCGAGATGGTGGCGTAGGCGGGCCCCGGTGTGACCGGGTTGACCGCGCCCTCGACCGCCACCACCACGGCCTCATCGCGCCTGTCGAGCTTGGACGGCGACGCCAGGGTCAGTTTCACTCTGTTTGTGGTCGAACTGCCTGTGCCCTTCGACCGTGTGACTGTCCGCGTGATCGCCTGCGGGTACCCGAAGGCGTTGGCGAGCTCGTAGTCTGTCGCCTTCGTGGGGAGCGAGGTCCCGGGCGGGGCGGTGAGGGTGACGGTGGCCCCTGCGCCCAGTGGGCCCGGCATCTGGGCGTACGCCTCGACATCCACCTTCGCCCCGGTGGTGAAGACCTCGGTGGCGGCTGTGGTGAATGTGGTGAGAGGCTGGTAGTCGAGCGCGCTGATGCCGGTGAAGGAGACCACCGCATGGCCGAGCACCACGGCTGTGGCGGTTGCCTCCAGGGTGAGCGTCTCCGCGGTGGCGTCGGCGATGGAGAATCTGGCCGACCCTGTGGCGCCGGTGGTCGCCGTCGGGGGTGTGACCGTGGCGTGGCCCAAGTCCGACAGCGTCACCGCCCTGCCGCCGACCGGGTTGCCCGAACGGTCCCGCACGGTGACCTCGACGGTGTTGGGGCTCAGCCCGTCCGCCGGCCCGGACGGGGCGAGCACGTCGACCGCGGACTCGGCCGCTGTGGGACCGGCGGCGACAACGGTGACCGACACATCGGCCGGTACCGGGTCGGCAGAGGTGGAGAGGGCCACGAGCGTCGTTCCCGCACGCACGGTGTTCTTCACTGTGGTTACCGACACCGCCAGTGCGCCGGTCGGCACCGCTGTGGCCAGGGTGATCGTCGCCTCGTTATCCGTGGTGCTGCCGAACCCCTCGGCCAGGGCTGCTGCCCTGGGGGTCGAGAGTCCCCCCAGCGTGTAGTGCGACGTCGACGCCGGGAGCACCGATCCCGGCGGGGCGACGACGGTGACCGTGGCGCTCGAGGCGAGGGCGGTGGGGGTGGTGCACGCCACCAGGAGGGTGGACGTGGCGGCGGCGGTGGCGGGGGTGAGCGAGGCCGAGCACACCGAGAGCGCGGTGAAGTCCACGGTCGCCGTCTGGTCGATCGTCACCTTCCCCTCGGCGGTGGCCCCGTAGACGACCTGCGCCTCGGATGCGTCGAAGACCGAGAAGCCCACGGTCCCTTCCGCCGAGGTCCTGGGTGTCGATGTCGCCGGCGTGACGATGTCCGGGTCGGCCGCCGGTGTGACCGTGCTGGTCAGGTGCACCGGCGCTGTGGCCACCGGGTTGCCCCACTGGTCGCGCACGGTCACCGTCACGGTGTCCGCTGTGAGTCCGTTGTCGGGTACCGACGGCTCGCCGGCCGCCACGGTCGACGTCGCCGCCGACGCGGCGCCGGCCACGACGGTGAACGGCGCGCCGACCGAGCCGGCGGTGTCGGCGGTGGTCTCGACCTCCAGTGTGTCCTTCCCGGCCTTGGTGGTGTTCTGCACTGTCCTGATGGTGACCGTCACCTGGGCTGTGGCGGCGACCGCCTTGGCCAGGGTGACCGTGACGACGTCTGTGGTCGTCGAGGACCCGGTGGAGACGGGCGCCACCGCCTCGACGGTGTCGGCCGACGGCGCAGCCACCGTGTAGTCGGCGGTGGCGGCGGGAAAGGCCGTGCCCGGCGGGCCGACCAGGGTGAGGGAAGCGCCGGGGGCCAGCGGGTCGGTCGCCCTGAATGTGACCGTGTAGGTGCCCTTGGCACCGGCCGCGGTTGTCGAGAGATTCACCGTCGGCGTGCCGACCCGGCCCGGGCAGACCCCGGTCAGGAGCTTGCTGGCGTCGGGGGACCCCAGTCCCGAGGCGTTGTCGTAGCCGGGGCCGGCCGAGTAGGTGCCCAGGTGTGTGGGGCTCACGTTGTTTGTCCCCGACGTGATGTCGCGGAAGTCGCCGCTCGAGTCGCCGAGCTGGTAAAGGCGGGGGTTGAGGAACCCGACGTCGGCGCCGCAGCTTTCGTCGGCCAGCGCGGTGAAGGCGGCCCACAGCGGGGCGGCGTCACTGGTCCCGCCGACTCCGGACCAGCCGCCTGTCGAGGGGACTGTGGCGACTGTCATGCAGAGGGACGCGCCCTTGCAGTAGATCTCGTCCCCGCCCTTTGTCGGATCCGCGGTCGCCGACACGTCGGGCACCTGGCGGCATCCGGTGGTCGTCGTCGTCGAGGCCGGCGACACCGTGCACTTGCCCGTCGCCGGCTCCGGTACCGCTGTCGAGGCGCGCTTTGTCGCCTGCCACCCCGGCTTCGCCCACCGGGAGGAGACACCGCCGGCCCCGGCGATCTGCCGATGCTTTGCTGTGCCGGTGTCGCTGTTCCAGACGACCTCGGCGGACGTCGAGTCGTGGGTCTTTGTGAGGGTCAGCTGGGTCCCGCCGACGCTGGTCACGTAGGGCTGGCTGCCCGGGTCGTCGACGGCGAGCGCTGTTGTCCGCGTCTTTGTGTAGATGACCGTTGTTGTCGCCGGGGCTGTCGCTGTGAAGAGGTGGCAGTCCTCCGATCCCTGGTCGCCGGCGGCAGCGAAGACCGTCTGCCCCTGGGCCGCCGCCTCCTCGAAGATCTCGCTCTCAACCCTCTGGGTGAACGTTGTCTCGAACGACTCGCACTCCCCCCAACTGGTCGAGATCACCTGGGCCCGGTCCTCGTTCACGATCTGGTCGTACTCATCAATTGAGCCGAGGTCGGTGTTGGGGGCGCTGTACATGAGGACGTCGGTCTCCGGCGCCAGCGCATGGACGTCCTCCACGTCCAAGATGGCCTCGCCGGTCCCCGCCCCGGCCCCGGCGCCCCCGTCGATGGGGACATTCTGGACCGTGCCGTAGTGCTCGCCCGCCGGGAGGGCGAAGCAGCTCTGGAACGTCGCCAGGTCTGTGCTGGCGTAGGGCTCGAGCTCGAAGATGCCGACGGTCGACCCCGAACCGAGGTCGCCCTGGGTATAGGCGGCTGTGAACCCGTAGGCCTTGGCGATCTGTGTCCAGGTGTTGAGGTCGAATTTCGGCGCTGCGGTCGCAGCGGCTGTGCAGGCCGTCGGCCCTGTGGCTTTGCCGGCCACGACCGACCCGCTGGACGCGGCCGCCGCGGCGCCGGCGCCCGCCCCCCGATCGCCGTGGTCGGCCGGCTGCAGCAGGGGCTCGGCCCGCTCGAGGTCGCTCAGCCCCGAGATCCCGACCACGTCGGATGAGAGCGCCACGGGGAGCATCGGGGCCGCGGTCGCCGAGAAGCCGGTGCGCCCGCCGGCCAGCCGGTAGCGCTCAAGCGGCGCGTGCAGGGACGAGGAGACGGCGGCGACCGTGCCCGACACGTGCAGCAGCAGGCCGTCGGCCGAGGTGGCCCCCACGGACAGGCCGTCTCGGGCGAGCTGCCGGCGCACGGCCGAGGTGGCGGCGGCCGACGGGCCGAAGCGGGTCGCGAACTGGCCCTTGGCCAGGTAGTGGCGGTACTCGGGGGACGAGGGGTCCGAGACCTGGTTGACGAAGCGGTCGAGGGTGGCGGGGTCGGGGGGCTCGAGGGCCACGTCCAGGGAGACCGGGGTCGAAGGGGCCAGCGGGCCCAGGGCGCGGGCCCCGGGGGGCACCGGCGGCGGGGTGCCGACTTCGACCAGCCCCGTGCCCGTGGCCGGCGAGCCTGCCGCGGTCCGTGCCCCCGCGCTCCCCGCGCTCCCCGTGGTGGGGGCGGCGTCCGCTGTGCGGCCGTCGGTAGTCGTCGCGACCGGGTCGTTGGCGGCACGTCCAGGTGGCCTCGAGCCGCCTCCCCCGGCGACGGCCGGGGCCGCCAGGGCGGCGGTGGCCGCCAGGAGGAGGCAGGCCGTGAGCCCGGTCGCCGCACGGTGGCGGGCACGGCCTCGGGTCGGCCGCTCTGGGGTCACCTCTCCGGCCATCGGCCGCCTCCTCACGCTGGAGCGGTCGGCCCGACTGCACCCGCCGCGGCGGCCGATGCTACCGGGACCCCTTCGCCGTCCGGGGTCGGCGGAGGCGGTCCCTCAGGCCCCGTCGAAGGGGAAGCCGAGATCGGGGGCGCCCACCAGCGCCCGGAAGGAGAGCCCCTCGGCGGCGGCCATCGCCGCGGCCGTCCCGCCCCGGTCGACCACGGCCACCAGCAGCACCGGCTCGGCCCCGGCCGCCCGCACGGCCCTTGCGGCCTCGAGGAGGGAGGTGCCCCGCGTGGTGGTGTCCTCGGTGACGACCACCCGGTCGCCCGGGTCGAGGGCACCGGCGATCCGCCCGCCGGCACCGTGGTCCTTCTCCTCCTTGCGCACGCTGAAGGCCTTGAGCAGCCGGCCCCGCGTGGCGGCCACCCCGGCGGTGACGAACGCCACCGGGTCGGCCCCCATGGTGAGCCCCCCGATCGCCGTGGCGTCGTCGGGCACCACCGAGAGCACGGCATCGGCCACCAACACCATCGCCTCGGGCCGGCAGACCGTCTGCTTGGAGTCGATGAACCAGCTGCTGCGGCGGCCGGATTTGAGGACGAACTCTCCCTTGCGCACCGAGTGGGCGAGGATGTGGTCGCGCAGTTCGGGGAAGGCGGTCGCCACCTCGTCGCTCACCCCAGCACCACCACTCCCGAACCGGCCACCACCGCTCCCACCACGCCGGCCGGGCAGCCGGCGGCGGCCACCGCGGCCACCACCTCGTCGGCGGCGGCGGCGTCCACGCAGAGCACGAAGCCGAGCCCGAGGTTGAACACCCTGTCCATCTCGGCCTGGTCCACCGGGCCGAGGCGGGCGATCTCGGTGAAGATCCGCGGCACCTCCCACGACGAGCGATCCAGCGTCGCGTCGAGGTCGGCCGGCAGCACCCGGGCCAGGTTGCCGACGATGCCCCCGCCGGTGATGTGGGCCCCGGCGTGGACCTTCTCGCCCGCCGCCGAGAGCGCGGCCAGCACCGCTCTCGTGTAGACGACCGAGGGCCGGAGCAGCTCGTCGGCGAGGGAGTGGTCGGCCCCGGGCCAGGCCGGTCCAAAGAGGTCCAGGGCGGCGCGTTCGATGAGCACGTGGCGGGCGAGAGTGTAGCCGTTGGACCGCAGTCCCGGCGAGGCCAGGCCCACCAGGGCGTCGCCCGCCCGGACCCGCTCGGGCCCGAGAACGGCGTCGCGCTCGACGACGCCCACGGCGAACCCGGCCAGGTCGAGGTCGTCGGCGCCCATCACCCCGGGGTGCTCGGCGGTCTCCCCGCCGAGCAGCGCACAACCCGCCTGGCGGCACCCTTCGGCCACGCCGGCCACCACCCGCTCCACCTCTTCGGGGACGAGCTTGCCCACGGCCAGGTAGTCGAGGAGGAAGAGCGGTTCGGCCCCGGTGCACAGCAAGTCGTCCACGCACATAGCCACCAGGTCCACGCCGATCGTGTCGTAGCGGCCGGTGGCCCGGGCCACCGCCAGCTTGGTCCCCACGCCGTCGGTCGACGAGACGAGCACCGGTTGGCGCCACCGCCCGGGGTCGAGCGCGAACAGGCCGCCGAAGCCGCCGATCGAGCCGAGGACCTCGGGCCGGGCGGTGGAGGCCACGACCGCCTTCAGCCGCTCGACGGCGGCGTCCCCCGCGGCGATGTCCACCCCCGACCCGGCATAGGTGGCTGGGACCCGGTCACCGTCGGGCGAGACCACTCGGGTCAGACCCCGGGGAACGCCGCTTGGAGGGCCGCCTCGGGCCCGAGCCGCTCGGGGTCGGCGGCGCCGGCACCGCCGGGGAGCGGGGCCATGGTCGCCCCGTTCAACCCCCGCAGGGACACCGGCACCGGCACCGGGTAGTGGCCGGTCAGGCAGGCGTCGCAGAACCCGCCGCCGGGGACCCCGATCGCCCTCTTCAGGTTCTCCAGGCTGATGTAGGCCAGCGAGTCCACCCCGAGGTGGCGCTCGATCTCGGGCAGGGTGTGGTTGGCCGCCATGAGCTCACCGAGGTCCGGCGTGTCGATCCCGAAGAAGCAGGGCCACTTGAACGGGGGGGACGAGATCCGCAGGTGCACCTCGACGGCGCCGGCGTCGCGCAGCATGGCCACCACGGCCCGGGCCGTCGTGCTGCGCACGATCGAGTCGTCCACCACCACCAGGCGCTTGCCGGCGATGTTGTCGCGCAGCGGGTTGAGCTTGCGCCGGACGGTGTTCATCCGGGTCTGCTGGTCGGGGTCGATGAAGGTGCGGGCGATGTAGCGGTTCTTCACCAGCCCCTGGCCGTAGGGGATGTTGCTGCGGCGGGCGTAGCCCTCGGCCGCCGGGACGCCCGAGTCGGGGACGCCCATGACGAGGTCCGCCTCCACCGGGGCCTGCTCGGCCAGCAGCTCGCCCATCCGGCGCCGGGTGCCGTGGACCTCGCGGCCGTAGAGCTTGGCGTCGGGCCGGGCGAAGTAGACGAACTCGAAGATGCACAGCCGGGGCTCGACCCGGCCGGGGGGGAAGACCTGCTCTGAGCGCACACCGTCCTCGTCGATGGTGACCAGCTCCCCGGGGTCGAGCTCGCGCACGAAGGTGGCCCCGATGACGTCGAGGGCGGGGGTCTCCGAGGCCAGCACCCACCCCTCGGGCGCCTCGGCCGGGCCCAGCCGCCCCAGGCACAGCGGCCGGAACCCCTGGGGATCGCGCACGCCGTAGAGGCGGCCGGCGTCGAGCAGGACCAGCGAGAAGGCCCCCTCCACCCCGGGGAGGACCGCCCGCAGGGCCCGGCGAAGCGCGTCGGCGTCGGGGTTGTGGGGAAAGGCCTGGGCCAGCAGCTCGGCCACCACGTCGCTGTCGGTCCCCACGAGCCCCGGCAGCATCCCGGCCTCCTCGGCCAGGGCGGCGGTGTTGGTGAGGTTCCCGTTGTGGCCGAGGGCGAAGCCGGCCCGGCCCACCGGGCGGTACACCGGCTGGGCGGCCATCCAGTCCGAGGAGCCGTGGGTCGAGTAGCGGGTGTGGCCGATGGCCAGGTGGCCGGAGAGGCCCGAGAGGGTCCGCTCGTCGAAGACCGCGGTCACCAGGCCCATGTCCTTCACGACGGTGATGGTCTCGCCGTCGCTGACCGCCATCCCGGCGGACTCCTGGCCACGGTGCTGCAGTGCGTAGATGCCATCGAAGGTGAGGTGCGCCACACCCCTGTGGGGTGCGAAGACTCCGAAGACCCCGCAGGCTTCCTTCACCGTCGGCCCTCTGTCCCCCGATCTCACTCCATGGCTCCGGCGCACACCGGGCGCGCCAGGCCAGGGACCCTGGCAACTGTCACTCCAGTGTCGCACAGCAAGCCCCCCGGCCACACACCGGTAACGTTCGGGCACCGTGATCGACCTGCACACCCACTCCACCTGCTCCGACGGGACCGACCCCCCCGAGCGGATCGCCGAGCTGGCCGCCGCCGCCGGGTGCTCGGCGGTCGCCCTCACCGACCACGACACCCTGGCCGGGATCGGCCCCGCCCGCCGCCGGGCCGAAGAGCTCGGGATCCGGCTGGTCGGGGGGTGCGAGGTCTCGTGCGCCTTCGGGGAGCACAGCGCCCACGTGCTGGTCTACTTCGTCGAGGACGGCGAGGGACCCCTCCAAGAGGAGCTGGCCCGCCTGCGCCACGACCGCGTGGAGCGCAACCGCAACCTGGTCCGGCGACTGTCCGACCTGGGCATCCCGATCACCTACGACGAGTTGGTGGCGGAGGCCTCCGGCGAGGAGAGCGTCGGCCGGCCCCACGTGGCCGCCGTGCTGGTCCGCCACGGGGCGGCCGAGTCGATCCCCGACGCCTTCGACCGCTGGCTGGCCGAGGGCCGGCCCGCCTACGTCCCCAAGGCCCGGGTCACCCCGGCCGAGGTCGCCGCCCTGGCCCGGCGCTCGGGAGGGGTGACCGTCCTCGCCCACCCCCTCACCCTCGGGCTGTCGGCGTCCGAGCTCGCCTCGGCCGTGGCCGAGCTGGCCGGGGCCGGGTTCGCCGGCATCGAGTCCCTCTACGGCCGCTACACCCGCGACCAGCGGGCGCAGCTGGTCGAGCTGGCGAGGCGGCACGGCCTCGTGGCCACCGGCGGCTCCGACTACCACGGCACGGTGAAGGCCGACCTCTCGGTCGGGACCGGGCAGGGGGACCTGCGCGTGCCCGACGACGTCCTCGAAGAGCTGACCGCCCGCCGGCCGGCCTGAGCCGCCCGGACGCGGCCCTCCTAGCGCGCCAGCACCTCGCCCAGGGCCCGGGGCAGGGCGCCCGCCTGGGCCTCTTCCATCTCCTCCACCCCGAGGTCGACCAGCCCCGGCACGACCAGCCGCCCGCCGCCGGCCCGTCCGAGCACCGACGCCTCCACCCCGGCGGCCGCCGCCCGGTCGACCAGCTCACCGGGACGGTCGGTGGCCGCCACCACCCGCGAGGGGAGCTCGCAGAAGAGCTCGCGGTGGCCGTCGAACACCGACTCGACGACCAGGCCCGCACCCGAGCGGACCGCCATCTCGGCCAGGGTCACCCCGAGGCCGCCGGCCGACACGTCGTGCACCCCGGTGCACAGGCCCTCGCCGCCGGCCAGGGTCTCGTCCACCACCCCGGCCACCAGGTCGACCAGCCGGCGGTGGGCGT
>JBKQNY010000067.1:0-29264 GCA_052145775.1 Acidimicrobiales bacterium
CCGAGCGGCTCGAGGTGACCGTCGAGCGCGCCGCGCAGGGGCCGCGAAGCCGTCCGGTGGGCGGTGACGTCGGGTAGAATGAGACGTCCGCACCGGACACGTGGCCCGATCGAACCGGGAACCCGGCGCGCACGACGAGAACCATCGGATCTGAAAGGACGCGCCCGTGCAGAGCGTGGAGGTACACATTGGCGCGTGACGACGCCTCCTACGGCGCCAAGGACATCACCGTGCTCGAGGGGCTCGAGCCGGTCCGCATCCGCCCGGGGATGTACATCGGGTCCACCGGCCCGAGCGGCCTGCACCACCTGGTCTGGGAGGTGGTCGACAACTCCGTCGACGAGGCGATGGCCGGCTACTGCACCCGGATCGACGTGACCCTGTTGGCCGACGGCGGGTGCCGGGTGGTCGACGACGGCCGGGGCATCCCGGTCGACCCGCACCCGCAGTACCCGGACCGCTCGGCGGCCGAGATCGTCCTCACCACGCTGCACGCCGGCGGGAAGTTCGGGGGGGCGGGCTACAAGGTGTCCGGCGGGCTGCACGGGGTGGGGGTCTCGGTGGTGAACGCCCTGTCCAGGCGCCTCTTGCTCGAGATCGACCTCGGGGGTCGCCACCACGTCCTCGAGTTCACCAACGGCGGCCAGCCCAAGGGCAAGTTGAAGAAGACCGGCGACGCGCCGCGGGGCCGCACCGGCACCACGGTCACCTTCTGGCCCGACCCCACGATCTTCGAGGAGGTGGAGTTCCGGGCCCAGACGATCATCGAGCGGCTGCAGGTGATGGCCTTTTTGAACAAGGGCCTCGAGATCCGGTTCTCCGACGAGCGCGAGGGGCGCGGGGAGAAGAAGGTGTTCCGCTACAACGGCGGCATCGTCGACTACGTGAAGCACCTGAACGCGCCGAAGGAGTCGCTCTTCCGCAAGGTCGCCTCCTATGAGCAGTCCGAGGACGCCCAGGAGGTCGAGGTGGCCCTGCAGTGGAACACCGGGTTCCACGAGAGCATCCACTCCTTCGCCAACGGCATCTCCACCACCGAGGGCGGGATGCACGAGGAGGGGTTCAAGAAGGCCCTCACCAACGTGGTGAACCGCTACGCGCGCTCGCGCAACCTGGTGAAGGAGAAGGAGGACAACCTCCTCGGGGAGGACATCCGCGAGGGGTTGACGGCCATCGTCTCGGTGCGCCTGAAGGACCCGCAGTTCGAGGGGCAGACCAAGGCCAAGCTGGGGAACGTGCCCATCCGCTCACTGGTGGAGCGGGCCACCAACGAGAAGCTGGCCGAGTGGCTGGAGGAGAACCCCACCGAGGCCAACCAGGTGGTGAAGAAGTCGTTGGTGGCCCAGCGGGCCCGGGTGGCCGCCCGCCAGGCGCGCGACCTCACCCGGCGCAAGTCCGGCCTCGACGGGGCGGGGCTGCCGGGCAAGCTGGTCGACTGCTCGTCACGTGACCCGCGCGAGTGCGAACTGTTCATCGTGGAGGGGAACTCGGCCGGCGGCTCGGCCAAGGACGCCCGCGACCCGCGGACCCAGGCCATCCTGCCCATCCGGGGCAAGATCCTCAACGTCGAGCGGGCCCGCATCGACAAGATGCTGAAGAACGCCGAGATCCAGGCACTGATCGCCGCGGTGGGGGCGGGCCTGGCCGAGGACTTCGACGTGACCAAGATCCGCTACCACAAGGTGATCCTGCTGGCCGACGCCGACGTGGACGGCTCGCACATCAGGACGCTGCTGCTCACGTTCTTCTTCCGCCAGATGAAGCTGCTGGTCGAGGGCGGCTTCGTCTACGTGGCCCAGCCGCCGCTCTATTCGACCCTGGTCGGCAAGGAGAAGGTCTACCTGAAGGACGACGCGGCCAAGGACGCCTTCATGGTCGAGCACCCCGACCACAAGCAGGACTTCCAGCGGCTGAAGGGGCTGGGCGAGATGGACTTCGGGGAGCTGCGCGAGACCACCATCGACCCCACCAAGCGCTCGCTGCTGCAGATCAGCGTGGAGCAGGCGGCGCTGGCCGACGAGGTCTGCTCGGTGCTCATGGGTGACGACGTCGAACTGCGCCGCCAGTTCATCCAATCCAACGCGAAGGACGTCCGCTTCCTCGACGTCTGAGGCGGGCACGAACGATGGCACCACGGCGGACCAAGAATCCCACCAGCACCAACGGGAGCGACGGCGGCGGGCCCCCCGCCGACGACGGCGCGGTGCTGGGCTTCATCGAGCCCATCGAGATCCAAGAGGAGATGGAGCGCTCGTTCCTCGAGTACTCCATGTCGGTCATCGTCTCGCGGGCCCTCCCCGACGTGCGCGACGGCCTCAAGCCGGTGCACCGGCGGATCCTCTACTCGATGTTCGACCAGAACCTGCGGCCGGACCGCCCGCACGTGAAGTGCGCGGCGGTGGTCGGCGAGGTGATGGGCACCTACCACCCCCACGGCGACTCGGCCATCTACGACGCCCTGGTCCGCATGGTGCAGGACTTCAGCCTCCGCCACCCCCTCATCGACGGCCACGGCAACTTCGGCGGGACGGGTCCCGACGAGGGGCCGGCGGCCATGCGCTACACCGAGTGCCGGCTCCAGTCTCTGGCCCTCGACCTCATGGCCGGCATCGACGAGGAGACCGTCGACTTCGTCCCGAACTACTCCAACAGCAGCGAGGAGCCGACGGTCCTGCCGTCGCGCTTCCCCAACCTGCTGGTGAACGGCTCCCAGGGCATCGCCGTGGGGATGGCCACCAACATCCCGCCGCACAACCTGGGGGAGGTGATCGACGCCACGGTGCACCTACTCGAGCACCCCGATGCCACCCCCGACGAGCTCATGGAGTTCGTGAAGGGCCCGGACTTCCCGACGGGCGCCCAGATCCTCGGCCGCCAGGGCATCCTCGACGCCTACCGCACCGGCCGGGGCTCGGTGAAGATGCGGGCGGTGGCCGAGATCGAAGAGGGCCGTGAGGCGACCCGCATCGTGGTCACCGAGCTCCCCTACCAGACCTCGGTCGAGGTGGTCGAGCAGAAGATCCACGACCTGGTGAAGTCGGGCGACCTCGACGGCATCGCCGACACCCAGAACGACTCGGCCGGCCGCAAGCACCGCCTGGTCATCCGCTTGAAGCGCGACGCCAACGCCAACGTGGTGCTGAACAAGCTCTTCAAGCACACCCCGCTGCAGACCAGCTTCGGGGTGAACACGCTGGCCCTGGTGGACGGGGTGCCCCGGACCCTCAACCTGGCCCAGGTGCTCACCCACTACGTGGCCCACCAGGTCGAGGTGGTGACCCGGCGCAGCGAATTCCGCCTGCGCAAGGCGCAGGCCCGGGCGCACATCGTCGAAGGGCTGCTGCGGGCCATCGACATGCTCGACGCGGTCATCGCCGCCATCCGGGGGTCCGACGACCGGCCGGCGGCGAGGGCGGCCCTCATGGCCGCGCCCTTCTCGTTCAGCGAGGAGCAGGCCAACCACATCTTGGACATGACGCTCGGCCGGCTCACCCGCCTGGGGCGCACCGAGCTCGAGCAGGAGATGGCCGAGCTGCGCGAGACGATCGCCGAGCTGCAGTCGGTGCTGGCCGACCCGGCCAAGTTGCGCGGGGTGATCGCCACCGAGATGACGGCCATCCGCGACAAGTTCGCCGACCCCCGCCGGACGCTCATCACCCACGACCCGGGCGAGCTCGGGGTCGAGGACCTGGTCGACGACGAGGACATCGTGGTGACCATGACGGCGGCCGGCTACATCAAGTCGGTGTCGGCCGACGCCTTCCGCACCCAGGGACGCGGGGGGCGGGGCGTCCAGGGGGCGCGCCTCAAGGAGGAGGACCTCGTCACGAACGTGGTGCACACCATGACCCTCTCCTACCTGCTGCTCTTCTCCAACCGCGGGCGCGTCTACCGGCTGCGGGGACACGAGATCCCGATGAAGGAGCGCACGGCCCGGGGCACCGCCCTGGTCAACCTGCTCCCGCTCGAGGCCGGCGAGACGGTGCAGGCCATCGTGGAGACCCGCGACTTCCCGGCCGACCACTACCTGGTCTTCGCCACCGCCCGGGGCCAGGTCAAAAAGACCGCCTTCAGCGAATACGACAAGTCGCGGCGCGAGGGCTTCATCGCCATCAACCTGCGCGACGGCGACGAGCTGGTGCGGGTGGTGGCCACCAGCGGGGACGACGACCTCTTCGAGGTCACCCGCAAGGGGATGACGATCCGCTTCTCGGAGAACGACGTGCGGGCCATGGGGCGCGACGCGGCCGGGGTCCGGGGCATCCGGCTGCGCGAGGACGACGAGGTGGTCTCCTTGGACGTGGCCCGGGACGACACCGACATCCTGCTCGTGACCGACGCCGGCTACGGCAAGCGCACCAAGCTCGAGCGGTTTAACCGACAGGCCCGGGGCGGCCAGGGCGTCCGAGGCATCCGGCTCACGGCCAAGCGGGGCCGGGTGGTGGCCGCCTTCATGGTGGCCCTCGACGGCGAGATCCTGCTGGTGTCGACGGGCGGGGTGGTCATCCGCACCGCCGTGCGCGAGATCGCCTCCCAGGGCCGCGACGCCACCGGGGTCCGGGTCATGAACCTCGACGAGGGCCAGGCCGTGGCCGCGGTGGCCGGGGTGTCGGGCTCGGAGTAGGCCCTCTCAGGACGCGCCCGAGATCGTCATCGTGTAGGGGGCGGCGGGGGGGACGTAGGAGCCGAGGGCGCGCAGCCCTGTGGCCACCACCACGTGGGCGGAGACGGAGCCGACCTCGAGCTGCAGCGAGCCGTCCACCCGGAACACCTGGGTCTGGCCGGGGGCCAGCACACCGCTGAACGCCGGGGCCGCCTGGCCGGACTGGGTGGCCTGCACCCAGGAGGACCCGCCTGTGGCCTTCACCGTGACCTGGAAGCTCTGCGAGTGGACGGTCAGGTTGGCGGCGTTGGGCGACGTGGTGGCCACGGTCAGGGTCTGGGTGGGGGCACCGCTTGGGTGGTGGGCGTGGCTCCCCGAGCCGGCCGTGGTGGTGGACGGGGAGGTGGGGGCCTGGGTGACCCCGATGTCGCTCAGCCATCGGGGCTCGTAGCGGTGGACCAGCAGGGCGCCGATGCCCAGCATCACGGCGACGGCCAGGACGCCGATCGCCACCGAGAGCGCGGCGGTGGACGGGCGGGCCCTGGGTCCGCGCGGCGCCTGGGGCCGGACGGCCGGGATGACCCCGGTATTGGGCACCGCGTTCACCTGGGCGGCCGCCGAGGGGACCTTGGTATTGGGCACCGCGTTCACCTGGGCGGTGGTCGAGGGGACCCCGGTCGGATGGGGTGTCACGTGGACCGGCCTGTCCACCCGGGTGACCGCGGTCACCGGCACGGTGCCGGTCGGGGCCAACGGTGGTCCGACCGCCACGGCAGAGGTCGCGGCCACGGCCGCCGGGGCGACCGCGGCGACCGGTCGCGGCGCCACCGGGACCACCGGGGGAGCGGCCGTCGGCGACGGCCAGTGGTCGACCACCGCCAGGACGAAGCGGTCGCCGGGCAGCCCGAGGAAGTCGGCGTAGCGCCGGAGGGTCTGGAGCACCACCACCCGGTCGGGGATGCGGTCCACCGTGCCGGTCTCGAGGGCCTCGAGCTGGTGCAGGTTGAGCCCGGTGCGGGCGGCGACGTCCTCGAGGTGGAGCCCCTGGCGGGTCCGGGACCGCCGCAGGAGGCGGCCGACCTCGGGCACGGACGAGGGAGTCCCGGTCGCCGCGTCGCCTCGCCGGTTGCCGCCGTCGTGACGCCGGGTCACCGCATGCTCCCTCCTGTTCCGAGCCAGCAGCCTACCTCAGGGCCTTCTTGCAGGTGGTGGGTGGTAATCGGACGGGCCACAGTATTCCTACAGCTTCGAGCGCCAGGATGCGTGCCGGGAGGTGATGAGACATGGCAGAGGCGGCGCGGGTGCTGGTGGTCGACGACGAGCCGGGGATCTGCGACCTGGTGTCGATGGCCCTGCGCTACGAGGGGCTGAAGGTCGAGGTGGCCCACACCGGCTGGGACGCCATTCGGTCGGTGGCCAGCTTCCGGCCGCACCTCGTGGTGCTCGACGTGATGCTCCCCGACCTCGACGGGTTCGAGGTCCTGCGGCGGCTCTCCGGCGACCACCCGCGGGTCCCGGTCCTCTTCCTCACCGCCCGAGACGCCCTCGACGACAAGTTGCGCGGCTTCACCCTGGGCGGCGACGACTACGTGACCAAGCCGTTCAGCGTCGAGGAGCTCATCGTGCGGGCCCGGGCCATCCTGCGCCGCGTCCACGAGATCGAGGATGACAGCGCCACCCTGCGCTGCTCGGACCTCGTCCTCGACGAGGACCGCCACGAGGTGACCCGGTCCGGACAGCCGGTCGATCTCACGCCCACCGAGTTCAAGCTCCTCCACTACCTGCTCTTGAACACCGACCGAGTGGTCTCCAAGGCCCAGATCCTCGACCGGGTGTGGCAGTACGACTTCGACGGTAACGAGAACGTGGTCGAGATCTTCATCAGCTCGCTCCGGCGCAAGCTGGAGGCCAACGGCCCCCGCCTCATCCAGACCGTGCGCGGGGTCGGCTACCGCCTCCGCCCGCCGTCCGGCGCGCAGCGGCCCCCGTCGCCGGACGAGGGCGGCCGGGACGGGCCGTGACTCTCCGGGCGCGCCTGGCGCTCGTCCTGGTGGGGGTGGTCGCCGCCGGGCTGCTCATCTCCGACGTGGTCGTCTACACCCAGCTTCGGTCGTTCCTCGTCTCCCGACTCGATCCCGAGCTGGCCAGCGCGGCCTACCCGGTGTCGCGGGCGCTCGTGTGCAACGGGGATCTGGCGCGGCCTCCGGGGGCGCCGGCCTGTTCGGTCCGCAGCGGGCCCAACCGGGCGTTCCCCCCCGTCGGGGGCGCGGCCGGGCCCGGCGCCACCCGCGACAGTGCCTTCCCGACCGGCACGGTCGGCGAGCTGGTGACCCCCGGAGGCCAGGTGGAGGGGCGGCCCCTTCCCTTCCTCTACGGCGGCCCCGCCCCGGCCCCCCCGGTCCTGCCCCGGCCGCTGCCGGCGACCTCGGAGCACTCGCCCGCCTACTTCGACGCCACGAGCGCCGGCGGCGGCGTCGCCTACCGGGTGCTGGTGCGGCCGCTCGGGGCGGGCGGCCTCTACCTGGTGGTGGCCATCCCCCTCACCGACGCCAACCAGACGCTCGGACGGCTGGCGCTGGTGATGGTCCTGGTCAGCCTGGCCGTGCTGATCGGGCTGAGCGGGCTCGCCTGGTGGATCGTGCGGCGCGGGCTCGAGCCCCTCGAGGACATGGCGGCCACCGCCGGGGCCATCGCCGGCGGGGACCTCGGGCGGCGGGTCGCCCCGGCCGACGACCGCACCGAGGTGGGGCGGCTCGGTCTCGCCCTCAACTCGATGCTGGGGGAGATCGAGGCGGCCTTCGCCGCCCGCACGGCGTCGGAGGGCCGGCTGCGGCGGTTCCTGGCCGACGCCTCCCACGAGCTGCGCACGCCGCTCACCTCGATCCGCGGCTACGCCGAGATCTTCGACCTGGGCGCCAGCGAGCGGCCCGAGGACCTGGCCACCTCCATGCACCACATCCGCGAGGAGGCGGACCGCATGAGCGTGCTCGTCGACGACCTCTTGGTGCTGGCCCGGCTGGACCGGGAGCGGCCCCTCGACCTGGGCCGGATGGACCTGATGGCCGTGGCCCAGCGCGCCGTCGCCGCGGCCGGCGCCTCGGCCCCGGACAACCCGGTCTCGCTCACGGCCCCGGCCGCGCTGGAGAGAGTGGGCGACGCGGCCCGCCTCCGCCAGGTCGTGGACAACCTGCTGGTGAACGCGGTGCGCCACTCGCCCGAGGGCGGCGAGGTCGCCGTCCGGGTGGAGGCCGTCAGGTCCGAGGTCCTCGTCGAGGTGGCCGATCACGGCCCGGGGGTGCCGCCCGCCGAGGCGGCGCGGATCTTCGAGCCGTTCTTCCGGGCCGACTCGTCGCGGGCCCGCACCACCGGCGGGGCCGGCCTGGGGCTGGCCATCGTGGCGGCGATCGCCCGGGCCCACGGGGGCACGGTCGGCGTGCGGCCGAACGACGGCGGGGGGGCCTGCTTCTGGGTGCGGTTGCCGGTCCACCCGGCGGCGGCCGGCGTCCCGACGGGACCGCCGGCGGCCACCCTTGGGTACCCGGCCGCGGCGGAACCGGGGCGGGCCCCGGCGCTGGGCGCCCGGCCCGGGGGAGGCGTCGGAGGCAGATAGCGGCCCCGGTGGCCGCGCGCGCTTGCAGGAAGTCTGCGCATAAGGTGGGAACCGTTCCGCAACCGGGGCCCCGTCCGCCCGGCCACCGGGGGCAGTGCTCGCTTGGTGGCGGAGGGCAGATCCCACCCTGCCGTCCGTTCTCCTTCGGGCTCTGCCCCCGGCGGCCGGACGGACCCCGGTGGGGGCGACGGACGGTGCGGGGCGACCGTCTGGGAGAGTTGGGCGGTGCTCCTGCTCCTGGGCGTTGGCTTCCTCGGCGGGCTGATCACCGCACTCTCGCCCTGCATCATCCCGGTCCTGCCGGTCATCGCCGCCGGGGGGTCGACCGGAGGCGGGCCGGGGAGGCCCTTCGCCATCATCGGGGGGATGGTGGCCAGCTTCACCGCCTTCACCCTGGCCGGCGGGGAACTGCTCAGCCTGCTGCACCTCCCCCAGGACCTGCTGCGGGACCTCGGCATCGCCCTCCTTTTCGTGCTGGCCGCGGGGCTCATCGTGCCGGCGCTGGGGGACCTGCTGGAGCGGCCCTTCGCGCGCCTGGGTGTGTCGACCGCCGGCGGGTTCGCCGGGGGGACGGCCAACGGCGCCGTGCTCGGGGCGAGCCTGGGACTGGTCTTCGTGCCTTGCGCCGGCCCGGTGCTGGCCGCCATCTCGGCCGTGGCCGCCACCCACCGGGTGGGGCTGACGGCGGCGCTGCTCACCCTGGCCTACGCCCTGGGCGCGGCGCTGCCGCTTCTGGCGCTGGCGATCGTGGTCAGGCGGACCACCACCGGGTGGAAGGCGCTGCGGTCGCGCCTGCCGGTCGTCCGCCGGGTGGCCGGGGTGGTCCTGGCGCTGACGGCGCTGGTCCTCGCCCTCGACCTCACCACCCCGCTCACGGCCGTGCCCGGCTACGCCAGCGCCATCGAGGACCACATCGAGCAGGCGCCCGGGGTCGAGAACCAGCTCCGGGCCCTGCAGGGCGAGCACGGCCGGGACTTCTCGTCCGGCCAGACGGCGGCGGCCGGCGCCCTCCCCGACCTCGGCCGGGCCCCGGCGTTCGCCGGGATCACGCGCTGGCTCAACACCCCCGGTGACCGCCCCCTCACCCTGAGCGGCCTGCGGGGGAAGGTCGTCCTGGTCGACTTCTGGACGTACTCGTGCATCAACTGCCAGCGCGAGCTGCCCCACGTCGAGGCCTGGTACGCCAAGTACCACCGCTACGGCCTGGAGGTGGTCGGGGTGCATACCCCCGAGTTCCCCTTCGAGCACGTCGTCTCCAACGTGCAGGCGGCCGTCGGCCGCCTGGGCGTGCGGTTCCCGGTGGCCATCGACGACAACTACGGGACCTGGAACGCCTACGGGAATGAGTACTGGCCGGCCGAGTACCTGATCGACCAGAACGGCGAGGTGCGCCGCACCGCCTTCGGCGAAGGGGGCTACCCCACAACCGAGAGCGACATCCGCCTCCTCCTCGAGGCCGGCGGCCCCCGCCACCTCCCGCCGACGACCGAGCTTCCCGACCGCACGCCCACCCACGAGCTCACCACAGAGACGTACCTCGGCTCCACGCGTTTTGACGGCGAGCGCTACCTCGGCTCGGCGGTACTCGAGAGCCGCTCCTCCACCTACCGCCTGGCGGGGGGCCTGATGTCGGGCGACTTCTCGTTCGGGGGGACGTGGACCCAGAACGCCTGGGAGATCACGGCCGGGCGTGGAGCGCAGCTCGCCCTCTCCTACATGGCCGACGACGTCTACCTGGTGCTGGGGGGAACCGGGACCGTGTCGGTGTCGGTGAACGGCGTCCACACCCAGACGGTGCGGGTCTCGGGGGTGCCCGACCTCTACACTCTTGTTTCGTCGGCGTCGTTCCACACCGGCCTGCTCACCCTCTCGGTCTCACCGGGCGTGCAGGCCTACGACTTCACGTTCGGCTAGGGCCGAAACGGCCCGAACCACGGCCCGCCCGGACCAACGGGACGGGGAATCAGCGTGGACCGGCCCCGGTTGGGAATAATTACGCCGAGAGCGAGAGGAGGCCACCGGGCTCCCGGTGGGCGCTTGGCACGTGCCCGCGAGCCCACGGGGACCCGACCTGCGCAGATGACCGTCGTAATCCTCCTGGCCCTGGCGGCGAGCGTCTTCACCGCCACCTCCTCGGTGGCCCAGCGGATCGCGGCCGCGCCCGCGCCATCCGAGATGAGCTTCAGCCTGAAACTCATCGGTTTCCTCCTCCACCGCAAGGTGTGGTTCCTGGGCATCCTGTGCATGATCGCCGGCTTCGGATTCCAGGTGGCCGCCCTGCGCAAGGGCGACCTCGCCCTGGTCCAGCCGGTGATCGCCACCGAGCTGCTCTTCGTCTTCGCCTACCTGGCCCTTCGTGACCGGCACCGGGTGCGGCCCCGGGACTGGCTGGCCGCGGTGGGGATGGCCATCGCCCTGGGGATCATCCTGTACCTGGCGAACCCCTCGGGCGGGTCCGAGTCCAACGCCACCGCGTGGCACTGGCTGCTTTCGGGTCTCTCGATCCTGGCCGCCGTCGTCGTGGTGTGCTTCCTGGCCGTGGTGAGGCTGGGCCGGCGCCGGCCCAGCCCCATCCGCAAGGCGGCACTGTTGTCCGTGGCCGCCGGCATCTCTTGGGGGTTCGTGGCCGCCGTCATCAAGGAGCTGAGCTCGCACATCAGCCAGGGCCCGGTCGCGGTCTTCAGCAACTGGTCCCCCTACGTGCTCCTCGTGACCGGGGCGGTGGCGATGTTCATCCTCTCCAACGCCTTCCAGGCCGGGCCGCTGGCCGTCACCCAGCCGGGCCTGACCCTGGTCGACCCCTTGGTGGCCAGCCTGCTCGGGATAACCATCTTCGGCGAGCACCTGTCGAACGCCCCGTCGCACCTCGCCGCCGAGGCCGTCGCCGCGGTGATCCTGGTGGGGAGCGTGATCCTGTTGAGCGGGAGCCCGCTCATCCAGACCGCCGAGTCCAGCGGGGTGTCCGAAGACGGTCGCGTGCCGGCGTCCACCGTGCGTGCGGCCCTGGGCCGCGACCAGCCGTCCCCCACCTCCCCCTCGCAGAGCCCCAGCCCGGCCCCCTGACCCGGCCCCCCGACCGGCCCGGTGTGGCGGTCGGCCGGGCGAAGGGCCAGACTCGGCGGGCAATGACGCGCACCCTCACCCCGCAGGACGCCGCGTCGCTGGTGCGCACGAGTGACACGGTCGGCTTCGGGCTCGGCCCGGCCATCCCCGACGCCTTCATGACGGCGCTGGGCGGGCGTGACGACTGGGAGGACCTGATCCTCGGCGGCGCCCTCTTGCTCGGCCCCTACGAGGTGCTGGAGCGTCCGGGGGTCAGCTACCGCTGCGGCTTCTACGGCCCCGCCGAGCGCTACTACCTGTCCCGGGGGGCGCGGATCGAGCACGTGCCCGGCGGGTTCCGCCAGTTCGGGCCCATCCTGGCCCGGTTCTCCCCGCGGGTGATGGTGGTCCAGACGGCGCCGCCGGACCGGCACGGGCAGCTCAACCTCTCCCTCCACTACGGGGCCACCCGGGACGAGCTCCTGCGGGCCGGCCGGGACCCCGAGCGGCTGCTGGTGGCGGAGGTGAACCCCAACCTGCCCCGCACCGGCTGCCTCGAGAGATACCCGAACACGCTGCCCCTCGACGCGGTGGACGTGCTGGTGGAGGCCGACGGCCAGCCCTTCGCCCTGGACGAGGCCGAGCCCACCGAGGTGGACCGGGCCATCGCCGCCCACGCGCTGGCGTTCGTGAGCGACGGGGTGACGCTGCAGACCGGCATCGGCGGCGTGCCCAGCATGGTCGCCACCCTGCTGGCCCAGGCCGACGGCGGCGGCTACGGCGTGCACTCGGAGATGTTCACCGACGGCCTCATGCGCCTCCACCTCGCCGGCAAGGTCACCAACACGGCCAAGGGCGAGTTCCAGGGAGTGTCGGTCACCACCTTCGCCCTGGGCTCGGCCGACCTCTACCACTGGCTCGACGGCAACCCCGAGGTGGCCTTCCTGCCGGTGGAGGTGGTGAACGACCCGACGGTGATCGGCGGCAATGCCAAGCTGATCTCGATCAACGGGGCCCTGTCGGTCGACCTCTACGGACAGATCGTGGCCGACAGCGTGGGAGGACGGCAGGTCTCGGGGGTGGGGGGCCACGAGGACTTCGTCGCCGGGGCCGAGCTGCACCTCGACTCGCGCTCGCTGGTCTGCCTGCCCTCGACCGTCACCGTCGGCGGAGAGCTGGTCTCGCGCATCGTGCCCCTCCTCCCCGAGGGATCGGTGGTCTCCACCCCCCGCCACCACACCGGGGTGGTGGTCACCGAGCACGGGTCGGCGGACCTGGTGGGGCTCACCGTCACCGAGCGGGCACGGGCCCTGGCCGAGATCGCCCACCCGCAGTTCCGTGAGGGGCTGCGGGCCGCGGCCGAGGTCCTCGGCCGAGGCTGAGCCCGCTCAAGGGACCGGGCCGGGTCAGGGGAGCGGGCCGAGGTCGGCGATCTGGGCCTGGACCCGGCGCATGGCGCGCAGCCACCGCTCCCGGTCCCCGGCCCGCCGCTGCTCGTAGTCGGCGACCTCGGGGTGGGGCAGCACCAGGAACCGCTCGGCGGCGACCGCCTCGAGCACCGCGTCGGCCACCGTCTCGGGTTCGAGCATGCCGTCACGCGCGGCGGTGGCCGCCGCCACCTCGGCGGTCGCCCCGGTCATCTCCGCGGTCATGGCCGTGCGGACCCCCTGGGGGCACAGGCACGAGACCCGGATCCCGGCGTCGAAGTGGGTGATCGACAGCCACTCGGCCAGGGCGACCACGGCGTGCTTGGTCACTGCGTAGGGGGCCGAGCCCAGCTGGGTGAGCAATCCCGCCGCCGAGGCCGTGTGGACCAGGTAGCCCTCGCCGCGCCCGAGCATGGAGGGCAGGACGGCGCGGGCCGCATGGACGTGGCTCATGACGTTGACCGCCCAGATGCGGTCCCACGTGGCCAGGGGGACCTCGACGCCGCCGCCCACCAGGATCCCGGCGTTGGCGCAGAACACGTCGATCGGGCCGAACGCCGACTCGGCCCGGGCGACCAGGTCCGCCACCTGGTCGCCGTCGGCCGCGTCGGCGTCGGCGGCGAGCGCCACCGCGCCGCGCCCGGCCAGCTCGCCGGCCACGGCGCGCGCCCCGGGTCCGTCGATGTCGGCCACCACCACGGCACGGGCGCCCCGGTCGGCGAAGCCCCGGCACAGCGCACGGCCGATCCCGTCGGCCCCCCCGGTGACCACGACCACCCGCCCGGCCACCTCCATCTCAGGCCCGCCCCCGGGACCGCCGGGCCGTCGCTCCGGCGCAACGGGCGAGGACCGGTCCGGCGGCCGGCGGCCTCACCCGACGGACGGGACGGTGACCAACCCGGCGGCGAGCCGCTCCTCGGTGACGTCCTCGTCGATCATGCGGCCCGAGAGGTAGTCGTCGTAGGCGGCGAGGTCGAAGTGGCCGTGGCCGCAGAGGGCGGTCAGGATCACCGTCTCCCGGCCGGTCTCCCGGGCCGCCTCGGCCTCGCGCACGGCGGCGGCGATGGCGTGGGTGGGTTCGGGGGCAGGCACGATCCCCTCGGTGCGGGCGAAGCGGACCCCGGCGGCGAAGCACTCGGTCTGGGGCACGGCGATCGCCTCCATGAGGCCGAGCTCGTAGACGTGACTGAGGAGGGGGGACATGCCGTGGTAGCGCAGGCCCCCGGCGTGGATCGGGTCCGGGATGAAGTCGTGGCCCAGGGTGTGCATCTTGAGCAGCGGGGTCATCCCCGCCGTGTCACCGAAATCGTAGGCGTAGACGCCGCGGGTGAGCGAGGGGCAGGAGGCGGGCTCGACGGCGCGGATGACCGGCGAGATCCTCCCGGCGAGCTTCTCGCGCAGGAACGGGAAGGCCAGCCCGGCAAAGTTGGAGCCGCCGCCGGTGCACCCCACGATGACGTCGGGGGCCGACTCGCCGGCCTTGGCCAGTTGGAGCAGGGCCTCCTCCCCGATGATCGTCTGGTGGAGCAGGACGTGGTTGAGCACGCTGCCCAGGGCGTAGCGCGTGTCGGGGTCCGAGGCCGCCACCTCGACCGCCTCGGAGATGGCGATCCCGAGCGAGCCGGGGTGCTCGGGGTCCTGGGCGAGGAAGGTGCGCCCCGCCGCGGTGACCGCCGACGGCGACCGGTGCACGGTGGCCCCGAAAGCCTCCATCATGAGGCGTCGGTACGGCTTCTGGTCGTAGCTGGCCCCGACCTGCCAGACCTCGCAGCCGAGGCCGAAGAGTGCGCAGGCGAAGGCGAGCGCCGTCCCCCACTGCCCGGCCCCGGTCTCGGTGGTGAGCCGGCGCACCCCGGCCTTGGCGTTGTAGTAGGCCTGGGGGACCGCGGTGTTGGGCTTGTGGCTGCCGGCCGGGCTGACCCCCTCGTACTTGTAGTAGATGCGGGCCGGCGTGCCGAGCGCCTGCTCGAGCCGGTGGGCGCGCAAGAGCGGGGTCGGGCGCCACTGGCGGTAGACGTCGAGGACCGCCCCCGGGACGTCGATGAAGCGCTCGGCGGAGACCTCCTGGAGGATGAGGTCCATGGGGAACAAGGGAGCGAAGTCCTCGGGGCCGACCGGCTGCAGGGTGCCGGGGTGGAGGGCCGGCGGGAGCGGGCTCGGGAGGTCCGGCACCAGGTTGTACCAGGTGGTCGGCATCTCGGACTCATCGAGTACGAACTTGTGCTGGCGAACGGACTCATCCATGTCGCACCCCCGTGCATCGCTCGCGCTCAGGCTAATCAGGGGACCCGGGCCGCGCCCGGTACGCCCGCCCCGATCCGCTCCCCAGGCCGTCGACGGCGTCGGGCAGGTCGAGGACCATCTGGCGCGGGTCGGCGATGGTCAGCAGCGCCAGCACCTCGGCCGGCACCGCTGTGCGGCGGCGCCCGCGACGCCGTCGCTCGCCCCGGGCACTCGCCAGTGCCTCGTCGTCGTCGTTGGACCACCTCCCCCACACGCTCACGGCCATCCTCTCGGCGAACCGTTGGCGCACGCTCATGGGCGCACCGTGCGCGGGGGCCGTGCCGCGGACCTCCCTCATCGGGGCGCGGACGAAAGCGCGCCGGAAGTGAGGTCCGGTGCCCACGCGCTACCGTGACCCGTCGCCGGCGGTCGGTGGCCGAGGAGAGGAGCAGAGCGGATGAGCTTCACGCCCTACGAGCGGCCCGTCCGGGCAGCCTTCATCGGCCTCGGCCGCATCTACGACCTCAACATGCTCGCCTACCGCGACAACCCCGACGTCGAGGTCGTGGCGGTCGTCGACCCGGTGGCCGAGCGGCGGGAGCGGCGCCTGGCGGACTGGCCCAGCGCCCGTGCCTTCCCCTCGGCGGCCGAGCTGGCGGCCAGCGACGTCGAGGTCGACGCGGTGGAGCTGCTGCTCCCCACCCCCATGCACACCGACGCCGTCGAGGAGCTCCTCGGCTACGGCTGGCACGTGAACATGCAGAAGCCGATGTGCGACGACCTCGACCAGGCGGAGCGCATGCTGCGGGCCACGGCCGAGAGCGGTCGCCAGTTGCGGGTCATGGAGAACTACCTCTTCTACGAGCCGCTCCGGAAGCTGAAGGAGGTCGTCGAGTCGGGCGAGATCGGCGAGGTTGTCGGCTACCACATGAAGATGGTCGGCAGCGGGCGGGGAGGCTGGGACGTCCCCGGCGACAGCTTCGAATGGCAGTTCAAGCAGATGCAGCGCGGGCGCGGCATCCTCGTGTTCGACGACGGCTGGCACAAGCTCAGCACCGCGCTCTGGCTGTTCGGGCCGATCCGGGAGGTCCGTGCGTGGCTGGGCACGACCCAGATCGTCCCCGGGGTCATCGAGATCGACGCACCGGCCACCATCACCTGGGAGCACGAGAACGGGATCCGGGGCGTCTTCGACATCACGGTGGCGATCGATATGTACCTGCGCTCCGACTACTACACCAACGACGAGCGCTGGGAGGTGACCGGCCGGCGCGGCTACGCCCGGGTGAACCGGTGCACCGGACGGGGCATCCAGCAGCCGAGCCTCGACGTCTACCGCGACGGGGTCATGCGCTCGTACCACGCGCTGGACGACGACTGGGCCAGCAGTTTCAGGGATTCGGGCCGCCACTGGTTGCGCTGGCTCCACACCGGGGAAGGCCCCATGTGGTGGAGCGCGCCGGAGGCGGTGGACGTGCTGCGCTTCGCCCTGGCCGCCTACGCCAGCAGCGCCGCCGGCGGCGTCGGGGTGGACCCGGCCAAGGTGACGTAGGGCGCAGGGCCGGCCGGCGGGGGAGGAAGAGCCATGGCCGACACCGTGTCGGGCACCATCTACGACCCGTACGACCCGGCGACCCTGGAGGATCCGTACCCCGCCTATCGCCGGCTCCGCGACGAGGCGCCCGTCTACCACCAGGAGCGGCGGAAATTCTGGGTGCTGTCGCGCTTCGCCGACGTCTTCGCGGCCGTTTCGGACACGGCAACCTTCTCCTCGGCCCAGGGCCTCACCTTCGAGCCGGACGAGATCCTGAAGCTCGGTCTGGCGCCGACCCTGGTCATGATGGACCGCCCCGAGCACACCACCTACCGGCGTCTGATCAGCCGAGGCTTCACGCCCCGCCACGTCGCCACCCTGGAGCCGGCCATCCGCGGCTTCGTCCGCAGCCGCGTGCGGGAGCTGGCCGAGGAGGGCGAAGCCGACCTGATCGCCTCGCTGGCCGGCCCGCTCCCCACGCTCGTGGTCGCCACCTACCTGGGCGTGCCCGAGGCCGACCGGGGCCAGTTCGACGCCTGGAGCGCCGCCATCGTCTCGGCCAACGCCCGGGGCGACGCCGTCGGCGGGGCCGCCGACGCCGTCGCCGACCTCTACCGCTACTTCGGCTGGCTGATCGAGCGACGGCGCTCGGAGCCGGGAGACGACATGCTCTCGGATCTCGCGGCCGCCGAGGTCGACGGCGAGCCGCTCGACGCGCTGCGCATCCTCGGCTACTGCTTCGTCCTGATCGCCGGCGGCAACGACACGGTCACCGGGCTGCTCGGCGGGGCCGCGGTCGCCCTGACCGAGAGGCCCGATGAGCGCCGCAAGCTGCTCGACACACCCGGACGGATCCCCGGCGCCGTGGAGGAGCTGCTCCGGTTGACCTCGCCGGTGCAGGGCCTCTGCCGGACGACGACCCGGGCGGTGACCGTCGGCGGGACCACCGTCCCCCCCGGCGAGAAGGTGCACCTGCTCTACGGGTCGGCCAACCGCGACCCGCGCGAGTGGGGACCCGACGCCGACGAGCTGAACGTCGGTCGCCGCATACCGCGGATGCTGGCCTTCGGGGGAGGGCCCCACCACTGCATCGGGGCGGCGGCGGCCCGGCTCCAGTGCCGCGTGGCCCTGGAGGAGCTCCTCGCCGCCCTGCCCGACTTCGCCGCCGACCCGAAGCGGGGCCGGCTGGCGCCCGGGCCCTTCGTCCGGCGCTACGAGTCGCTCCCGGTCCGGGCGGCACCCTGAGCCGGGCCGGCGGTGGCGTCCGGTCCCCACCGGGCGGGGAGGTCCCGCGGGGTGCGGGGACCGGCATGGACCTCCGGCCCTATCGGCACCAGGGGGCGGGCGGTACAAAGGGCTGGTGAACGAGGTGAGCAGCAGGCGAGACAGTGGGCGGCCCACCGCCCACGGGTGGGCGGTGGCGGCCGGGGGAGGAGGGCCGTGACGACGCGCGCACAGGTGCGGGCGGTGACCGTGGGCATGGCCGCGGCGGCCGCGCTGACCATGCTGACGGGACTGTCGCCGGGGGCCGCCGGCGCCTCGGGCCGGGGCACGGTGGGGACCGGCGTCCCGGCCAGCGCCATGGACACACGGGTGGGCCTCACGCCCACGACGGTCACGATCGGCAACATCGCCACCCACTTCGAGACACTCTTCACCGGCGCCGCGGTGGGGACCCAGGCCTACGCCGACTACGTGAACGCCCGGGGCGGGGTCAACGGCCGCCGGATCGTGGTCACAGTGCAGAACACAGGTCTGAGCGGGACAGCGGACAAGCGGCTGACCCAGACCGCCACCTCCAGCGACTTCGCGCTGGTGGGCGGCTTCTCGGTCACCGACACATCGGCGGCGCAGGTGCTGGCGGAGCACCCCTCGATGCCCGACGTGCAGATGACGCTGTCACCGTCGAAGAACGCGCTGTCCAACGTGGTCAACCCGTCCCCGCTCGGCGGGGGGTGGGAGGAGGGGTCCCTTCTCTACTTCAAGCAGCAGGACCCGGTGGGCACCAGGGACGCGGCCGCCATGGTGGCCGACGAACCCTCCGCGGTCGACGCCTGGGAGGGCCAGGAGGCCACCATGAAGCACGTCGGGTACAAGATCGCCTACGAGAACACCTTCGCCGTCTCCGCCAAGTACGAGACATTCGTCACCGACGTGCTGGCGATGAAGAACATGGGCATCAAGATGCTGTTCATCGAGCAGAACCCGCCCCTCTATGCCGCCCCGCTCATCAGGGCCCTCAACTCGCAGAACTTCCACCCCGTCGTGGTGCTCGGCGCCTCCACCTACAGCAACAGCCTCATCGCCACATCGGGGGGTGCGAGCGCCGTCGACGGGATGTACCTGGAGCAGAGCCTCTGCTACTACCTGGGCCAGGACAGCAAGGCCATCCCGGCGGTCACAACCTTCCTCCACTGGGTGCAGGTGGCCCGTCCGGGCTGGCAGCCCGACCTGTTCACCCTCTACGGATGGCTGTCGGCCCAGCTGTTCACCCAGGGGCTCAAGAAGGCCGGAGAGGACCCGAGCCGCGGCTCGTTGTTGAAGGCGCTCGGGACGATCACGACATTCTCGGGCACACACCTCGAGACCCCGGTGAACCCGGCGGCCAAGACGCTCTCCAACTGCTATCTGATCGGAAGGATCGAGGGCGGCAAGTGGGTCCGCCAGGGTGACCCCCCGGTGACCGGCTCCACCCACGGCTACCGCTGCACCGACAGCTACTACGTGCCGCCCAGCACCGACGGCCACGGGTCGGGCCATGGCGGGGCCTGACCGCACCCGGTCCCGGCGCGGCGTCCGACCGCCGTCCGCGGCGGCGTCGACCGCGGAGGGCCGCATCAGGCTGTGGATGATCGGGGTGGCCGTGCTGGGGCTCCTGGTCGTCGGCGCTCTGGCCCTGGTGGTCCCCTACGAGCTCCGGGCCCATCCCGGCCCGGTCCCGGTGAACTCCGTCGTGAAGGGGTTCGAGGGGAAGAACTCGACCGCGCACGGCGGAAAGCTCGCCTATGAGCTGCCCGACCAGGGGGTCTACGTCGTGAAGGGCAGCGGGAACGAGCAGATCAATGTGCCCCCGAACTCCCAGCGCGACGGTTCGACCATGCCTGCCTCGGTCACGTTCGTGAACAACGGCTGCTGGCGGTGGAGGGTCGATTACAACGTCGCCCACTGGGAGGCCTACAACTTCTGCCCCACCCGCTCCGCCCTGTTGGAGGGCGCCGAGGTCAACTGGCAGTCGTGGGACTTCGGCACCATCAAGGTCACCAATCTCGAGCAGGTGTTCTGCCAGAAAGGGGCCGTCGTGCTGCCGCTGCACCCCAGGCCGGGGCAGACCTTCAGGTGGAGCTGCTCCGGCACCGACACGGCGGTGGCGGGTAAGACCATCCAGCGGGTCGTCGTGCACATCGTCGGCGCAGCCGACGTGAAGATCGCCGGCGCGTCGGTCCCCGCGGTGCACGAGGTCCAGGTCACCACCCTCAACGGAGTCCAACGGGGATCGGTGACCGAGAACTGGTGGTTCCGTCAGGGATCAGGCCTCCCGCTCCGCTTGACCAGGAAGGTCGTCGTCTACAGCAGCTCGCCGATAGGGACCGTCACGTACCACGAGAACGGGGTATGGCAGATTGCGTCCCTCGAGCCCGAGCACGGCTCGACCAAGGGGACCGGGACGTCGGGCCCGTAGACACCTCGAGGGGAGAAGTGGCCGAGCCCGCCGCGACGCCACGCGGCTAGCGTTGCGGCGTCCGTGGCAAGCAGGAGCGAGCGTTGCAGGAACACCACCACTCGGTCGACATCGTGGCCCGTCCCGAGGAGCTGTGGCGGCTGTTCTGGTACCGGGGTCCACGGCCCCAGAGCAACGGCGACGTGCAGATCGAGATCCTCCACCCCGGGGACGACGTCGGCGAGGGCCTCGTGCGCCACTGCAGCTTCCGCGTCCCCAGGTACCTCCTCTCCGGCGGCCGGGGGCAGTCATGGGAGTGGCTGACCGAGGTGAGGCCGTTCGAATCGTGGCGTTACGACGCCGTCGGCAAGCCGCTGTGGTCGAACGCCACCGGCATCACCCGCTTCGAGGACCTGGGCGACGGTCGTACCCGGGTCCACTTCTCCGAGACCTACCACGCCTTCAACCCGCTGCTGCGGGTGCTGTTTGAGAAGCGGGTGCACCGGTTCATCTCCCGGGAGAACGACCGGGTCATCGAGTCGACCCTGAACAAGGGGATCAAGTGGCTCCGCAAGCAGAACGGGCGGGGCGCCACATGACCGTCGTCGACCTCTGGGTGAACGCCATGTCGTCGCAGGCCGCGACGTCGTTCACCTCCCTCGAGGAGAACTCGGGGATCGAGGACCTCTTCGGCACGGAGCTCGCGGCGGGCTCGCCTCTGTCCGAGCTCCTCGAGACCATGGAGGCGTGCGGCGTCGACGTGGGGGTGCTGGCGACCGGCCTGTCCGACCCCCGCACGGCCAGACTCCTCGAGGCGGCCGAGGCCAGTGGCGGGCGGCTGGCGGCGGCGGCGGTGGCCGACCGTCCGCAGAAGCCGTCTGAGCAGGTCCGCCGCCTCCGAGAGCTCGCCGGAGCGGCGTCGCTGCGCATGGTGCGGGTGACCCCGCTGGTGGACCAGTACCCCCTCAACCACCGGCTCTACTACCCGGTCTACGCCACCTGCGCCGAGCTCGGGCTGCCGGTGTCGATCAACGTGGGCGTGCCGGGACCCAGGGTCCGGTCGGCGTGCCAGCACCCCGAGCTGCTCGAAGACGTGCTGATCGACTTCCCGGAACTGGTGGTCGTCGGCGCCCACATGGGCCACCCCTACGAGGCCCTGCTCGTCCAGTACATGTTGAAGTGGCCGAATCTCTACCTCTCGACCTCGGCCTACCTGGCGAGGTACATGGACGAGCATCTGGTCTCGTTCATGGGCTCGTCGCGGGGCAGGGGCCGAGTGCTGTTCGGCTCGGACCACCCGTTCCTCCCACTGCCACGGGCCATCGCCGCCGCCCGGGACCTTCCGCTGGACGCCGAGTCCATGGAGCTTTTCCTGGGTGGCACCGCCTGCAAGCTGTTGGGGATCTGACGGGTGGACGCGACCGGTGGCCGAAAGGGAGGCGACGTGAAGAGAGAAGCTGGGCCCAAGATCTGCCTGGTGGGAGCCGGCGGCATGTCGTTCGGGCCGGTGATGGTCATCGACGCCGTCAAGACCCGCCGCGTGCGGGGGGCGACGATGATGCTCCACGACATCGACCCCGAGCGCCTGGAGGTGGCCCGGCGCTTCGCCACGCGGGTCAACGAGCGCAACGGGAGCCCGATCCGGATCGAGACGTCCCTCGAGCCGTCGGAGGCGCTCACGGGTGCGGACTTCTGCCTCACGAGCGCCGAGGTCGGCCGGTGGCGGCACTGGATCGAGGACTACGAGATCCCCGTCCGCCACGGCGCGACCCAGATCACCGGCGAGAACGGCGGTCCCGGCGCGGTCTTCCACTCGTTGCGGTCGATCAAGACCATGCTCGGCATCTGCCGGGACATCGAGCGGTACTGCCCCGAGACCTTCCTCATCAACCTGACGAACCCGCTCAGCAGGGTGTCGCTCGCCATCAACACGACGACCACGATCCGCAACGTCAGCCTCTGCCACGAGTTCGCCGGTGGCGTCAGCCGGATCGCCGCGCTCCTGCGCCTGCCGAAGTCGAAGATCGAGGCCAAGGCGTCGGGCATCAACCACTTCACCTTCTTCACCGAGATCCGGCGCTCCGACACCGGGGAGGACCTCTACCCCAGGCTGCGGAGGCTCTGGCAGCGGCGGTACTTCGACTACCCGCCGCCGGTGACGGGTGTGGCCAAGCAGTTGGCGAAGGTCCCGTGGGTCAAGATCGCCGTCGAGCAGATGTACGCGCCGCTGGTGGCCCACATGTTCCGCGAGTACGGCGCGCTCCCGTGCTCCGTCGACAGCCACATCGGCGAGTACGTCCCCTTCGCCAAGGAGGTCGCCGGGTGGCACCCGACGCCCGTCTACTTCCACCAGGACCTCATGGCCCGGGTGGAGACCCTCATCACCAGGTACGGGGACGGCACGTCCCACGTGCCCATGCACCGCGCCGGACGGTCGGCCGAGGAGTCGTTCCCCATCATCGGCGCCCTGTGGACCGGGGAGGAGCGCCGGCTCAACGCTGTCGACGTCCCCAACCGCGGGTACGTGCCGAACCTGCCCGAGGGGGCCATCGTGGAGGTCCCGGCCACCGTCGGGGCCGGCGGCGTCGAGCCGGCGGTGATGCCGCCGATCCTCGAGCCGCTGGCCGAATTCATGAGGGACCAGA
The DNA here is from genome assembly GCA_052145775.1 of Acidimicrobiales bacterium. GTDB lineage: Bacteria > Actinomycetota > Acidimicrobiia > Acidimicrobiales > RAAP-2 > CAVYPR01. Next base: position 22,743 of record JBKQNY010000067.1, read on the forward strand.
TCGAGATCCAGGAGCTCGTCGTCAAGGCCGCGGTCAGCGGTGATCCGGCTCCGGCGTTCGAGGCCCTCCGGCGCGACCCGCTCTCGCCCCCCGACGAGGCGTCGTGCCGGCGGATCTTCGACGAGCTCATGGCGTGCCAGGCGGACGCCCTGCCGTTCTGAGCTGTCCCCGGCGGGGAGCTACCCGGGCAGCCCCCGGCGCCAAGGGGTGAGGTCGAGGCCCGGGTACCGGTCGGCGACGCCGGCCAACGTCTCTTCGGTCCAGTAGGCGTGGCCGGGGGCGGGGAACCCCACCGCCGTGAGCTGGCGCTCGGTGGCGCCCTGCACGAAGTGGAACCACTCGGGCCTGAGGCCCTTGAACGGCCAGGACTGGTAGCCGGCCCACTCCGCCGCCGCCGGTTTGAACCCGAGGTGGAGCATGGTCCGGACCCGGCCCGGCTCCGTCCAGTCGACGGAGCGGTGGTAGACGTCGGGGCGGTAGGCGACCACGGTCCCGGCCGGTCCGACAGCGATGCCGGGCTCGTCGTAGAGGTGCCCGAACTCGGCGAGGTCGAGGGTGTGCCGGCCCACCGGGATCTTCTCGGTGAGCCTCATCGACACCAGGTGGGTCGCGCCGTTCTGCTCCGAGACGTCGCTCAGGTAGACGAACATCTCCAGTTGCCGGTAGCCGGGATCGCGGCGGGGCACGACGATGCTGTGGTTCGGGTAGTCGACGTGCAGCAGCTGGTTGAAGCCCGAGGGCTGGCCGGCGTACTTGGCCGTGAGCAGCCCCATGTAGAGGCGGGGATCGGGTCCGACGAGCTCCTCGGCCAGGTCGAGGACCACGTCGTGCAGGGCGATCGCGTTCAGGGAGCGGCTGCGGAACGGGAATTCCGGCCACTCGGAGTCCCAGTCCCGCCACTTCGCCGTGGTCTCGTCGTCGACGCCGGCGTCCATCTCCTCGGCGGTGGGGAAGATCCGGCCGACCGCCCGCTGGGCTCCGGCGAGCAGCTCGGGGGGGACGGCGCCGACGATGACGCACCAGCCGTCCTCCTCCCAGGCGGCCCGCAGGCCGGGAGTGAGGACGGTGGGCGCCCCGGATCGGTCGCTCACGCCGAGATCCACACGCGGGTGGGGGACGTGATCCCGCGGTTCATGCCGATGAGCGGGTTGCCGTCCGGGGCCACCGGGTCGTTGAAATTCTGGACCTTCGGGTTGGCCACCACCGCCCAGACCTGTCTGCCCAGCCACGTGTACGGCAGATCCTGGGCCAGGTACTCGCCGATCGACTGGTACGCACGGACTCGGTCGGCGGCGACGGGGCTCTGGCGCCCGCTGACCAGCGCAGCCTGAATCCGCGAATCGCGGTTCCGGGCGATGTTGAGCGAGAGGCCCGAGTCGTTGACCGTGGCGTCGCTCCAGAAGACGTAGTTGAGGTCGGGGTTGGTCGTGCCGAACTGACGCCAGGTCATGGCCTGGTACTTGCCGGCCACGGCCTGGTCGATGAGCTCGTTCTGGCCCACCACCGCCAGGGAGACCTGCATCCCCGCGCTCTGGTACTTCTGTTGCAGGTAGTAGGCCACCCGCTCCACCGTGGGATCGGGGATGTAGGAGAGCGTGAAGGAGGGGGGATGGCCGTGCTCCTTCTCGTAGGTGTGGACCGCGGCCCGGGCACCCTCGGGGTCGTAGCCCGGGTAGGAGGTCTCGCTGTGGTAGGGCGTCCCGCGCACGAAGGGGCTGTCCACCGGGGTCGTGATGCCGAGCCCGAAGATGCGGCAGATGTCCTGCTGCGAGTACGACTTGGCCATGGCGATGCGGGCGTTCTTGTCGTCGAAGGGGCTCACCGCGCAGTTGAGTTGCACGCAGGCCACTGTGGGCTCGCCGACGACGTCGATGCTGTCGTCGACGTAGGACCACTGCCTCTTGCCCCTGAACTGGACGATGGTCTCGGCGGTCGAGGTGTTGATGATGTCGACCGAGCCGAGTTGGAGGGCCTCCGAGCGCGATGTCTCGTCGATGATCGGTTTGTAGGTGATGCGGTCGAGATACGGATACCCGGCTCGCCAGTACTTCCGATTGGCGGTAGCGGTGAAGTGTGTGTTGGGCACCCACCTTGTGAACACGAACGGCCCGGTGCCGACCGGGTTCTCGGTCCCGTTGGGGCTGCTCAGCATGGACGGAGCGGCCACGTACCCGATCTGGGAGGACAGATAGAAGGGAAGGGTGACCATCGAGGACGTCGTGTCGATCCGCAGCGTGAGGGGACCCGTGGGGGTGATGTCCTTCACGAACTGGGAGAAGGCGGCGCCGGTGAGCAGTGATGCGGTCCCCTTCTCGAAGTTTGCGTACAGCGCGGACGCATCACACGGGGACCCGTCGTGGAACGCCACACCCGGCCTCATCGTGATGGTCCAGGAGGTGAAGTCGCTGTTGGGCGTGACCGACTCGGCGAGGTAGGGCACGACCTCCCCCGTGGTCGTGACGGCGGTCAGGGGGTCGAAGACCGTCATCCCGTACATGTAGCCGTTCTCGTCCCACTCGGCCGTGGTCGGGTCGAATCCCTGTTCCTCCGAGTCGGTCCCGTAGGTGAGCGACCCTCCCCGCCGGGGCTTCGCCGTCGAGACCCCGTTGCGACCCGGGCCGTTGGTCCTACCCCGCGCGTCGGCTTGCGCTGCGGCCGGCTGCAGGTCCGCCGCGGCCACTGCACCCGCCGCGACCACACCCGCCGCGAGGAACCTCCGCCGGCCGATCCTGTTCTCCACCACGCACCCCCGGTGACCAGATCCAGGCGTCAAGGCCTGTACCGCCTGGCCGGGCACAGGGTATCCCGCCGCTCCGATCCGGCGACGTCGGCGGCCAGTCGGTGTGGTGGCAGCGCCTCCGCACGCACGCTCACCGGGCGGCCGGGACCCGGCCGGACGTCAGCGGACGCCGGTCAGCAGTTCGGTCACCAACTGGTCGAGGCGCTCGTGTCCGCAGCCGGGTTCGGAGAGGTCGGTGGCGGACGACGCGGCGGCGGCCAGGCGCAGGTGGGCGATCGCCTCCGGATCGAGTCCTTCAGGCGAGGTGGGCTCGGCGATTGTCGCACGGCGGGTCGCCCGGAGCGCCTCGCCGATGTCGGGGTCCTCGCGGAACCGGCGCGCCTTGTCCCGGAGGATCAGATAGGTGCGCATGCAGCCTCGGGCGAACTCCCAGACGCCCTCGGTGTCCTCGGTGCGCAGTGCGTGTGCGTCGAAATGCCGCATGCCCGGCCAGCCCGCGTCCTCGAGCAGCAGGACCGTGTAGAAGGCGTCCCGGAGTCCCTCCGCGCCGAATCGAAAGTCCTGGTCGTACCGCCCGATGCGCTGCGCGTTCAGGTCGATGTGGAAGAGCTTGTCGTGCCAGAGGGTCTGGGCCACGGCCTGTGAGAACGACAGCCCGCTCATCGTCTCGTGGGCGAACTCCGGGTTCAGGCCGACCATGTCGGGCCACTCCAGCCGGCCGATGAAGGCCAGGGCGTGGCCCACGGTGGGAAGGAGGAGATCGCCGCGAGGCTCGTTGGGCTTGGGTTCGAGGGCGAACCGGAGGTCGTAGCCGCGCTCGAGCACGTACGAGCAGCAGAGGTTGACGGCCTCCGAGTAGCGGTCGAGCGCCAGCCGGAGGTCCTTCGCCGCCTCTGCCTCGACCCCCTCGCGACCGCCCCACATGACGAAGACCGTTGCGCCGAGCTCGGCCCCGAGGTCGATGGCGTCCAGCGCCTTGGCCACGGCCAGGCGTCGGACCGCCGGGTCGTTCGCGGTGAAGGCCCCCTCCTTGAAGACCGGGTGGAAGAAGAGGTTGGTCGTGGCCATCGGAACCTTCATGTCGGCCTTCTCGAGCGCGTTGCGAAAACGCGTCACGATGGCCGTTCGCTCCGCAGCCGAGGCGCCGAACGGGACCAGGTCGTTGTCGTGCAGGCTCACGCCGTAGGCACCGAGCTCGGCAAGTCGGAAGACGGTGTCGGTTGGGTCCAGCGTCGGCCTGGTCGCCTCACCGAACGGGTCGCGCCCGCGGTTGCCGACCGTCCAGAGACCGAAGGTGAAATGGTCCTCGGGCACGGGTTGGAAGGTGTCGGTCAAGGTCCACTCCTTGGCCGGTGCACGTCGGCCGTCCGTTGCGAGCTGCTCCCGCCCACGTTACCGAGTTCTCTCAGCGGCCCCAAGCGGGACATCCACAGACCGGGCGGGTCCTGGCCGTACCCAGCGGTCATCCGCGGGCGTCACGAAAGCTCTCCCTCACCTCGGCCGAGGTGCTCGGATCGTCGCCCGGCTCGGTGAGCGTCCCGTAGCGCAGCCCCCAGGCGTCGGTGACGTCGTCCACGTCCGAGCCCGAGGCGAGGACGGCGGCCTGGACGGCGGCGCCGGTCGACACGGGTTGGCCGTGCCGTGGCACCGTAACGGCCTGCCCGGACAGCGACGCGAGGAGAGCTCGGTAGGCGGACGAACGGGACCCGCCGCCGACGAGGACGAGGTGGTCGCGTTCAACCGGTGCACCGGCGTCGATGAGTGCGTCGAGGCCGTCGAGGAGCCCGCAGACCACCCCTTCGAAGGCGGCCCGGGCCAGGCAGTTGCGGCTGACGCCCTGCCGGATCCCGAGGAGAGAACCGGTGGCCGCCGGACGGTTCGGCGTTCGCTCGCCGGCGAGGTAGGGGACGAGGACCAAGCCGCCGGCACCGGGAGGTGCCTGCAGTGCGAGCTGGTCGAGGTCGTCGTGGCTCACTGTGAGGAGTCGGGCGACGGCGTCCGTCACGAGGGCGGCGTTCAGGGTGCAGACCAGGGGGAGGTAATGGCCGGTGGCGTCGGCGAAGCCGGCCACCGAGCCCGTCGGGTCCTGGACCGGACGTGTGCTCCTGGTGAACACCGTCCCGGAGGTGCCGATTGAGACCGCCACTTCGCCGGGTCGGATCCCGATCCCCAGGGCCGCCGCCATGTTGTCGCCGGTACCGACCGCGACGGGCGTGCCCGCGGCCAGGCCGAGGGCATCCGCGGCCTCCCGGGTGAGGGTTCCGGCCTGTGCCCACGGCTCGAGGACGTCGGGCACGACGCGTGCCCAGTCGACCGCGTCGTCGACCACGCCAAGTAGGTCGTAGCGGTACCGGTCCTCCGACGGTGACCAGTATCCCGTGCCGGATGCGTCACCTCGGTCGGACACCAGCTCCCCGGTGAGCTGGAAGGTCAACCAGTCGTGGGGCAAAAGGACGTGCGCGACGCTCCGAAACGTGTCGGGCTCCGTGCGGTGGAGCCACGAGAGCTTCGCGATCGTGAAGGCCGCCACGGGGACGCTGCCGCAGGCGGCGGCCCAGACGGACGGCTCGATGCGACCGGTGAGCCATGCGGCGTCTGGTGCAGATCTGGTGTCATTCCACAGCATCGCCGGGCGGAGGACCTGCCGGCTCCCGTCCATGACCACCATGCCGTGCTGCTGCCCGGCGACGGCGATCGCAGCCACCTCGACCGGCCGTCCGCGACGGCCGGCCGCGTCGAGCGCCTGGGCCGTCGCCTGGCCGAGCGCGCCCCACCACTCTGAGGGGTCCTGTTCGCTCATCGGGGGGGCGGTGGTGGTGTGGGCCGCCTGACCGGAACCCACGAGTTCGCCGGAGGCCAGATCGCGCAGTTCCACTTTGGTGGACTGCGTGGACGAGTCCACGCCCACGACGACAGGCACCTCAAGGAAGCTATCGGCTGGCGGCCCTTGTGCCGCCGCCAGAGCCGCCCTTCGGACCGATTCTTCCCGCTCCATCGGCCGTGACGATCGGTGGTCGAGGCCGGGACGGCGTTGCGCCATCCCCAGCCCGACCGGAAATCCGGCCGAAAGGGCACGTCCACCGCCAGGCCGGTTGCCGTGGGAAGGGCGTCGACCTGCGCCTTCTTTGGCGCAACTAGGTTTATATGGCGTCGAGGGAGGTCCTTGACCACCCGTCGAAAGTCGTCCCACGAGAAAGTTGGCCAAGATGAAGTGGCGAGTCTGGAGTTCCCTCGGAATTGCCGCGGTGTCCGTGGCAGCACTTGGAGCGGTGGTGGGAACGCCGGCCAGCGTCGGTGCCCTGCCGGCCGATGTCGCGGGGTCACCAGTTCCCTTCGGAAACGCAGGTTCCCTGGGTGCGACTCCCGGACAGACGGCGGCTCCGATCGTCGGAATGGCGGTCACGCCGTCGGGAAGCGGCTACTGGCAGGTCGGCGCGGATGGCGGCATCTTCACCTTCGGGGACGCCGCCTACTACGGCTCGATGGGCGGGATGCCTCTGAGCCAGCCCATCGTCGGCATGGCCGCGACCCCTGACGGCAAGGGGTACTGGGAGGTGGCGTCCGACGGCGGCATCTTCACCTTCGGGGACGCCGGCTACTACGGCTCGATGGGCGGGCAGCATCTGGACCAGCCCATCGTGGCCATGGCCGCGACCCCTGACGGCAAGGGGTACTGGGAGGTGGCGTCCGACGGCGGCATCTTCACCTTCGGGGACGCCGGCTACTACGGCTCGATGGGCGGCGCGGCCCTGGTCGCCCCCGTGATGGGGATGGCGGCCACG
>JBKQNY010000068.1:0-22461 GCA_052145775.1 Acidimicrobiales bacterium
GCGCAGGCCGCGGCGGCGGCGGCGGCCCAGGCCGCCAACGTGGCCGGCGCGGTGGGCGGCGCCAGCGCCGGTGCGGTGGCCACGGCCTCTGCCAACCAGGCGGCCTCGTCGGCCAGTAGCGGGCAGACATCTTCGAGCGGGTCTTCCTCGTCGAGCAGTAGCGGCGGCCCGTCGGGCGTCACACTCAGTCACGTCGGACCGAACGGGGCCACAAACCCCGCCGGCAACGCCGCCGTGCAGGCGGCCACCTCCCAGCTCGGCGTCCCCTACGTCTGGGGGGGCGAGACGCCCGGTGTGGGCTTCGACTGCTCGGGGCTCACGCAATGGTCGTGGTCGCAGGCGGGCGTGTCCATCCCTCGCACGGCCGACGGCCAATACCTGGCGACGAGCAGGGTTCCCCTCTCCACACTCGAGCCGGGTGACCTGCTCTTCTACTACAACCTCGACACAGACAACACCGTCGACCACGTGGTGATGTTCGTGGGCTCGGGCCCGTACGGCAGCCAGACCATCATCCAGGCCCCCGAGACCGGCGAGCTGATCTCCTACGCACCCCTCTACACCTACGGCCTCACCGCCGCCGGCCGGCCCTGAGCCGCCCGGTGGGGTCGGCCGCCTCCGTGCGGACCGGTACGCTGAAGCAGTGACGGACCGCAGGGAGGTGGCCACCCGGACTCGGGCCTCCACCGAGATCGTCCCGTTGCGCCTCCCGCCCGAGTCGACCGGGACCCTCGAGGACCCCCGGCTGTCCGACGTCGACGAGTGGGGGCGCTCGGAGCACGCGCGGTCGCTGGCCCGCCAGCTCTACGAGCCGATCTACTCAAAGTGGTTCCGGGCCGAGTGGGAGGGCCTGGAGAGGATCCCGAAGGAGGGCGGGGCCCTCCTGGTGGCCAACCATGCCGGGGCCGTCCCCTCCGACGCCCCTGTCATCATGCACGGCCTCGAGAAGGAGCTGGACCGGCCCGTCTACGGCATGGCCGACTACTTCTTCCGTCGGGCGCCGGTGCTGGGGACGATGTGGGCAAGGGTAGGCGGCGTCTCGGCCAACCCCGACAACGCCTACCGGCTCCTCCACGACCAGCACCAGCTGGCCCTGGTCTTCCCCGAGGGCACCAAGGGGCCGTCCAAGTCCTACACCGACCGCTACCAGCTCCGGCGCTTCGGCCGGGGCGGCTTCGTCGAGATCGCCATGCGGGCCGGGGTGCCGGTGGTACCCATCGCCGTGGTCGGCTCCGAGGAGACCATGCCGGTGATCCTGCGGCTGCCCCGGCTGGCCCATGCCATGGGCATCCCCTACTTCCCGATCACCGTGAACTTCCTCATGCTCGGCCTGGCGGGGGCGGTCGTCCCCTTCCCCGCCAAGTTCAAGCTGCGAGTCCTCGAGCCCGTCCGCTTCGACGTGCCCCCGAACCAGGAGCGGTACTCGAGGAGCCGGGTCATGGACGAGGCCGAGCGCATCCGCACCGACCTCCAGGAGACCCTCTACGACATGCTGCGGGAGCGCCGCAGCGTGTGGTTCGGGTGACCGGGACCGACGTGGCACGCCGCGTCCTGGTCACCGGGGCCGACACCTTCTGGGGCGGCCGCGTGATCCAGGCCCTCGAGGCGGATCCTCAGTTCGAGGTCATTCTGGGACTAGGCCTGCACAGCCCGTCGGTGCAGTTCGAACGGGCTGAGTTCGTCCGGACCGACCAGACGTACTCGATCCTGAGCCGGATCGTCACCGCCACCCAGGTCGACACGATCATCCACACCTTCATGGTGGTCGATTCCACCCTGGTCCCCCGGCGGGCCCTCCATGAGATCAACGTCATCGGGACGCTCAACCTGCTGGCGGCGGCCGGGGCCGTCGGTTCGCCCGTCCGCCACGTCGTCGTGAAGTCGTCCTCGCTGGTCTACGGCTCCTCGGCGGAGGATCCGAACACCTTCAGCGAGACAATGCCCCGGTCCCACCTGCCGCGCACCGCGGTCGAGCGGTCGCTGGTGGAGGCCGAGAGCCTGGTCCACGACTTCGCCGTGGACAACCCGTCCACCACCGTGACCCTGCTGCGCTTCGCCAACGTGCTGGGCACCGACATTCGGACGTCCATCAGCAAGAACCTCTCGCGCCCGCTGTGCCCTTCGCTCTTCGGCTACGACCCGCTCCTGCAGTTCGTGGAGGAGGACGACGTCGTCCGGGCCCTCGAGTTCGTCACCCGCGAGTGCGTGCCGGGCGTCTTCAACCTGGCCGGCGCCGGGCGCCTCCCCTGGAGCGAGGTCGCCTCCATCTGCGGCACCCGTCTGCTGCCGCTCCCGCCGCTGCGCCCCGGGCGGGCCATCGCCCCCCTGGTGGCCCTGGGGGTCTTCGAGTTCCCGCCCGAGATGGAGGACCTCCTCCGCTACGGCCGAGGTCTGGATACCACCAAGCTGTGCGCGGCCGGGTTCGCCTACCGCTACACGAGCGCCGGGGCCGTGCAGAGCTTCATCCGCGCCGTGCGGCTGCGCCGGGGGGCGGGGCGGTCATCGGAGTCCTACACCTACGAGCACGAAGTCGAGCAGTTCTTCCGCCACTCGCCCTCGGTGCTCCGCGCCCCCGACAGCTGAGCCGGGGCTACTCCCGTCCGAGCCAGGTCCGCAGGAGCTCGCGCCGCCGCTGCTGCCAGTCCTCGGAGGTCACGGCGAAGCGGGCGTGGTCCTCCCACACCCCGTCGATCTCGAGGAACCGCTCGGCCACCCCCTCCATCCGCAGGCCTAGCTTCTCCACCACCCGGAGGCTGGCCCGGTTCCGCGGGATGATCGAGATCTCCACCCGGTGGAGGTTGATCGCCTCGAAGGCGAAGTGGAGGGTCATGACGACGGCCTCGGGCACGTACCCGTGGCCGGCCTGGTCACGGTCGATCCAGTAGCCGATGAAGCCGCTCTGGAACGGGCCGCGCTGGATGGACGAGAGGGTCACCTCCCCCGCGAACCGCCCCTCGACGAAGATCCCGAAGCCGAAGCCACTGCCCAGCTGCCGCTCGCGCTCGCGGATGGCGCACCGGGCCACGAAACTGCCCCTGTCCTCGGCCGGCAGCGGCGCGCCCCGGGGCCGGGGCTCCCAGGGCACCAGCCAGTCCCGGCAGCGCGCCCGGACCTCGACCCAGCCCGGGTAGTCCTCGTCGGCCAGCGTGCGGAGCGTGATACGGCGGCCCACGAGCTCCAGTGGCGTCACCTGCGCGGTGCGGGCCATCACCGTTCCAGTATCTCCCGCAGCGCCCCGAGCAGCGCCTCCACGTTGGCGCGCCGCGCCGTGTGCCCCATGCACCCGATCCTCCAGACGCGCCCGGCCAGCTGACCGGCCCCCGAGCCGATCTCGATGTCGTAGCGGTCGAGGAGCGCCCGACGGCATGCGGCCTCGTCCATCCCCGTCGGGAGGTCCTCGGGCACGACCACCGTGGTCAGCTGGGCCAGCCGGGAGCTCTCGGGGACGAGCAGCTCGAGCCCGAGCTCCTCAAGGCCATGCTGGAGGGCGCGGCCGCACTCCTCGTGACGCGCCCACACGGCCGGCAGGCCCTCGTCGAGCACCCTGCCGAGCCCGGCGTGGAGGGCCCCGACCATGGTCACCGGGGCGGTGTGGTGGTAGACGCGGCCGCCCCCCTCCCCGCCCGCCACGTAGTTGGAGAGCAAGTTCAAGTCGAGGTACCAGCTGGAAGGGCGCGGCACCAACCGGGCCCGGGCCCGGTCCGAGACGGTGAGGGGGGCGAGGCCGGGCGGGACGCCCAGGCACTTCTGGGTCCCGCTGTAGGCGATGTCGACCTGCCAGTCGTCGACGGCGACCTCCATCCCCCCGAGAGAGGTGACCGTGTCGGCGATGAGCAGGGCGTCGCCCTTCCCCGCCCCGATCGGCGCCACCTCGTTCCTCACCCCGGTCGAGGTCTCGGCGTGCACGAGGGCGATCACCGACGGGGAGGGGTGGGCGCCCAGCACCGCCTCGGGGTCGAGCGGCCTGCCCCATGGGGCGTCGACCCGCACCACCTCGGCCCCGAGGCGCGTCGCCACCTCGCACATCCGCTCGCCGAACACCCCGTTCACCCCGACGACGACCGGGTCGCCGGCCCGGACGACGTTCACGAAGGACGCCTCCATCCCCGCCGACCCCGTCCCGCTGACCGGGAGGGTGAGCGCGTTGGTCGTGGCGAACACCGTCCGGAGGCGGTCGCAGGTCGCATCGAGGACGTCAAGGAACGCCGGGTCGAGGTGTCCGATCACCGGGTGCACCAGCGCCGCGGTCACCTCCGGGTAGGGGTTGGAGGGCCCGGGGCCCATCAGGATCCGTTGCGGGACCTGCGCCATCGGGGCATCGTGGCAGGTCGCGCGGCCCGGGCGCCAACGTGCCCGGCCGAGGTCTCCGACCTCGGAGGCGGCGAGACCCGCCGGACGGGCCCGGCTGCCCGGGGGATCGGGTGCGCAACGGCGGTCCGTCTAGATTCTCGTCGTGGAACCATCTCCGGCGGCCGGAGCCGGGGCGGACCGGGCGCCCGCGGGGACGCTGGCCGGTCGGCCTTCGCCGGATGGGTGCACCGTCGCACCGGGCCACGGCCGGCGTCGGGTGCTGTGGGCGCCGCGGGACCTGCCCGATCCCGGCCCCGACGCAGCCGCCGACCTCCCCCGCTACCGCGCCTGGGTGGAGAGCCGACAGGACGAGCGCCTGGCCGGTCGGACTACGGCGCCGGTGGCGGGACCTGAGATCGCGCTCTTGCTGGTGGTCGACAGGCCCACAGCGGAGCGGCTCGGGGAGTGTCTCGGTGCGGTCGCCGCCCAGACCTCGACGCGCTGGCGGCTCGACATCTCGGTGGTGGGCCCACTGGGGGCCGAGGCGACGGCGGTGCTCGAAGGGGCCCTGCGGGGCATGCCTTCATCCCGGGTCACCGTGGACCACCGGCCGCCGGGCACGCCGGCGGTCCAGGCCACCGGCGACCTCTTCGAGGCCAGCCCTGCGCCGGCCTTCTCGCTGCTGGGCCAGCACGACGTCCTGGCACCCGACGCCATCGAGCTGCTGGCCGCCGAGCTGTCCGGGGTCGACCTCGCCTACGGCGACGAGGACCGCGCCGACACCCGGGGCCGGGCCTGCGACCCGGTGCTCAAGCCCGACTGGTCCCCCACCCTCCTGCTCTCGTGGCCCTACACCGGCCGTCCCGCGGCCATGCGCCGTGACCCGGTGGTGGCGGTGGGCGGGTTCCGCCCGGTCGCCGGGGGGGACTGGGAGCACGACCTGGTGCTCCGGCTGGCCGAGCGCGGCGGGCGCTTCGCCCACGTGGCCGAGGTCCTCAGCCGCCAGCCGGCCGGCGAGGACACCGGAGACCAGGGGAGCGGGGCCGTCGTGGCCGCCCTCTCACGGCGCGACGAGGACGCCCAGGTCGAGCCCGGCCCCCTCCCGCGCACCTGGAGGGTGCACCGGCGCCCGCGGGGGCGTCCGTCGGTCACGGCCATCATCCCCTTCCGCGACGCCCCCGACCTCCTGCGGGCCTGCGTGGACTCGGTGGTGGCCACCGCGGGCGACTGCGACCTCGACCTGCTGCTGGTCGACAACGGCTCCGAGGAGCCCGAGACGCTCACCCTGTTGGACCGCCTCGCCACGCGCCCCTCGGTGACCGTCGCCCGCGACCCGAGGCCGTTCAACTGGGCGGCGCTCAACAACGCCGCGGCGGGATCGGCCCGCGGGGAGGTGCTCGTCTTCTTGAACAACGACGTCGAGGCACGAGGGCCCGGCTGGCTGGGTGCGCTCGTTGCCCAGACGGTCCTGCCCTCGGTGGGTGCTGTCGGGGCCCGACTCCTCTACCCGGGGGGCAGGGTGCAGCACGCCGGGGTCGTGGTCGGCCTGGGCGGTGCCGCCGGGCACGTCCTGGCCGGGCTCGGCGGCGGAGAGCCCGGGTACCTGGGGATGGCCGTGCTCACCCGCAACTGCTCGTCGGTCACCGGAGCCTGCCTGGCCACCCGACGGGAGGTGTTCGATCAGCTCGGCGGGTTCGACGAGGCGCTCGGCCTCGACCTGAACGACATCGACTACTGCCTCCGGGCACGGGAGCTCGGCCTGCAGGTCGTCTATGAACCCCTGGCCGAGCTCGTGCATCACGAGTCCCCGAGCCGCGGGACGTCGGGGAGCCCCGAGGACCAGGGCCGCTTCGTGCGGCGGTGGGCCGGACTCGTGGCCACGGGCGACCCCTACCTCAACCGGCACCTCACCCGGATGGACTTCTCGGCCGGCATCCGCGCGGCCGACGAGGAGAAGGAGATCACCGCATGGCTCTCGAACCTTCCCGAATAGTGGACGACGTCGCCGGCCGGTCGCACCGGCTGGAGGGCGGTGAGCCGCCGGCCATGCTGCGGCACCCGCCCGGGACCGGGGCCCCCCTCCCGTCGATCCAGGCCGGGGACGAGGTCTCCACCGTCCACCGCGACTGGGCGCAGCTGCATGCGGTGGGGACCGGGGCGCCGGGAGGGGACGGTCAGCGGGGGCTCCGTTCGGCCGTGCGCGGCCGGCTGGCGGCGGCCGCGACCGATGCGGCCCGGCCAGCGCAGGAGGCGGACCGTGCCCTGATCGGCGATCTCATCAGGGCCGTCGACGCACTGGCGGCTCGGGTCGATGTCCTCGGCGGCCGGGTGCTCGCCCTCGAGGCACTGGTCGAGGAGGTCGTCGTCGTGACCAGCCAGGACCTCGCCCGCGTCCGAGCGGCCCTGGCCGTGGCAGGCGCTCCGCCCCTGGCGGACCCAGCCGACGGTGGCTGAGTCCGGCGCCGTCGCCGTGCTGGGCGGCTTCTGGGGACGCGACCACGACGAGCGCGGGTTCGTGGTGCGGGCCGTGGCGGCGGCGATCTCGAGGGTGGCGGCCGTCGAGGTCATGGTCCCGGGCCCCCCGGGGCCGAGGCGGCCCGACGGCGCGTTCGACCTCCACCTCGTGGGGGGAACGCCGCCCGCGCACGGCCTGGGGGCAGGCTGGCCGGATCCGGCCGAGGCGCGGTGGCCGACGACCGGTCCGATCTCGCTGGTCGTGATCGAGGGCGGGGACGACGCTGCCCGGGCCCTCGTCGAGACATCCCTCCCGGGTGTGCCGGTGGCGCGCGTCGTCTCGTCGCCACGGGACGAAGAGGCGACCGGCGGCGGGGCACCCGAGCTGGCCGTGGGGGCCGGTCGACCCCCGGCAGGCGACGGCGGGATCGGCCTCCACGTCCCGGCCCACCGGCTGGCCGCCGCCCGCGGCCACGTGGGCATCGGGTTCACCGACTACCTCTTAGTGCTCGGCGACCGGGGGCCCGAGGCGGCCGGCGCCGACGCCCCCACCGCCTTGGCGGCCTGGCTGGCGGCCCGCTTCGCCGAGCGGCACGTCGTCGTCGTCGAGAACGCGCTGGCCACGGTGTGGCGGGCGCGCTCGCGGCGCGGGGTCCTCAGCGTGGACACCCGCACCGACCTCTGGCGGCTCCTCGCCCACGCCCGGCTGACGGTGGACCTCTCCCCCGGCCCCCTCATCGCCCGCGAGTGCGTCGAGTCCCTCCTCTACGGGGTGCCGGTGGTCGTCCCCGAGGGCACCACCGGTGCCCGCCTGGCCGCCCTCGGCGGCGGGCTGTGGTTCGACGACGAGGCCGGGCTGCTCGGCTGCGTGGAGGCCCTCGACGACCAGCGAATGCGCGACATCCTGGGCGAGCAGGGCCGGGCCGTGACCTCCCGGTGGTACGGGGACGCCGCGGGGTTCGTGCACCGGGTCTCCGACGCCCTCGCCGGCCTCGGGGTGCTGCGGCCCGCCGTGTAGGCAGCGCGCCGGTGCCGTCCGGCATCCGACGAGGGAATCAAAGGTAGGAGGCGCGCGGCGGCCAGGCGAGCGGGAACGTCTCGTGGGCCAGCGAGAGGTTGGGGTTGTAGGCCGGGTCGCGCTCGAGCACCGACGGCCACCGGTTGTGCAGGAACCGGATCTCCCGAGCCAGGCGCACGCCGTTGTCGGCCTGGGTCTCGGGAGGGTCGCTGGGCGACTCCCGGTGCACCATCTCGGCGAAAGGGGTCCAACCGACCCGCCAGCCGGCCTCGCCGAGCCGCAGGCACAGGTCGACGTCGGCGAAGGCCCCCGAGAGGTGCTCCTCGTCGAATCCCCCGACCGCCTCGAAGGCCTCCCGGCGCACCGCCATGCAAGCCCAGGAGACGGCGGAGAAGCACTGGCTGAGCATGGCCCGGCCGAAGTAGCCGGGCTCCAGGCGGTCGGTGAACCGGTGGACGTGGCCGACCGTCCCCCCGATGCCCATCACGATCCCGGCGTGCTGCACCGAGCCGTCGGGGTAGAGCAGCTTCGCCCCCACCGCACCGATGCCGGGCTGCAGGAGGAGGCCCACCATCTCCTCGAGCCAATCGTCGGCGCCGACCTCGACGTCGTCGTGGACGAAGCAGAGGATGTCGCCCGAGGCGGCGCGCACCCCGGCGTTGCGCAGCGCGGCGTCGCTCACGTCACGCTCGTCTCGCACGACGGTGAGCAGGTGGCCGCGGTCGCGCAGGTAGGCATGCAGAGGCGGCCGCCGGTCGCCGTCGTCCACCACCACCAGCTCGGGGGCGGGGTAGGTGCTCCGCATCCTGATCGAATCCAGGCACCGCGGCAGCCGGCTCGGGGTGCGGGCCAGGACCACGACGCTAACCGTCGGCGGCTCGGCGGGCAGCTGGAAGCGGATGCGGTTGAAACCGCTGCCTCCGATGGGCAGGGCCTGGCCCGAGCGATGCAGCCGGTCGAGGTGGTCCTGGACGGCTCGGCGGGCGGCGACCGCGGCGTACGGCTTGGCCGCGGTGGAGTGGGCGGTCGAGCCGGGATGGTCCCGCCAGTGGTAGAGGACGTGTGGCACGTGGACCACCTGCTCGGGGTCGAGCCGCTCGACCACCCGCAGCACGAGGTCCCAGTCCTGGCTCCCCTCGAGCCCCCGGCGGTAGCCGCCGACGTCGGCCACGAGGTCCCGCCGGATCACCGAGAGGTGCGAGAAGTAGTTCTGCCCGAGCAGGAGGACCGGGTCGTAGTCGGGCTTGAAGTACGGCCCGGACCGAGCCCCCTCGTCGTTGATGTGGTCCTCGTCGCTGTAGAGGATGCCGGCACCGGGCACCCGGGCCAGGGCGAGGACGCAGAGGGCCAACGCGTGCTCGGCCATGATGTCGTCGTGGTCGAAGAGCGCCACCCACTCCCCCTCGGCCATGGAGAGCGCCGTGTTGGAGGCCGCCGAGATGTGGCCGTTCTCGTTCCGGTACTCGATCTTGATGCGGGGGTCGAGCGCGGCGTACTCCTCGAGCACCTTTTTCACCCAGGCGGCGCTGGAGCAGTCGTCGGCGACGCAGAGCTCCCAGTTCTGGTAGAGCTGGGCGCGGATCGAGTCGAGCGCCTCGCGCAGGTACTGCTCGGGCGTGTTGAAGACCGGCAGGATGACCGAGACGAGCGGGGACGCGGGTAGCGCCTCTAGCCGGCGCCTGATGGCGGCGCGGGCGCGGTCGTCGATCGTGTCGTAGAGGGCGACCCATTCCGGGTAGCGGCGGTCCTCGGGGAACGAGGTGGAGGGGTCGACCGGGACGGGCAGCTCCGGTCCCGTCACCGATGGGGTCGCGCTGCGGGCCAGAACGCGGGTGCGCGACACGCCGCGGCGCAACCGCTGAGAGATCCGAAGCAGCCGGCTCGAGCGAAGGGCGCTCATCTCGTCCCGCAGCCCGGCCAGCTCGCTCTCGACCCGTGCCAATTCCCCTCCCTGGCGGGCGACCGAGCTGGCCAGCCATTCGCTGCTCTCGACCTGGGCGCGGAGGGCTTCGGCGTGGGCTTCGGCGTCCGCCAGGCGGGCGCGCAGCGTCCCCTCGGTCAGGTCGGCGTCGGCCGAGGGGGAGCCGGCGGGGCGAGCTTCACCGCCCGTCTCGGGCCGCATCCGGCCGAAGGTACCACAGGGTCAGTGCGCCGAACGGCGACCGAAAGGGGTAGATGTGCCACACCGGTCTCCGAGGACCGTCCGACGACAACATGGGTCGGCTGGCTGCATTCCCCACCGTGGCTCCCGTCCTCGCGATCTACGACCCGAGGCACCCCAAATCGAGGCCAGTGTCGACGCGCCACGGGACGGCCATGCGCCAACCGGCACGATTTTGCTGTCGGTCGATCCTCATGGGGTCTGCAGTTTGGCGGGCTAGCCTGCTGAATCATTTCCTGGTGCGGGCTCGCCGAGTGCCTCGTCTCGGAGTCGGGCATCCCGTACGCGATCGATTCGAGCATCCTTGGTGCAGTCAATTGAGCGTCCAACGCCCGGTCTATACTCGCGGAGTGGACCCAGGCGCAGGCCACTACCCGGGTCAGCTGACATGACGACGGCTGGTCGTGCGGCCCACGTCGAGGAGACATTGGAACAGAATCTCCCGACGGTCTTGTACTTGATCGGTCAGGATTCGCACCAGTCCGATGTTCAAGTCCCTGCGTGGTGGCATCAGGACCATCATGGCCAGCGTTGCTACATGGTGACCTTCGGCCGTCTCGAAAGCGTGAAGCGACAGATGTCCGACCGGACCTTGGACGAAGTATGGGATCTCGAGGCCAGCGTCACAGAGGATGACGTCGCACAGTTCCTCCTTGAGTTCATCGCCGGGAGAGGTGTCGACCTCGTCGAAATAGCAACGTCGAGGCTGGCTCTCGACCTGATCCCGGCGGCGAAAATGGCGTTTCCCGAACTCAAGTTCGTCGTCGACCTCAGCACAAATACCCGGCTTCGTTGGGACGACTGTTCCTACGTCACCTCTCGGTACGGAAACCTCGTGGATGCCTACGTCACGGACAGTGAAGCCGTCGTGGCCCGGCTCCGGGCCCAGTACATCCCGGCTACCAAGATCTACGCTGTCCCGCCCTTCGTTGCCACGGGGGACCTTGGTGTGTTCTCCGGCGAGCTGTACGTGACCCTGATGGGCAGCCGGTCCGCCGAGCCTTGTTCAGGCCGCGTGGCCTCGAGGAGCCGCACTTGAAGGAGCATTTCCAGCGGCGGGTAGTTCCCGGAACCCAACCTCGCGTCAGCGTGGTCATGCCGTTCTTCAACCATGGAATGTTCGTCGCCGAGGCGATCGATTCGGTGCGAGGCCAGTCGTACCCGGTAAGCGAGATCGTCGTCGTGGACGATGGTTCAAGCGAGCCACAGAGCATCGCCGTGCTCTCGCAGCTTGAACATGATGGGATCGTTGTCCACCGACAAAAGAACCAAGGGCCCAGCGCCGCTCGAAACGCTGGCGTCGGACTGAGCAGCGGAGACGCGATCCTTTTTCTCGACAGCGATGACCGGCTTTCCGATGGGCAGATCGAGCAGTCCGTGATGGCCTTGGCCAACGCGCCCGCCGAAATCGGCTTCGCCTACCCGGATCTGCAGTTCTTCGGGAACGAGCGGGACTTGGTCGTCATGCCTCCCTACAACTTCTACCTCCTCCTCCACCGGAACTTCTGCGCCATGGGCAGCCTCATCGATCGGTCGATCTTCGATTGCGGACACCAGTTCCGGGAGGATCTTGTCAGCGGCCACGAAGATTGGGACTTCTTCGTGGGCATGGGGAAGATGGGTGTGTTCGGGGTTCCGGTGCACGGGGTCCCCCTGCAGTGGCGGCGCTGGGGCTTCTCCCGTTCCGACGGCGTGCAGGAGTCTAAGGGCTCGTTCCTGGAGGAGCTCCGGGATTTACATCCCGACTTGTACAACAGTCGGTCGTTGGTAGAGGTGAAGAGGCAGTGGTCGCCAGCCCTGAGCGTGGTTGGGGGAAGTGACGTGGCAGCACACCTGGTTGCCCAGACCTGCGACGACTTCGAGCTGGTGGTGCTCTCGGAGAAGGACGCGGCGGCCGGGAATGCAGCACCGCCGGTGAGGGGTCGCTGGGTGGCCGTCGTCACCCAAGGAGAAGGTTCGATTCTCGCTGATGCAACCTTCGTCGAGCGGGCTCTCCGGCTCATCGAGCACCGAGCAGTTCCGGTCGCGCTCGGGCTCGAACTCGAAGACGGTGATCGAGTTGGTCGGCGACGTGATGAACCGAATCGAGGGAGGGCGATCGGGGCCATCGTCGACGGCGCGACGTACGCCAGCTGGTTAGATGAAGCTACCCGTAATGGCGAACATCTCTTGGATTACCTGGCGCGCCGTGGCGAACCGGCCAGATGGCTGAGCTGCCGGCGGCCAGCGGCAGTCGGGGGGACAAGGCCCAAGAGAGTCAAAACGGGCAATGCCGAAAGGCAGCGGCGCTCGCCCCCCTCGCTTGAAGCGACGAGTCAGAAGGACGGTGACGATCAGACGACGTCGAGGTCGGGCCTGGCTGAACAGGCAGCTGAGATCGAGACGTCGTTTCGTTGGTCGGAGATACCGCCTCTCTACATTCCGGCGGGTGGTCTCCAGAGGGTGCCCGAGCCGCCGCGCGGGTGTAGGGACGCTTTGACAGCGATCACGCAGAGGGCATGGGCTCAGTGGGCGCCATCGAGAACTCAGCGATTGGATCTGGTGATCGACGCCCACGGTCGATCGCTTTTCGAAACCGTCAGTAACGACGCGCCGCCCGCCACCGGGACCGACCGGCTGACCATTGGGCGGATCTGGGCGCGGCCGTTCCCAGGTACTGCGTGCCTCTATTCCAATATCGACGTCCTGACGCACGCCCACACGTACCGGGTGTCGGAAGACCAGCCAACGAACCGATTCGAACTACCGATCGGCTACGTCGCGACGGATGACCTGCCGGGGGCCGTGGACTTGCGAGAGGCGTTGGATCGCGCCGTACATTCCAGTAGCGGCGGTCGCCGCGTGTTGGACCTACCGGAGATCGATACTGGCGGGACGACCGCATATATCGAACGGACACGCAACCATCACCAGGCGTGGCCTGGAACGGTGGTTAGGCGGATGCCGGGATTGTCCGGTTCTCGCTCGACGACGATGCAGCGAACTTGGCCATTGTACGAGGTTGTCCTTCGAAACGGCGCCATCAGATACACGCTTTCGCCTGACGCTTGCGTCGCACAGGACGTCCTCCGTCCGGTGGCCAATCCGATCGCCAGAGTGACCGAGCAGTCTTCGAACGGAGGCTTGCAGCCCCTCCATGAAGTTCGCTTCCGAGCGACCGGCGGGACCGGGTACGTGAGCAGAAGCGAATTGGCGGACAGCCTGGACCAGCTCGAGCCAGTGCGGGAGCTGGGCAGCGTGGCAGATGAGCGAGGATTCACCGTCCCATTGGTCCGTCTACATCCGATCTCACCCGACCGGGCGCTGGCTGGAGAACCAGGGCATCGGTTAGCCATCGATTGGCAGCAAGCTGTCTCTTCCGGATACGTGCCCGAGGGTGTCATCGGATTCGCCCGTGAACCAGATGCGGACCGCGCTCCTTTGTATCGGTGGCGCTCAACGACTGCGGGTGACCGGCGACTAACCCTCGGTGAACCGCCGGATGGTCCGCCTCAGATGTGGCAATTCGAGGGGACGCTCGGGACTGCATGGCGTGTTGGCTCTTACCAACTGCGTCTGGTCGATCTTTGGGAAATGGTTCGAGGTGATGGTGCAGTGTCGTACTCGGTTGAACCTTGGTTCGACGAGGAGCGGGGTTTCGCCGCGCATCGAGTCGTCGCTCGAATCCAGGCAGAGGGCAGGCCGGACGCCGTTCCTCTGTTTGCCAACGGATCGGCAGATGCGGCGCTGTTGGTGACCAACTGTCGAGGCGAAGGGAAGGTCTTTGACGGTGCGTTCGAGCGTGTCCTCGGGTATGTCGACCCGGCGTTTCCGCCAACTTCGGCAAAGGAGCAGAGGGGCACCGTCCCTGACGGGCTGGTCGACGTCGACTGGGTCGACGGCACCGGGCTCGCCCTTCGCGGGTGGTTGTACCGGATCCAAAGGCCAGGAACGGTGGGGATCCAGAGCGACCCACTCGTAGACGGCCCCCCTCGGGTCGTCGACGACGGTGAAGTCCCTCGACCGCATTCGGTCATCGGCTATGCGAGCCTGACGTTACGTCCGGCTTCCCAGCCAGTTTACGCCCTCACGTGTCGCGTCGATGACCGACGAATAATCTCCACCGCGCTCCCGTCGGACGGCCAATGGGCGATCGACGGGGTAGCCTGCTTCCTCCCGGGTGTTCCCGACATGCCACATGGCGACGACGGGGTCATCGAACTCTCCGCAGATACGGGCAGAAGGCGGGCCATCGACAACCAACGGTCCACGCGATGGATCGACGAGCTGCATTTGCGGAGACCACTGGGGTCGTCACTTACGGCGGGATGGGTCCGACGGGTTCCGCAAAGGGTCCGGCGGGAGGGGCGTCGCTGGGCCACCCGACTTTTCAGGCGCTTCGGTTTCGAGCGGGGTCAGGGGTAGCCCACCCTGATCTCTGCTCGCGATAATTGTCTGCCCATCAACGACACCTCGGAGGCGGTGTGGGAGCGCGATCCCCAATGATTCAGCGTTCAGCCCGGTGCGCTCAAGACGAGAGCACCCTGCTCTGGGATGATCAATAGGTGCGGGTACTCCTGACCACTCGGGCCTTGGCTCAGCCGGGGGGCTCCGAAACGTATCTGGCCACCGTGGCCCGCGAACTCCGCTCACTCGGCCACGAGCTGATCATCTACTCACCGGAGCACGGGGCCATGGCCAATCGCCTCCGGGGAGAGGGATTCGAACTCCTCGACTCCCTCGGCGCCTGCCAGATGCCCGACGTGGCCCATGTCCAGCATGCGTCGACGGCCTACTACGTGCGGGGCCGCTACCCGGACATTCCGATGGTCTTCGTCTCCCACTCGTCGATCTACGACATCGAGGACGTGCCAGTCTTGGCGTCGCCACAGGCCGCCGTCGTCCTTAGCGACCTCGTCGCCCGGCGGGTCCAGGCCGGTTCCTGGGCCGACACCGGTACGGTCGTCCGCCTGCGCCAGCCGATCGTGACCCCGCACGACGACCCCGCGCTCCGGGCACTTCCAGCCCGACCCGGCCGTGCGGTCCTCCTCGGCCCTCGAACTGGTCTGATCGCGCCCCTCCTGCAGGCGGCGTGCGACACCTTGGGCATCGAACTCAGCCATGGAGGCGGTGTTGACTCCTTCGTGGACGATGTCACGCCCGCACTGATGCAGGCCGACATCGTCTTCGCCGTCGGTCGGACCCTGTTGGAGGGGCTGGCCCTCGGTCGTGCCGGGTTCCTGATCGATGACCGGGGCATGGGCGGATTCGTCGATGCAGAGAGCTACGAGCGATTCGAGGCTGGAGCGTTCGCAACGTTCGACCCGGAGCCGATTTCGGTAGAGGGCCTGATCGAGCGGATCGGGCGGTACGAGCCCTCCTTGGGTCGAATCGGGCGGGAGCTGGTCCGCCAGCACCACAGCGCTCGCCGGCACGCTCGTGACCTGGTCGAGAGCTATCGAGCAGCGATCGAACACGGGCCGATGCCGAAGGTGCTGCTCGACCAGCTGTGCGCACTCACCTCTCAGCAGGCTGACGAGATCTTCCGGCTCAAAGCACGCGACAGGCAGATCCAGTGGGCCGTTGCCGAGAGTGAACGCCAGCGGGCAGACACCGAGGTGGCCCGGGCGGCGCTCGAGGCCAGCCAGCGGTCGTTGGAGGCCGAGCTGCAGCGAAGTGAACGCCAGCTGGCAGACACCGAGGTGGCTCGGGCGGCGCTCGAGGCCAGCCAGCGGTCGTTGGAGGCCGAGCTTCAGCGAAGTGAGCGCCGGTGGGCAGACACCGAGGTGGCTCGAGCGGCGCTCGAGATCAGCCAGCGGTCGTTGGATGCCGAACTGCAGCGGATCAGGGAGACTAAGACGATGCGCTGGTCAAGGCCACTGCGCGAGGCATACCGGCGATTCGCTCGACCAGGCTCCACCTGAGCACTCTTCCATGTCGAGAGGTTCCCGCCCAGCGCGGACCGCAGTGCGTCGGCGTCGACGAGCACCACAGGTCGGCGGTGCTGGGTCGCGGAACGGTTCCCTCGCTCCTCTGACACCAGTTCGTGAGCATCCCTGATCTCTGCCGGTTGTGGGGCGGGGCGCCTTCCGGCCGACTCGGTGCCGATCGCTTCCTTTCGCGAGCGCCGCTCCCCGCTGATTTCCGAAAAGCCCCTTTTCAACTCGGACCATCGCAGGAAAGTCGCGATGCCCCGAGCACACAGTGTGCGAGCAAAGGGATCGCCTTCGAGCTGGTGCGGAGTGCTCACTTGATCAACTTGACCGCCACCGCTGGTCCCGCGCATCCCCCTTCACGCTCGCCAGATCCCGCACCGTAGCGGTGGATCCAGGAGCGCTGGCTTCACCGGCCACCACACCGAGCACGCGCATTGCGAAGATGTGCAGCCGGCCCGACGTGCTGTCGGTAGACGTGGAGTCTTCCTCTCGGTAGTCGCAGCAACCTTCGAGCACCGAGATGCTCCGTCGCGTTGTGGTGGATGCCCGAGCCGATCAAGATATCGCGGTCAGGGGCTCATCCCGCGATTGCGCCGAAACCCAAGAAGTCAGCACCACGAGCGCCCGCGGGGATGGCAGCTCCGCCGTCAGGTGAAGTACCAGCCACGGACGAACATCACTTGAACCACGACCGCCAGTCCCACCCAACAGAGCAGCACGGGCACCAGCACGTAGCGGGAACGCAGAAGGAGCGTTGACATGGCCGGGTACAAGGCAATGCTGCCGTCGGTCGTGAGTCGGGTGGCCGCCTCAGGGTTTGCGATGCCATAGAACGTCTGACTGGAACCCGCCGGTAGTAGAACGCTCAGTACTGAATAGACGCCGAAGAAAAGCGGGAATTTACGATATTTTGGATTCGCCCGATCGACAACGTAGTAGATGCAAATAGCCAGGCTGATCACCACGAAGAGGGCATTAATGTCGCGGGTAAGATGATAGTTCGCGTTGGTGATGCCAGGTGGACCATTCGCCTCGAGATGGGTGATGATGCTGATCAATGAGCTGAAGGGTATGACCGCGTGGCGGTTGAACGTCTTCTGCTGAGTGAGAAACAAGAGTGGATTGCCGTACCGAACGAACTGCCACGAAAGCCAGGCGACCAGACCGGCGATCGAAATCAGTCCATACATCGCCACCTGCCACATCCGGCGACAAGGGAATGCAGCTACCGCGACGGCAACCGACAGACAGATGCCCAGAGGAGAGAAAGCCGTGGCAATTCCAGCCAGTATTGCGGCTATCAGGAAACGGCGGCGTTGGATGCAGAGTACGGTACCGGCGCTGAGGGCGATGAATGAACCTTCAGGGTAGCCCGAGATCAGGAAAACTGATGCCGGTGACCACGTGTAGAGAATCACTGCCAATCGAGCCGTTCGCTGCGGACACATGCTACCGATTGCAGCCAGCATCAGCGGAACCGACACGACGAACGCCACCCAAGAGACGGAGAGTCCGGCAGCATCCAGGGGAAGATGGTGGAGAGTTATCGCCTCTACCGAGCGAACAACCAGCGGATAACCGGGGAAGAACACGGTCGCTCTCTCTGCCGGGTACCAATGGTAGGCGACTCCGAGGTACCACCCACTATCCCAACGAAGAAGACTGGTGGCGGCGTTTCCACCACGACCGCCAGGCGCGTAGGTGCCACTCGGGAATTCACGCAAGACCAACTCGTTGATGAGTAGCCCGGCACCGAGTCTGAGCGCGGCCAACCCCAGCGCATAATACAGATTGCGAAAGACGGAAGATTGGGCCTGCGACCTGTGATGTCCTGACGTCGGGGCGAAGAAGCGCTCCATGAGTGGGGCAAACTATACGGGCCTTCACGAGAGCAGGGGATGACCGCCGTTACGTGACGCACGTGGGCGGCGTGAGCAGGATCCCTCTGCCCTCGAAGTTGTTGACGTTGCGGAGGCTAGACCGTCCTCTTCAACACGCCGAGGTTGTCGTTGGTCCCCCTGTCATTCCTTTCGACCACCTGCCGGCAGGTGGAAACCGAGGATCTCTGGTGCCCCGCGGAACAAGTGTCAGCCACCAGCTTGGGGACCAAGTCGGCCTGGTGGAGGTCGGCGCAGCGATCGAGGGCGGCCATGGCCTCGCCTGGGCTCTCGGTCAGGCAGAGCTCTCGGAGCTCATCGAGCATCTTCCAGGCCCGAGCCAGATCGGGGTGAGTGGCGAGGACGGCCTCGGGGCGTTCGGTCTCAGCCGCTGCCAGGCAACCTGCCGGCCGCAGTGCCAGGAACCGGGGCCGGCAAGCAGGTTCTGCGTCAGCCGCTGCGATTCGAAGGCGTTGGTGTTCGGTACGACATCGACACCGGCTCACCGGGTGAGATCGTTGTGGACCTCCTTCGTGAGACAGGCCTGCCTGTCACGGCCGGAAATGACTACAGCGCTGGCGGCCGAACTGGCGAGTGTGAGTCTCGTTCGAACAGAGAGAAGGAGCGACGCAGACAGGAAAGTCCCGGCCGCCGCGACGAAGGCCCACCGCTCACGGTGGCAGCAAGGTCTTTTGGTTGGCATCCTCGGATGAGAATCCGGTGGCAGTGGGTCGTAGCGGTCCGGCAGCAATGGCTTCTCCCGAAGGGGCAGCTTCTCCCGAAGGAGAGCGAGACGCCTTGCCCGCCCCCCCGGCGGGCAATGGAGAGCCCACCGCTGTGACGTCTTCGATCCCGTGCTCTCCACCGGATGTGCCGGCGGAGTGCTTGGCCGGGCCCGAGTCGACGGCAGGCGAGATGCCCCCAGCAGCGTCGGATACGGGACGGGTAGGACGTCTCCACCACGACGCCAGGCGCCACCGCGGCGGGAACCAGACCCGCTTGAGCCGAAGGCACGGGTTCTCGACGAGGTGCCAGCTGAGGAACGCGAAGACCATACTGACCGAGAGAGTGATGGCCACGTAAGCAGGCAATCCAAGCTTGTACGCACCGTACATGGCGGCTAGCTGTTGTATTGGGAATGCGTAGACATAGAGCCCGTAGGAGAAATCGCCATACCTATCGACATGATGGAGCGGCAACCGGATGGCCGTCCACAGACAGAGATAGGCGAATGCAGGCTCGCTTATTTCCGGGTACAGGTGCATGACAACGCCCAGGACGTAGGCGCCAACGGCGAAAAGGGCCAATTTGTTGGAGATCGGTACGCGATCCCGGTAGAGGAAGAGGAGAGCTCCCATGCAGAACAAGAACGAAAGTTGGATAAGTTGATAATCACCGAAGAACGGGACGGACGAGCTGACCCAGGTTGGATTGCGAAACTGAATGATCTCAAAGGTCCAGAGAAAGATCCCGAGCCCGAGGATGGTGACGCGGGCCCGCTTCAGAATGCCGAAAGCACCCAGTACGAAGACGGCAAGATAGCACTTGAACTCGTAGATGAGCGTCCAGAGCGACCCATCGAATGCATGAGGGTACGGGTTCTTCGCAAGCAGTGTATTGATACTGTACTGATTCATCGTTAGAAGAAAATTTGATCGGACGTATTCGATCGGTGAATCGGGATAGCCGTGCAGGTATCTGTGGAGCGACCCGTATTCGTGTTCGAAAGCAATCGATCCGAACACGGCCGCCGTTATCAGAAGGCATACCCAGAAACCGGGAAATATCCGGAGGAAGCGCTTCCACAGATATCGAGGAGCGGTCGACGAGGTGACAAAGCTTCGGGTGACCAGAAACCCGCTGACGACGAAGAAGCCCGCGACCGCGAGTCCTCCCATATCTTCCTGTCCCCCCGTCCAAGACCACATCGGGTCCAGTCCGCCATTGAAGCCTCCCAACGGAAAGGAATGGGACAGCAGGACCAACGCCGCGAAAACCAAGCGGAGGAAGGAGAAACTATTCCGTCGAGGATTGAACGCCTGGTCGAGCGGGAGCATCGATCTGTCCATTCGACGGATCCCCCGTCGAATGGTCGGGATGACCCCCGAGATCTTCATCGACGTTGGAGCTGGGTGCGCACGACCCGGGAGAGGTCCCGCAGTGGCTTGGTGATCCTCCAGCTATGGGATGCCTCCATCCCCTCGATCTGGTGAGCGGCGGCGGTCAGGTTGCCTTCAAGGTTCTCTCGGAGGTCGTTCGCCGCTTCGAGATCAGCCAACAGCTCGGCCACGCGGTCGTCCAGCTCTTGCAGCCTGCCGAAGATCTGGCTGGGCACAGTCAAGGTCTTGCAGTGGACCTGATCAAGGAGGGTCCGGCGGGTTCGGTCCCAGGCAGTTCGGGAAGCTGGCGGCCCATCACTCGGGGTTGTCGCTAGCCGGCGGCGGAGGTACGTGACCGCGCCGAGATCGACGACGTCATAGTGCAGCGCGGCGAGAAGTACCGCCGCTGGCTCCAAGAGCTCATCTGGAACGCTCGACAGCTCGACATCCTCGGTGAAGACCTTACGTGGAATGGCGACACCGAGCAGCCCTGGTGATTCGTTCCCCGTCTCGAAGTGGGCCAAGACGTCGAACGACAGAGGCCTTGGACACGAGGGACGCCCGACGCTGACGTAGGCGTCTCCCGTTCCCGAGGGGACGGTGGCAAAGGGCTGTTCAGCGACGACGCCATAGAGGACGCCGCCATCGGAGTTGATCCCTTCGGAAAACAACGTGGACCAATTCCCGAAGACGACGTCGGGGACATCGATCCGGGTTATGTAGCGGCCTCGGCAGGCGAGAACCAACGTCGTGAGAGGAGTCTCATCTGACTCATGATTCACGCTGACGAGTCGGACCCGACGAGTGAAGACCGGGTCAAATGCGCTAATGAGCTCGCGATACTCCGGCGCCCTTGTCCAACTGTCGATCTCGACGACGATCTCGAACTCGTCCGAGTCCTGCGCCGCCAATGACAGCAGCGTATCGAGTATTTCCGTCGGTCTGTGATCGCGGGGTCTGACGATCACGCTGAGTCCGACGTTAGACAACTCCCCGGCGTCCTGGTCAGTCATCGTAGGCGAAACGGTGTCGGGCGAACGCATATCCGATGAACTGCGACACATCTCCGTCGGCATCCAATTGCCTGGGCAGGGTGCCCGACCGCTCCCGCTGTCTGAAGGTCTCAACCGCCCGTTGATGATACGGAGAGCCGGTGTTGAGGAGACCCCGGGCCCATTCCTCAACGAGGTCTGTCCTGGAATACTTCCATGCCATCATGAGAGAGGCTTCGGCCGAGTAGTAGACCTCGGCCTCTCCCACTTCGATCTGGCCGGCAAGGTCAAGACGTTTGTCGTGATAGATGCCAGCCGACGGACAGTACACGACCCGATACCCCGCCAACCTCGTGCGCCAACTGAAATCCACGTCGTCGCAGTACATGAAGAAGCTGTCGGAATCGAACCCAGAGATGGACTGGATCACTTCTGCGCGCACGAGGGCGCAAGCCATCGATGCCCAACTGGTGTCCCCCGAATGGCGATCGAACTCCTTGGGATGCTCGAGCGGAACTTGTCGAGCCTCGGCGATTCCCACGCCCGGAGTGGCTAGGGCAACCATGAGCTCGGCCAGAGCAAACGGACTGGCATATACGTCCGGATTGACGATGAAGAGGAGTTCCGAATCGAACAGGTCGAAGAGCGCATTGTTGCCCGCGGCCGATCCGAGGTTCTCGTTGAAGAAGCGGTACGCAAACTCGATGTCCATGCCCCGCAACACCCTCCGGCGCTCATCCACGTCCTCGCTCCGGAGGACCGGCTGGGCCGAACAGTCGCCGACCGCCAACGTGACTGCGCCGAGGCCTTGCCGTGCGCGCGCTACCGCGATCGCCGCGACGATGCCCCTCACGAAGCGATCGACGTCGTTCACACTCTGGCCGAACAGTACCGTCTGCACCTGCAGCGAAGGCTGAGGCGACCTCTGATCGGTCGCGGCACTCGGGTCGTAGATGCTGGAAGGGTCGGTCACCGTGCCTGCCTGGCATCTGGGGTCGATGCGAGCGTCACGTCATCGTTCCGGGAGCACCGCACAACGAGCCCGGTGTGAAGTGTCGAAGCAACGAAGATGGGTTGTCGTCGAGCCGAGCTGTAGCGACGTCTATCTCAGTGGAGGTGTCCCAGACGTCATCGTCTCGCACTGGTGCGGTCACCTCCGGTCCCGGTTCGCCACGATGGCTGGCAACGAGAGGGGCGACATCGGGAATCATCCACGCACCACCTGGAGAACGGCGTCCCACGAGTTGACCCCGCGGACACCGGTTGGCATGAGTGCGACGTCGGCTGCCAAGCGAGAGGGGCGGCCGGCGCCAGGGTGAACGTCGGGTAGGGGCACGTCAAGGGCGACCACTCGACCTCCCCGCGAGATGAGTTGGTCGCTCAACGCGCTCCCGATGAACCGGTCTCCACCGGTGTTGGACGTCGCGAGCATGGCGCAAGGATACGCCCTCCCAGGCGGCATCTCGGTGGTTACGTCGGCCCTGGACAGGCGCTACTCCTCGCTTCTGGGGCCCGGCACGTAAAGGGTGTTGGACTCAAGTGGTGACCGCGACAACTCCTGACCAGGAGGTGTCGCATGTCCAGGGGCCGGGAGAGGTACCTGCCGTCCGAGTTCGGGGCGGCTGTCGAAGCGGTGCTCGCCGGGGCGAGCTACA
>JBKQNY010000069.1:0-7822 GCA_052145775.1 Acidimicrobiales bacterium
TCGTGGCCGAAAAACGTGTGCCGTTCGCGGTGATGACCGCTATCGATGCTCCCCGCAGCGGGCTCGACCCGTCGGTCACCGTGACGGTGAGGCCCTTGCCTGGGGCGGGCGGGGCGACGACCACGACCGTCGCCTGAGCACTGGCGTGCTGACCGGCGGCCGTTCCCACTGTGAGCGTTGCCGTGTAGGTGCCGGGGGTGCTGTAGGTGTGCTGGATGGACTCGCCCGAGCCGGTGTTGCCGTCACCGAAGTCCCAGTGGTAACTGGTGATCGAAGTGGACGGATGCGACCCGGACGCGTCGAACGTCGTGGGCACCCCGGCCGTGACCGTCTGGTCGCCGCCGGCATCAGCAGTCAGCGGGATGGTGCCGGTGGCCGTGACCTGAAGGATTGCGGAGCCTCTCGTGTCGGAACTGTCGGAGGTGTAGACCCCGACAGTGAAGGTGCCCGCGGTCGAATAGGTGTGGTCGATCTTGACCGAGGCGTAGGGCGAGGACACCTCGCCGCTGGTCGAGCTCCCGTCGCCGAAAGAGACGCTGTAGTGCACAGGGCTGCCCGACGGGTCGCCTAGCGTCAAAGTGAACGACGTGGCGAAGGGCGCAGGGCCGCTCGTGGGGTCGGCCGAGATCCCGGTGGGGAGCCCCTCACCCACCCAGGCCGACCAGGCGGACTGGGTCGCGCCGGTCCCGATGATGGCCCGGATCCGGTACGAGCAGGTCGTGCCGTCCGGGCAATAGTCGCGGCCGATAGGGTCGGTGTACGGGCTCGCCGTCGGGCTGCTGCCGTTCCCGTAGTCATTGAGGTATGTCTGGGTGCTAAATGGCCCGACCAAGACCGTCGCGCCTCCGTTGTGGGAGATCTCGTACTGGTAGGAGGTGATGGTGAGGCCTGTCGATAGGGTGGGCGCGGTGAAAAAGAGCGTCGTGCCGTTGTTGCTGTAACTGACGCTCTTGAGGGTGGGCGCGGACCCAAAGGGGGTCTCGGTCACCCATGTCGACCAGGGTGAGGTCGACGCCCCACCGTCGTACACTGCTTCGATCCGGTACCAGCATGTCGTGCCGTCCGGGCAATACTCCCGTCCGATCGGGTCGGTGTACGGGCTCGCCGTCGGACTGCTGCCGTTCCCGTAGTTGTTGAGGTATGTCTGGGTGCTAACTGGCCCGACCAAGACCGTCGAGCCTCCGTTGTGAGAGATCTCGTACTGGTAGGAGGTGATCGCTGTCCCCGTCAGCTCGCTCGGCGGAGTGAAAAACAAGGACGTGCCGTAATTGCTGTAGTTGACGCCGTTGAGCGTGGGCGCCGCAGGGTTGCCTGCCGCTGACGCAACACCTGCCGTCTGGACCGCTACTGCTGCCACGACCAACGGCACCACCAGGACCGTGATCCAAAACCGCGCCAAGCGGCGCTTCACCCGCTCGTCTCCCACCGGCTTACCCCCGCCTTTTCTTCGCCCCGTCGTTGCTGCGCCCTGGGGCTTCAATTTTTTCGCTGATTCAGCTTGTTCTTGAGAAGCCTGAAGGAGTGCCCGTTAATTGTCAAGCGACGGCTGCGTTATTGCTGTGCGAAACCGATGGGACCCCCCCGGTGATGGACTGACCTCCTTAGATCTGTTTGACCGCCGAATTGCTCACGTGATCATTACCAAGCGCGGAGAAATACATTTGCCGCAGGGAGAGAATCAGTCCCACGACATCTACATCGGTGGCCTTGGCATTCGACTTGGGTCGCTTGCAGCGGGGCTTCTCCCACTCCAGCTCGTAGTTGTGGGGCTGCCGAGTAGAGAGGTTGCCCCGTTGATGCCCTTGGAGCGGCAGGCCATCGCCACGATGCCGGATCCCTCTTCGTCTGGCTGGAGCACCGGCAAGCGTTCTTTGCCGTAATGGTCACGATTGCTTCGATTCGTTCGCGCTTCCTGGATTCAGCAAGCCCGGAATGTCAAGCATCCCTGTCAGTCGTGGAGTGGTGGCGGAGGGGGCTCGCCTCGTCGCCAACCGGGATCGATCCCGCTCTGGGTCGTTCCGCGGTGGTATGGGTTCGTGGGACCCTCCTCCGCAGGCGAAAGAACACAGGCTCCCCGGACTGGGCCAACCACTGGAGCCAGCACGCATCCTCGACAAACGGAGAGACGGTGCGGGTTGAGCGGTGCTTCAGGAAACAGGAGGGGGGCAGAGAGCCATCTTTCATGGTTGCACTGCCAGCTCGGCCTAGGGAGGGCGGACTCAGCTTGTCGGGGTCAAGACCAGCAGCGAAACTGACTGGCCGGTCTGTGTGAACTGGACCTGGCCACCGGCCACCGTTGCGCCGAGCGACTGGGGAGTCGAGGGGTTGTCATCCGGATCCACCACAGTCCTACTCACCCTGTAGTGCTGGCCGGAAGGGAGGCCGGTCACCGAAACGGTGACAGAGCGGGACAACGAGTTGGGCACCGACGGGCCCGCGCTGCCTGCCGGCCCTGTCGGGTCGAAGTTGTACACGAGCACGTCCATCGCGCCGCCGCTGGTCGATGCCACCGCACCGATCTGGTCCTGCAGATCCGTCCCTGTCTGATTTGTGGTGATGGCGGTGCCGAGTTCAGCACCAGCCATCGAGTGCCACATGGCGAAGACCTGGTAGTCGAACTTGGGTGTGAGGGACTGCGTCAGGACACCGAAGTTGTCGACGGGGCTGTCGTCGGCGGCCTCGTAGAAGGTGGCCCGATCAATGCCCGCCGATTGGGCGCTGTCGAGTTGCGCGGCAACGAAAGCCGCCCCCTCGCTGCCGCTCATGGGCGGATCCCCGCTGGCGCTCACGTTCCATTCGTCGAGCCACAAGAGGGGGTGAAGGGTGGGGAACTTGCCCACCACGGCCCGGATGGCCGCCACCGCCCCTCCGTCGAAGGGGGCGTCGGGGGAGTACTCGTGCCAGCTGATGAAGTCGAGGGGCATGTTGTTGGCCACGGCGAATGAACACAGTTGGTCGATCCAGCCCAGGTACGGCAAGGTGGGGACGTCCGCCAGGGCCGGGCCGCCGACCAAAATGTGCACTCCTAGGGCGCTGGCTGCCGCCTCGAGCGAGGTGGCCGTGGCCTGGTAGAGGGTGAGGTAGGCCGAGAGCTTTTCCGGGGCCACCCAGAACTGCCCATTGGGCTCGTTCCACACCTCGAACACCCGGACCCCCTCGGCGCCGATCTCGTGGAGGGCCATCTGGTAGACGAGGGCCTGCCACTTGGCCATGTCCGGGCCGATGTCGGGCGGGGTGTAGTTCGGATTGACACCGACCGGGGGGTCTGTGGCCAGACAGGGCGGGGTGTAGTCCACGATCAGTTCGGGCGTGGCACCCGCCTGGCGGTCGATGGCCACGTTGGCGTCCAGCACCTGTGGGTTCCAGGCCCCGGTTGTGCAGTTGTAGACGGGCTGGCCGTTGACCGAGGTCTCGAAGGAGACGTCGGTTCGTGCCCACTGGGTGCCGATGGCGGCCAGCGCGGGCTCCGATCCCGCCGGCGGGTGGTTGAAACCGATGAGGCCCTGGTTGATTGTGGTGGCCTCGGGCTGGCCGGCGCCCACGGTGATCGTGACGGGCGCTGTCGGTGAGCCCTTGCCCACGTAGGCGTAGCGGTCGGCGTCAACAGTGGCCGAGGTGACTGTCCCAACCGTGACCGTGACATCGACCGTGCCGGCGTCCCCGCCGGGCGAGGTGGCAGTGATCAGTGTGCCGGCCTGGTCTACCGTGAAGGCGGTGGCCGGGGTCTGGGCGAAGTCGACCGCGCTGGCCCCGGTGAACCCGGCACCGAAGATGGTCACCGTGGTACCACCGGCCACCGGGCCGCTTGCGGGCGTGATGGAGGCAACCGTAGGCGGCGTCACGAACGTGAAGTCGTGAACCGATGCGCTGATCCCCTGGGCCGTGGTGACCTTGATCGGCACTGTGCCAGCTGTGTGGCTGTTGGTCACCGCCGTGATGGTGGTCGAATTTGTCACCGTGTAGCTGATGGCTGTCGAATTTCCGAATCTGACCGCGGTGGCTCCTGTGAAGTGCTCGCCCTTGATGATGACCGTGGTACCTCCGAGCGTCGATCCACTCGTTGGCGCAAAGCTGGAAATGCACCCGCCCAGCAGTACGACGAGCGCCGCGAGAGGCACAGCGACAGAGGGCAGTCGAACCCCGCGCTTCGGCATCTCTTCATGACGTCTTCTCCCGCTTGGAAGCCGTATCTGACATTTGCGAACATTCATCAAGACAGTGGGGCATTCCTCGGGGCACAAGAAGTTACTGCCCAGGTAGACGGCGTAGCTCCTTGTGAAGGCGGCACAGGGTCGTCCTGCGCCTAGAGCCTACCCGTCTCCGGGCTGGCAGTTCGCGGAAGTTTGACTTGCAGGTCTGCTTCTCGGTGGCCCAAAGATCGCCGTGGCCAATGGTGCGTTAGCCTCGGTTGTCCGTGTTCGGAGCGGCAGTGGCCCTCGCCACACGGGCGTGCTTGCAGCCGTCGGCTTTCGCCCTGTCGGCTGTCACCGCCCGAGCGTTGCGCGGTGCCTTCACCAACACGGCGCCTTTCTGTTCCAACACGCTGGCGTATCTCCTCGCTGAAGGCACTGCCCTCAGCCATAGGCCCTGATCTGTCACCGTCTTGGTCAACTGGAGAAGGCTGCTCGACCAACTGCTGGGTTGCGAGTAGAAGGCCACGAGCGCCGTCTCGACTGTCTCGACTGTCGCCTCGCACGCCGTCACCGCAGATCTTGTAGGCGCCCGACTAGCGCCTCCGTCCACACCGGTCGGTGCTGAAATCACCGCCAAGATTGCGGCCGCCGTTCTCAAGCCGATCAGCTAGACGACCGGCCGTCCTGAATCGCTGCCGCGCAGAATCTGTTCGCCGCCAGCCCGCCGGTGGGGCAGGTGGTCACTAGGGCCGGTGCCTATCCGACAATGCTCCTAGGGCAGGATGCGTTGACCGCAGTCAGTAAACGTGGGCTGGAGGGTTAGCTACATTAAGAGCGCCACGGCGCCGCAAGTCTTGAGAGGAGCGGAACCACGAGGACCGCACGCGCTCGTTTGTTGAGCCCGCATTCGAGTTGGACCTCGTGGGTGGCCTATGTCGCCGCGGCCACGTTAGTGATGGCGGTGACGACCGAGCCCGGAGCTGCCGGAGCATCGACAGCATCGCCGGCCACTAGCCCCACCGATCCAGTCACCGGCAGCGGCTCCAACCTGCTCACTGCCACGACAACCGGTCCAACCTACGAGCCCACCTTCACCGGCAACGGCGAACTCGGCATCCGCGTCCCCCCGTCCGGCCAGGGCTACGCCGCCGGCTCCGTGCCGACCCAAGCCGAGTTGGCCGGCTTCTATGCGCAGCCCCAGGGCGGGGTGCGGCAGCGGGCGAACATTCCGACGTGGTCCACCCTCACCTTCACCGACGGAAACCAGCCGTTCTCGGTCGCTACCGGGCAAGCCGGACGAGTCGGGCAGACCAGCGGGTGGCGACAGACCATCGACCTGCGGACCGGCGTCATCACCACGACCGCCAAGTGGACCGCCCCGGATGGCCACGTGACGGATCTGACGTACCAGGTATTGACCGACCGGGACCGCCCCGGGGTCGGCCTTGTTGAACTGCAATTGACCCCGCAGTGGACCGGCACCGCCGGCGTCGACGATGTGATCGACGGGTCCGACGCCACCCTCACCACACAGGTGGCCAAGGGCTGGTCGGCTGCCTCTGACAGCGACTGGGTCACGGTGAAGGCCCAGGGCACCGGCATCGTGGCCGGCCTGGCCAGCCGGCTGGGTACCAGCGCCGACATCACCGGAGTACCTGTGCCCCTCGACCAGTCGGCCGACCAGAGCGTGGGCCAGCAACTCACGTTCCCGGTGGTGGCCGGCAGGCGCTACACCGTGACGAAGTACGTCGGGGTGGCGACCGCCGGGGACGGCGGCCTCGCGGAACCTGCGGCGCAATGGCCAGCGCAGGCCCGAGCCCAGGCACAGGAGCAGGCCGACGCCGCCGCCAAGGCGGGTTTCGGGGCGCTGCTTTCGGCCAACGACGCGGCTTGGGCCGCCCTCTGGTCGGGGCGCATCGACGTGCTGAGTGACGCCTCCCTAGCCACCGAGGTCAACGCCAGCGAGTTCTACCTCTGGGCCAGCACCCGCGATGGCGTCGACTGGAGCATCAGCCCAGCAGGACTTTCCTCCAACGGCTACAACGGCCACGTCTTCTGGGACGCCGACACCTGGATGGAACCGGCCCTCCTGGCCCAGCACCCCGACCTGGCGGCCGGCATCGAGACCTATCGCTCCAACCGGCGGGCCGCCGCCGAGGCCCACGCGGCCGCCACCGGCTACCAGGGCGCCCGCTACCCGTGGGAGAGCGCCCTCGACGGCACCGAGCAGATCCCCCCGCCGGCCGACGTGTTCACCGAAGGCCTCTATGAGCAGCACATCACGGCCGACGTCGCGCTGGCCCTGTGGCAGTACTACTTGGCGACCGGGGACCGGTCGTGGCTGTCCTCCTCGGGGTGGTCGGTGCTGTCGGCCGCCGCCGTTTTCTGGGCATCCCGGGTGACGACAGGGCCCGCCGGCTCGTTCAACATCAGCGGCGTCACCGGGCCCGACGAGGATAACCCCGACGTCGACGACGAGGCCTACACCGTCGCCGCCGCGCGGGCCACGCTGCTGGACGCCGCCCAGGCCGCCCGGGTGCTCGGCCGACCCGTCCCAGCTCGCTGGACCCGGGTGGCGGCGGGTCTGACGGTGCCGGTGGACTCGACGCTCGGCATCCACCCCGAGTTCACCGGCTACGGCGGCCAGCTCGTCAAGCAGGCCGACGTGACGATGCTGCAGTACCCACTGGACTACCCAATGACGCCCGCTGTGGCCGAGGCCGACGTGAATTACTACGCGGTGCGCACCAATCCCACCGGACCGTCGATGAGCGATGCTGTGAACTCCATCGACACCCTGTCCGAGGCGGCTCCGGGGTGCGCCGGCTACGTGTACACGGAGCGGAGCGTGCAGCGGTTCATTCGCGACGACTTCGACCAGTTCTCCGAGACCGCCACGGGTGGCGTCCTCACCTTCATGACCGGGATCGGGGGCTTCCTCCAAGAATTTCTCTACGGCTACACCGGTCTGCGACTTGCCGCGACCGCGGTGCAAGTGAACCCGACCCTCACCGGGCAACTCGGCGGGGTGGTGGTGCACAACCTGGCCTGGCACGGGCGACGGTTCACTGTGGCCGTCGGCCCCCGGGCCACCGCCGTGACCCTGGACCACGGGGCCGCCCTACCGCTCTCCACGCCGTCGGGCCCCCGCACCGTGCAAATAGGCCATACCCTCACCATCCCCACCAGGCGACCGGACCTCGCCCCCACCACCGACGAGGTGCGCTGTGGGGCGGCGGTGGCCTCTTCGTCGCAACCGGGCGCCCCGGCACTGGCGGCGGTGGACGGCAGCCCCGCCACCGACTGGCAGCCCGTCGCGCTGCCTGACACGCTTACCGTTCCGCTCTCCGGTGGCACCCGTACGGTGAGCACCGTCACCCTCCAGTGGGGCCGGCAGTGGCCCGCGGCCCCCCTCACCGAGCCACCCCCACCTGGACCGGTCACTACCGAACGGGCCAGCGCCTACACCGTCTCAGTGTCCAGCGACGGCGTCCACTGGCACACGGTGGCCGCGGTGAAGGACCGAACCACCGGCACTGTCGACGTGCTGCACTTCGTCGCGACCCGGGGCCGTTTCATCTCGCTGGACATCACCGGCGCCCCCGCCGGGACGATACCCGAACTCGACGAACTCACGGCCAACAGCTGACGCACCCACCAAGGTCACCTGCGTGGTGCGTATCGACCAC
>JBKQNY010000070.1:0-4794 GCA_052145775.1 Acidimicrobiales bacterium
CGACCAATTCGGGCAGCATCTCAAGAACCGTCCTCAGCTTCGCGTCACGGTAGTCGGGCGATCTGACGATCTCGCCGTACAGGCCCATCGAGGTGTTATTAACGAACACCCGGCCATTCACCTGGGCCAAGTCGACGCGGCGCTCGGTCGGCTCGAGAAAAGCATCCAAGGCTCCGACGACATCGTCGCAATCGATGCCGAGATCAAGTGCGAAGTGGTTCCGCGTCCCTGCAGGGACGCAAACGTATGGGACGTCGTGTTCGAATGCGACCGTAGCTACGGCGGCCTGGGTGCCGTCGCCTCCTGCTGCACCGATCACATCAGCGCCTCCGTCCACCGCTGCAGCCGCCACGCTCGCGATTTCACTGCCGGGCTCGAGAACGACCGGTTCGATTCCCCGCAGCCGACAGTGCCGGACGAGGTCGTGATGGCGCGCGCTACCGCTGCCGGATTTCAGGTTCACGATGAGTACCGGGGCATTCGGGCGCCGGATCACTACAGCACACAGCCTTTCGCTCACGCCGCGCGTCGAGACTTTACCGGTGCATCAGAGCCAAAGTTCCGACCGCCGACGGCGGCCCCAGAAACGCGATGACGCGCCACTGCCCACCCACGTGTCCGGTTCGGCAAGCGCCGATCAATGATCCCCCAGGATGGCGCTGGGGCTCAGGCGGCAGGCCTCCGCTATTGGCGCCCCTGATCCGCTAGCCGAGGCTTGGAGGGCCGGGGGCATGATGGGCGGTGTTGATTGGATTCTCCGGCGATACCGTCCACCGAGTCGAGACGGTCCTCAAGGGATCTGCCTCGAGCCACCGGCGCCCCGAGGCAGGGAGGCATCGTGAGCCACCAGCCGGATAGGCGGGAGCCGGTGGCAGGGACGGCCCCCCGCCACGGCGCCAACAACCCCCGAACCACGCCCCGCCATCTGGTCTTGCGCATCGCCATGCTCGTCGTCACCGGCGTGGCCATCTACGTCTTGTTCCCAAGCCTGATCAAGGTGGTCGATGACTGGCCCCAGCTGTCCAAAGCCAGCCCGGTGTGGCTGGCTGCTGCTCTTGGAGCCGAAGTGGTCAGCTTCGCCTGCAACTTCGCCCTCCAACGGCTCGTTCTTCGCACCAAGGGATGGTTTGCCGTGGTGACCGCCGGACTAGCCGGGAATGCTCTGACCAACGCATTGCCAGCCGGGGATGCCGTCGGGGCCGCCCTTCAATTCCGCATGCTCACGACCGCAGGAGTCGATGTGGACACCGCTGCCGGCGGGCTCACCGCCGCCTCGATTCTGGGCGTCGGTGCGCTCTTCGCCCTGCCCATCTTCACCCTCCCGGTGGTGCTGGGGAGCGTCCGCGTGCAACCCGGCCTAGTCCACACCGCGCTCATCGGCCTTGGGGGTTTCATTGTCTTCGCGCTTCTCGGATTCCTCGTCATGACCACCGACGCCCCTCTAGCCCGGTTCGGCCAAATCGCCCAGTGGCTGTGGAATCACCTTCGGCATCGTGGCCAACCCCTCACCGGCCTCGACCGGCGACTTATCGAGCAGCGCAACCAGATCCGCACCGCGTTGGGCCGCCAATGGCCCACCGTCCTCGTTCTGACGGCTGGTCGCCTGGGTTTCGACTACCTGTGCTTGCTCTGCGTGCTGCGGGCAGTGGGCAGCCATGCCAACCCGGCCCTCGTGCTGCTGGCCTACGCCACCGCCGCCGTGCTGAGCTTGATCCCGGTGACCCCTGGTGGGCTCGGTGTGGTCGAAGCCAGTCTCAGCGGCATGCTCGTGCTCGCTGGCGTGAGTGCCGCTGCCGCCGTCATCACCACGCTGGGTTATCGGTTAGCGCAGTACTGGCTTCCCCTGGTCGCCGGCGCCCTTGCTTACCTGATCTTCCGACGGCGCTACGGGCGGGTGAAGTCCGCCGGACCCGGCCACCTCAAGGGCCCGGCCACGTCGTGAGCGGAAAATTGGGAGCCGGTCCCCTCAGTTCCGCCGGTTGAAGATGTTGAGGAAGAACAGGAAGACGTTGAGCGCGTCGAGGAAGATGGAGGCGGCCAGCAACGGAGCCGAATCGATGCCTCGGGTCCGGCGGAGTCGTTGAAAGTCGAAGAGGGTCAGACCGGCGAAGATGACCAGCCCAAGCACGGAGTAGATCACCTGGCCGTTGGGGATGTTCACGAAGATCAACACGATCCCGAACACGATCAGCGCCAAGAGGGCGAAGAACGAGAGCCGGCCGATGGCCGACAGGTCCCGCCGGGTCCCGTAGCCCGCTGCCCCGAGGCCGGCCATGAACAGCGCGGTGGCGCCTCCCGCCTGCCAGAGCACCTCGGGATTGGTGCTGGCGTAGTAGGCCAGCACCGGTGCGGTGGCCAGCCCCATCAGGCCGCCGAAGACCAGCATCAGAGCGACTGCCACCGACGCAGAGCTCCGGGTGGCGAACCGCATCCCGATGAGGCAACCGAGAGCACCCAAATAGAACACGAACGCCAGCCCGTACGAGAGTGAGCGGCCGAGGTAGGCCCCGAGCGCAAAAGCCCCAGCGGTGGCGGCCACGTACCACATCGTCTGGCCGAAGAGGGTCTGGGAGCCGATCGCCGACACCCGTGACTCTTCGCTTTCGTAGCCGGACCAGTCGCTCACGGCCGCCCTCCGTCCTAGTCCTGTGGGCAGCGGAGCTGCCAGGCGCCAGGGGCGACTCCGCAACGAGGCTTCCTGGGTCCTCCCTCAGGAGCGAGAGGACCAGCCTACGCCCCCGGCTCCCAGGCTCGCCGGGGGCTACCGTGACCCCACCAGGACATCGGGAGGGTCCGTGCCGAGGGATACCCGCGGGGACAACGAGCGCCGCCGGGACCACCCGGTCGCGAACCTCCAAGAGCGGATCGCCGTCCGCCGCGAGATCGGCCGTGAGGTCATCGCTCTGACCCATTTGGTGGGCAGACCGGTGCTGGACGTGGACGGCCGGCGGGTGGGGCGCCTGGACGACGTCGTTGTCGAGTGGACGCTAGGTGCTCGGTACCCGACGGTCGCCGGGATCCTGGTCAAGGTCGGCAAGGGGCTGGCCCTCGTCGCCATGGCCGATTTGACCCTCGAGCAGAGACGGGTGCATCTCGGGACGCCTGAGTTGTCGATCGCCAAGCCGGTCCGCCACGAAGGCCTCATCGCGCTGGCGCGTGACGTACTTGATCACCAGCTCGTCGACGTGCAGGGCATCCAAGTCGTGCGTGCCTCTGACGTGTATCTCGTTCGAAAGGAGGAGAGCTGGGAGCTCGGCGGTGTCGATGTCGGCCTCAACGCCTTCCTCCGTCGCCTCCTCCCCAAGGCCCGAAAATGTCCGCCGCCGCACAAGGCCATCGACTGGG
This sequence comes from Acidimicrobiales bacterium, assembly GCA_052145775.1. Taxonomy (GTDB): domain Bacteria; phylum Actinomycetota; class Acidimicrobiia; order Acidimicrobiales; family RAAP-2; genus CAVYPR01. The sequence continues at coordinate 3,346 of JBKQNY010000070.1, forward strand.
TCCACCTGCAGACCTTCGTCCCCCCCACCTCCCACGAGGGGCCTGACCCCACCACCCGAACCGCCGCCGCCGGCGCGGTAGGCGGCGGGCTCCAGCTGGGGACTCCGGCCAAGGACATCCAGCGGCTGCGAGCCAAGGAGGTGGCCTCGATCCTGTCGGACCTCGGCCGTCGCGAAGGGGCCCAGGTGGCCTCACTCGTTGCACCGGCGACCGCCGCCCAGGCGCTGCGACACCTCCCTCCCCCAGAACGCGGTGCGCTGCTGGCGGCGCTCAGCGAGCCGGACCGCGCCCGACTTCTGTCGCTGCTGGAAGAGGCCGAGCCGCAGTGACCAGCAGCGCGCCGCCGGTGCCACCGCCTGCACCCACCCATTCCCGTCGGCACTGGGTCGTCCGATTGCTCGCCGTCCTGGCCATCCTCGGGCCGGGGCTGATCGCCGCCAACGCCGGCAACGACGCCGGCGGCATCCTCACCTACGCCAGCGCCGGTTCCCAGTTCGGCTACCGGATGCTGTTCTTGATGGTCCTGATCACGGTGGCGCTCGTCGTGGTCCAGGAGATGTGCTCCCGCCTCGGGGTCTTCACCGGGGAGGGACTCGGCGGCCTCATCCGCGAGCAATTCTCCGCCCGCAGCACCTTCGGGGCGATGGTCCTGCTGCTGATCGCCAACGCCGGGCTTACCGTCAGCGAATTCGCCGGCGTCGGGGCTGCGATGGAGATCTTCGGCGTGTCCCTCTACATCTCGGTCCCGATCGCCGCCGTAGCCGTCTGGACGATGACCGTCCTCGGCTCGTATTCAAGGGCGGAGCGGATCTTCATCATTCTGACGTTGGCCTTCCTGGCCTACCCCATCGCCGCTTTCCTTGGGCATCCCGGCGGCAAGGAGGTCCTGAGCAACCTGCTGTGGCCGCACTTCCTCCACACGCACGCGTTCCTGTTCCTCGCCGTGGCTCTCATCGGCACCACCATCACGCCATACATGCAGTTCTACGTAGCCTCCGCCGTGGTCGACAAAGGGATCAAGCCCTCTGACTACCCCAAGGAGCGGATCGACACCGTCAGTGGAGCGATTTGGAGCGACATCATCAGCATCTTCATCATCATCGCCACGGCAGCCGCCATCGGCGGAACGGGCCCTCTGCAGTCGGCCCGCCAGGCGGCCGAGGCGCTCGAGCCGGTGGTCGGTCCGGCGGCACCCGCCCTCTTCGGCCTGGGCCTGCTCGGTGCGTCTCTACTCGCGGCGTCAGTTGTGCCGCTGTCGACCGCCTACGCCATCGCCGACGCCACCGGAGCGCCCCGGTCGGTCTCCAACAGCTTCCGCCAGGCACCCCTCTTCTACGGGCTGTTCACCCTGCAGATCGTGGTCGGCGCGGCGGTGGCGCTGGCCCCGGGCAACCTCGTGTCCCTCGTGGTCAACGCCCAGGTGCTCAACGGCATCATCACGCCCTTGCT
>JBKQNY010000071.1:0-4554 GCA_052145775.1 Acidimicrobiales bacterium
GATGCACCGAGCTGGCCACTCCTCCCCCGCCGCTGCCTTGCGCTACCAACACGCCACCCAGGACCGTGATCAGGTGCTGGCAGACGCGCTCTCCGAGCTGCTACCGGATGCGCCGGTCATCTCCATTACGCGTGCGGCCGCGGGATAAGCGCGGGATGGCGGGATCTTGAGGCTGTGGATAACCGGGCTAGATCGTACGTTTTACCTGGTGTCGGAGGGGGGACTTGAACCCCCACGCCCTTGCGGGCACCAGCCCCTCAAGCTGGCGCGTCTGCCTATTCCGCCACTCCGACGTGAGGGTCGATGTTATCGCGTCGCTCGCGGGGCCTATGTGGTCGGAACGGTGTTCGGGCTGGTGGGGGGCACCCGCAGGCTCCAGGTCTGTGGATACCACAGGAGGCCCGGTCCATTGGGGTTCGGGCCGACGCCGGCGGTGTAGGTGGACCAGGCCATGACGACCGGCTCGGCGAAGAGCGGCAGGGTGACCATCTGCTGCCAGAGGATGGTGTCGGCGTCGGCGTACATGGTGGCGGCTTTGACGGGGTTCAGATTCTGCGAGGCCTGGGTGAGGAGCGAGTCGAGGGCCGGGTCCGAGAAGCGCGACCAGTCCTGGGAGCCGTCGACCCCGGGTGTCCCCAGCATCGTCGTGTACCAGGCGATGGCCTCGCTCCCGTACGGCGTGGCGTCGTAGGGCAGGAGCGCGGCATCGGCCTGGCCCGAGGCCAGCGCCTGGCCGGCGGCTGTGGCGTCGGAGGACGAAAGGAGGCTGACCGCGATGCCCGCCGCCTCGAGTTGCCGGGCGACCAACGTGGCGGACTTGGCCGCCCACTGGTCGCCTTCGTCGACCGCCACGGTGACCACCAGTGGTTTGCCGTTCGGCTGGACCCATGCGCCCGACGGTCCCCGCACGTAGCCGGCCGAATTGAGCAGCCGGTCGGTCTGATCCAGGTCGGCGGTGAGGGGGAACGGGCGGGCTGTGGTGGGCGGGTTGGGTGTGGTCGTCGTGGTGGTCCCGGGCTGGCCGGAGGCCTGGATTGACGGCGTCTTGGGACCGGGGTAGTTCGACAGCGACTGGGCGTAGAGATGGCTGGCCGACGGGACGATCCCGGTGTCGGCCCAGCCCACCACGGTGTTCGTCAGGGCCTGACGGTCGACGGCGTGGCTGATCGCCTGACGCACGCGGAGGTCCCCGGTCACCGCCGAGGTGGTCGAGTACGCCAGCTGAAGGAAGGTCGACGACACTGTGACCGAGCTGTTCTGCGACGGGTGCTGGGTGACCTGCTCGAGGAGCGACGGTCCGAAGGCGCTGGGCTGGATGACCTGGGCCGCGCCCGTCTCGAGCCAGCGGGTGAGCTGGGCGGGCCCCGAGGCGAAGCGGATCGTCATCGTGTCGAGGTTGGCGTCCTGGCCCCACCAGCGTGGGTTGCGCACCAGCACGACCTTCTTCCCCGGCTCGACGGACCCGATCTTGAAGGGCCCGCCGGAGAGGTCCACCGCCGGGTCCACCGAGGTGCAGCCGGGGTCCCAGCCCACCTTCTCCATGACGTGGGCCGGCAGGAGGTCGTTGAAGAGCATCTTCCAGTCGGCGAAGGGCTGGGCGAAGACCACCGTCACCGTCCGGCCGCTCTGGCTCCCCTTCACCGAGGAGATGTCGCGGTAGCCCTGGGTGCTGGCGACGTCGGTGTTGTACGAACCGACGCCGCCGGGCGGCGGCCCCCGCTGCTCCTGCCACGCGTAGACGAAGTCGGCGGCGGTGATGGGCACTCCGTCGGACCACACCGCCTTGGGGTTGATTGTGTAGACCACGGTCTGGGGCGAGGTGTTCACCACCTCGGCCTGGTTGATGACCGCCGAGTCGTAACTGGGCACGCCCCCCGGACCGACCACGAACGAGCTGGGCAGAACGGGTTCGAGGACCAGGTGGTCGGCCCAGGTGTTGCCCGACGCGGCGTTGGGGTTGCAGCCGGTGGGCGCCCGGTCGAGGCCGAGGGTGAGGGAGCCCCCGATGCCGGCCACCCACGGGTTGGGCGGGGCGGTGGTGGTCGTCGCCGAGGCGCCCGCCGCCCCGCCGGCGGTGCCTGCGGCCACGAGGGCCAGGGTGACGAGGATGGCGGCGGCCGGGCCCGGCCGGGCGGTGGTCCGCCTGCCCGGGCGCCCGCCCGGGGGGGTCACTGCAGCCGGAGGTCCAGGGTCAGGGTCGTGAAGGCGAAGATGAGGGCGACCATCACGGTGATCCGGTCGAGGTTGCGCTCGACCACGGTCGAACCCTGGGCGGCCGCCCCGACGCTCCCGCCGAACATGTCCGATAGACCGCCGCCCTTGCCGCTGTGCATCAGGATCAGGAAGATCAGGCCCAGCGCGGCCAGGATTTCGATGACGATGTACACCCAGGTCAGCACCGCGAGAGCTCCTTATACGCAGACGGGCGCCGCATCCGGCGGCTCAAGAACGGTAGCAGCCCCCGACCGCCCGCAGTATGTCGAGGAACGACGCCGCCTCCAGGCTGGCCCCGCCGACCAGCAGGCCGTCGACGTCGGGCTCGGCGACCAGCTCGGCGGCGTTCTCGGCGTTGGCCGACCCCCCGTACTGGATCCGCACGGCCTGGGCCGCCTCCGGGCCGGCCAGCTCGGCCACCAGCGAGCGGATGAAGACGCAGGCGTCCTCGGCGTCGACCGGGGTGGCCGCCCGGCCCGTCCCGATGGCCCAGATCGGCTCGTAGGCGATCACCGAGCCGGCCACCTCGGCGGCGGGGACCCCGTCGTAGGCCGCCGAGACCTGGGCCCGCAGGCGCGCCTCGGTCTTCCCGGCCAGCCGCTCCTCCTCGGTCTCCCCCACGCAGCAGATGGGCGTCATGGCGTGCCGCAGCACGGCCCGCAGGGTGGCGGCCACCGCCTCGTCGGTCATGCCGAAGTGCTGGCGCCGCTCGGAGTGGCCCACGATCACGTACCGCACCCCGAGGCGGGCCAGCATCTGGGGGCTCACCTCCCCGGTGAAGGCGCCGCGGCCGTGGTCGTTGCAGTGCTGGGCGCCGAGGGCCACGGGGATCGACTCCCCCTCGAGCAGGGTCTGGACGGTGCGGATGTCGGTGAAGGGCGGATGGACCGAGGCGTCCACCCGGGCCACGTCGGGCGCCTTGAGGCGCAGCCCGAGGTCCCGCACGGTGTGCAGCGCTTCGATGTGGTCGTGGTGCATCTTCCAGTTCCCGCTGACCAGCGGGCGGCGGCCGTCGCGCTCGTGTGCCGGCTCGGTCAAGGGAGGCGCCGGTCGCTCAGGAGGGCCCGGCGGCCGTGCGGCCGGGGGCGTTGGGCGCGGCGCGCAGCGCGTCCAGCGCCGGGAGGTCACCCAGCTCGAGCAGGGCCAGGGAGGCCCCGCCGCCGGTGGAGACGAAGTCGATGCGGTCGGCCAGCCCGAAGGCGTCGAGGGCCCGGACGCTGTCCCCCCCGCCGACCACGGTGAACCCGGGGCAGTCGGCCACGGCGGTGGCCACCCGGCGGGTGCCGGCGGCGAACCGGTCGTCCTCGATCACCCCGAGCGGCCCGTTCCACACCACCGTCCCGGCCGAGGCGATGGCCTCGGCGAAGGCCTCGGCCGTCTCGGGCCCGATGTCCAGCCCCTGCCAGCCGTCGGGCAGGTCCCGCCCGACCAGCTTGGCGTCGCCCCGCGGCCCCCCCAGGCTGTGGGGGCCGTACTCCCCCCCGGGCTCGAGGGCCACGGTGTCGACGGGAAGGATGATCTTGACCCCCGAGTCGAGCACCTGCCGACAGCTCTCGAGGTGCTCGAGGTCGACGGGGGACGAACCCACCTGGTGGCCGAGGGCGGCCAGGAAGGTGAAGGCCATCGCCCCGCCCACGGCCACGACGTCGGCCCGCTGGTCCAGGGCGATGAGGGCGCCCAGCTTGTCGGCCACCTTGGCCCCGCCCACCACGGCCACGAAGGGCCTGGCCGGGGCGTCCAGGAGCGAGCCCAGCACCTCGACCTCCCGGGCCAGCTGCCGTCCGGCCGCGCTCGGGAGGGTCTGCGGGGGGCCGACGACCGAGGCGTGGCGGCGGTGGGCCACCCCGAAGGCCTCGTTGACGTAGCCGTCGAACCCCTCGACCAGCTGGGCCACGAAGGCGGGGTCGTTCCCCTTCTCGCCCGGAGAGAACCGCAGGTTCTCGAGGAGCGACACCCCCGGGGCCAGCTCGGCCAGCCGCTCGGCGACCGGGGCCATGTCCCAGCGGGGGTCCGGGGCGCCGTCGGGGCGCCCCAGGTGGCTGCAGGCGGTCACCTGCGCCCCCCGCTCGATCAGCCACTCAAGGGTCGGGAGGGCGGTGCGGATCCGGTAGTCGTCGGCCACCTGCAGACGGCCGTCGGGACCCTCGGTCAGGGGGGTGTTGAAGTCGGTGCGCACCAGGATGCGCCGGCCGTCGACGGGGGGGAGGTCCTCCAAGAGGGGGATCCTGTCCAGCGGAGACCCGACGGTCACGCCGGGGTCCCTCGTCCGGCCACGATCGAGACCAGGTCCACGAGCCGGTTGGAGTACCCCCACTCGTTGTCGTACCAGCCCTGGACCTT
>JBKQNY010000072.1:0-16494 GCA_052145775.1 Acidimicrobiales bacterium
CGCGGCCGTACCGCACGGACGTCAACGATTCCGCTGAGAGTTCTCAATCATAGAAGAGACAAACTGTGTTCAATCACCATCCCCTACCAGCGGTTCCGGGCCTGGGAGCTGGCCGGCCGCACCGCCGGGCTGGTGGGGCTAGGGGCCATCGGCCGCGCCCTGCGCTGGCGGCTGCGCGGCCTGGGCATGGAGGTCCTCTCCTACGACCCCTACGCGCCCGACGCCACCTCGTCGCTCGACGAGCTGCTCGAGCGCTCCGACGTGGTCTCCCTCCACGCGCCGGTCACCGAGGAGACGACGGGCATGATCGGCGCGGCCGAATTCACCAAGATGCGAGACGGCGTCATCTTCTTGAACGCGGCCCGGGCCAAACTGCACGACACCAATGCGCTCGTCGCCGCGCTCGAGTCGGGCAAGGTCGCCGCGGCCGGTCTCGACCACTTCGAGGGTGAGTGGCTGGACCCCGACTCCACCCTGGCCAAGCTGGGCAACGTCGTGCTCACCCCGCACATCGGCGGGGCCACCTACGACACCGAGACCAACCATTCGCGCACCGTGGCCGAGGACCTCTGCCGACTGCTGGCCGGGGCGCGTCCGCTCAACATCGTGAACCCCGAGGTCCTCGACCAGAAGCGCTGACGGGGGGTGGGTACCCGCCCACCGTCACACCTGCCTGCACAATGGAGGGGATGCACGAACAGCCTGTCCCCATGCTCCCGCTCCGGTGGCCCCGCCAGCCCTCGACGCCGACGGAGGCCGGGCCCGGGTCGCACGAAGTGGCCACCGCGGCCCCGGTGGACGACCCTCCGGCCGGGCCCGGGCGTCCCGAGGTCGTGGTCCGCACCTCCACCCGGCGGCGCAAGACGGCCACCGCCTACTGGGAGGACGGGCGCATCGTCGTGGTGGTGCCGGCCCACGTCCGCCGGGCGGACCGCCCCGAGCTGGTCGAGTGGCTCGTGGCGCGGGTGCTCTCACAGCGACCCAGGGCCGCCGCCTCCGACGCGGCGCTGGCGACCCGGGCGGGGGACCTGGCCGACCGCTACGTGGGGGGCGAGCGCCCCTCGTCGATCCGCTGGGTGACCAACCAGCAGAAGCGCTGGGGGTCCTGCACCAGCGCCACCCGCGAGATCCGGCTCTCCCACCGGCTGCGCGCCGTGCCCGAGTGGGTGCTCGACGCCACGATCGTCCACGAGCTGGCCCACCTGATCCACCCCGACCACTCGACGGCGTTCCACGCCATCGCCGACCGCCACCCGCGCCAGCGGGAGGCGGCGATCTTCCTCGAGGGCTACTCGCTCGGTCTGGGCGCGCCCGAACCCTGAGCGCCGTCGGGACCCGGGCCCGACGCCGGCACCGTGTCGGTGTCGCGTCCCGAGCGCAGGACCCGGCCCGGCTGCTCCCCGGTGAGGGCGTTGTGCCGGACGATCTCGGTCCCGTTGACCAACACGTGCTCGACCCCGGTGGCCTCGGCGTAGAGGCGGGGGGCCCCGGCCGGCAGGTCGTAGCGGGTGCGCTCGGGGCCGTGGCCGACCTCGGCGGGGTCGAAGACGACCACGTCGGCCCACCACCCCTCGGCCAGCCGGCCCCGGTGGCGCAGGCCGTAGAGGCGAGCCGGCACGTCGGTGAGCTGGCGGACGGCCTCCTCCCAGCTGAGCAGCGACCGGCGGCGGACCCCGTCGGCCAGCATCGAGGTCGAGTAGACCGCACCGCACATCGTGTCGAGGTGGGCGCCGGCGTCCGAGCCCCCCACGATGGTGCGCGGGTCGAGCCAGGCGCCGGCCCGGGCCGCCCAGTCCTCTTCGTTCTCGGGGATGGGGGGCCGCAGCCCGGTGCGCAGCTCGTCGGCCACCACCACGTCGAGCATGGCGTCGAAGGGTGACTGCCCCCGCTCCGCGGCCACCTCGCCCACCGTGCGGCCCTCGTATCCGGCGTTGGCCGGTGCGAAGGTCTCCTCGAAGACGAGGCGCTTCCACACGGCCAGCAGCCGCAGGATGCCGGCCTCCTCGGACGACGCGCCCGCCTCCATCCGGCGGCGCACGTCGGGATCGGCCAGCGCCACCAGCCGCTCGGCCTTGGGCAGGGCCAGCACCTCGCGCCACCCGGGCAGGCCGTCGAGGATGGCACCGGACTCGAAGGAGAGCCGGATCCGCATGGTGTGGGGCAGGGTGAGGGCCACCACGGTGGCGCCGCGGGCGGCGGCCGCGTCGGAGGCGGCCAGCTGGTGGGCGGTGCGGTCGGGATCGGCCGCCGAGACCCCCAGCACGTTCCAGTTGACCGGCCGGTCGGCCAGCAGCGAGAGCGAGGTCATGAGGTCGACCTCCTCGTCGGTAAACCCGTTGAGGGCGCCCGAGACGATGAGTTCGAGGGTGGTGCCCGCATGGCCGCGTACGGCCGCCGCCAGCGCCTCGAGCTCGGGCCGGTCGGCGGCGCGCGAGGGGACCGGGAGGCCGTCGCCGTCGTGGTGGGTGTGGGCCTGGGAGGTGGAGAAGCCGAGGGCGCCCTGCTCGAGTGCCCGCTCGAGCCCTTCGACCATCGCCGCCACCTGCTCGGGCGAGGCCGGCTTGCCCACGGCGTCGTCCCCCATGGCCACCCGGCGCAGGGTCGAGTGGCCGACCAGGAAGCCCGCGTTCACCCCGAGGCGGCCGTCCAGCCGGTCGAGCCAGTCGCCGAAGCTGATCCAGTCCCAGTCGAGGCCGGCCTCGAGGGCGGCGAGAGGCATCCCCTCCACCCGGGCCAGCATGGCCGTGAGGTACGCGGCGTGAGCCGGGCCCGACGGCGCCAGGGAGAACCCTGTGTTGCCCCCGATCACCGTGGTCACCCCGTGCAGGGGTGAGGGGCTGGCGGCTGGGTCCCAGAAGAGCTGGGCGTCGTAATGGGTGTGGAGGTCGACGAAGCCCGGCGCCACCATCAGGCCGTCGGCGTCGATGACCCGCGTGGCCGGCTCGTCCACGTCGCCGACGGCGGCCACCCGTCCCTCGCGGACCCCCACGTCGGCGCCCCGAGCCGGCGCGCCCGTGCCGTCGAGCACCTGGCCTCCTCGGATCAGAAGATCGAGCATCTGCACTCCCTCGTCGCACAACCCTGCCGCCCCCATACTCCCCCTCCGGCGGTCCAGACGCCAGGGACCCCCAGGGGGGTCGGGACGGCGGGCCGGGAGTAGTGTCGGGCACCGTGACCGGGTCGGCGCAGCGCACGGGTGAGCCCACCCTCCTGCCCGATCCCGAGCCCAGGGCCATCAGGGTTCCCATCATCTCGGTCGACGACCACCTCATCGAGCCGCCCGACCTCTTCGAGGGCCGCATGCCCTCCCACCTGGTCGGCGCCGCGCCCAGGGTGGTGGAGCTGGAGGGGGGCCGCCAGGCCTGGGAGTACGAGGGCCGCCTCTACCCCAACGTCGGGCTGAACGCGGTGGCCGGGCGGCGGCGGGAGGACTGGTCCATGGACCCCGCCCGGTTCGAGGAGATGCGCCCGGGCTGCTACGACATCGACGCCCGGGTGGCCGACATGGACACGGCCGGGATCTGGGCCTCGCTCTGCTTCCCCTCGCTGGTGGCCGGGTTCTGCGGGGCGGTGTTCTCCCGTTCGGGCGACCCCGAGCTGGGCCTCGCCTGCACGCGGGCGTGGAACCGCTGGCACCTCGAGGTCTGGGCCGGCACCCACCCGGGCCGGATCATCCCCCTCCAGCTGCCGTGGCTGGCCGACGTCGAGCTGGCGGCGGCCGAGGTCCGCCGCAACGCCGAGCTGGGCTTCCGGGCGTTGAGCTTCCCCGAGTTCCCCTCCCAGCTCGGGCTGCCGTCGATCTTCAGCGGCCACTGGGACCCCCTCTTCGCCGCCTGCGAGGAGACGGCCACTGTGGTCTGCCTGCACACCGGGGCGTCGTCGTGGGCGCCCCTCCCCTCCCCCGACCCCCCCTTCGAGCTCCTCCCGACGCTGTTCCCGGTCAACGCCCTCATCGCCGCCGGCGAGTGGCTGTGGTCGGGCGTGCCGCTGCGCTTCCCCAACCTGGCCATCGCCCTCTCCGAGGGGGGCATGGGCTGGGTGCCCATGCTCATGGACCGGGTCGACTACGTGGTCGGCCACTCGGCGTCGGGGACCGAGAGCGGCGCCTGGCGGTCGGACCTCCTCCCGAGCGAGGTGCTCGCCCGCAGCTTCTGGTTCTGCACCATCGACGACCGCTCGGTGGTGCCGATCCGACACCGCATCGGCGTCGACCACATCATGGTGGAGAGCGATTACCCCCACGCCGACTCGACGTGGCCCGACACCCAGGCGGTCCTGGTCTCCACCATGGGCGACCTCCCCGAGCACGAGCTGCGGGCGGTGGCCGCCGGCAACGCGGCCCGCCTCTTCCGCCACCCCCTGCCCGAGCGCGACGACTGGAGGGTGCCGTGAGCTCCTCGTCGGTCCTGGTGGTCGACGCCGACGGCCACGTGGTTGAGCCCCGCTCGGCGTGGGCGGGGCTCGCCGACGACCACCGGCCGCGCATCGAGCGCGACGCCCACGGCTACGAGCACGTGGTCGTGGGCGACACCGAGATCCTGGCCGTGCCGCTGGGGACCCTGGCCACCCCGGGTTCGGACTTCTCGGACACCGCGAACTACCGCCCCCTGGAGGAGGCCCAACCGGGCGGGTCCGACCCCGTCGCCCGCCTTGTGGACATGGACACCGAGGGCATCGACCAGGCCGTCCTCTACCCCTCGGTCGGCCTCTATTTCTGGGCGCTCGACGACCCGGCCGCCGCCGTGGCGGTGGCCCGCGCCTACAACGACTGGCTCGCCGGCTACTGCCAGGCGGCACCCGACCGGCTGTTCGGCGCGACCATGCTGCCCATGCAGGACCCAACGGCGGCGGCGGCCGAGCTGCGCCGGGCGGTCACCGAGCTGGGGTTCACCGCCGCCTTCGTCCGCCCCAACCCCTGCCGGGGGCGGTCGCTCTGCGACCCTGCCTACCGCCCGGTCTGGGAGGCGGCCGAAGAGCTGGACGTGGCGGTCGGCGTCCACGAGGGGAGCTCGGTGATCGTGCCGACCCTGGGCTCGGACCGACCATTCAACCCGCTGGTCCTCCACGCACTCTCGCACCCGTTCGAAGAGATGCTCGCCTACGCCCAGCTGGTGGCCTTCGGCGTCTTGGACCGCCACCCGAGCCTCAAGGTCGTGTTCCTCGAATCCTGCGGCGGCTGGCTGCCGTTTTGGCTGGAACGGCTTGACGAGCAGGCAGAGACGTTCGGCGGCTTCTGCCCCGAGATGTCGCTGCGCCCGAGCGAGTACTTCGCCCGCCAGTGCTGGATCAGCTTCGAGGTCGACGAGAAGACCCTGCCCGCCCTCGTGCCCTTCGTCGGGGACGAGCGCGTCGTCTGGGGATCGGACTACCCGCACCACGACGCCACCTTCCCCGGGGCCGTCGAGGCCATCAAGAAGACGGTGGACCCCTGCCCGCCCGACGTCCAGAAGAAGGTGCTCGGGCAGAACGCGGCCGCCGTCTACCGGCTCCCCGCCCGCACTCCCGCGGCGCGCCCCTAGCAGGCGGGCCACTCGGCCGGACTAACGTCCGGGCATGACCGCCTCCGGACCACCCCTGCGCCTCCTGCCGCGCCTCGACGATGACAATCGCTTCTTCTGGACCAGCGGGGCCGACGGCCACCTGCGCTTCCTGCGCTGCGAGGCGTGCCGGACCTACGTCCACCCCCCCGCACCGTGCTGTCCGGCCTGCCTCTCGGACTCCCTCGCCCCCGAGGTGGTGAGCGGGCGGGGCACGGTCGAGTCCTTCACCGTCAACCACCAGCAGTGGATCCCCGGTTCGGACCCCTACATCGTGGCCTGGGTGTCGATCGTCGAGCAGCCAGACGTCCGGCTCACCACCAACCTCGTGGGCATGGAGCCCACAGCGGTCTCGGTCGGGATGGCGGTGGACGTCGTCTTCGAGGAGAGCGGCGACGTCCACCTCCCGCTCTTCGGTCCGGTCAAGTGAGCGGGCCCGACGACGACGGGCGGCTGGTCCGCCGGGCCGCCATCACCGGGATCGGCCAGTCCCAGGTGGGTCGGCGCCTCGGCCGCTCCGAGCTCTCCCTCAGCGTGGAGGCGGCGCTCGCCGCCATCGCCGACGCCGGCCTCGAGCGCGGCGACATCGACGGGCTGGCCACCTACCCCGGGATGGGGCTGGGCACGCCCGGCTTCGCCGGGCCCGGCACGCCCGAGGTGCAAGACGCCCTTCGGCTCCGGCTGAACTGGCACGACGGCGGCGGCGAGGGTCCGGGCCAGATGCGTGCGGTCATCGCCGCCTGCCTGGCCGTGGGCGCAGGGCTCGCCAACCACGTCCTCGTCTACCGCACGGTCACCGAGGGCACGGCCCAGGGCAAGGGCGGTCGCCAGGGCATCGGCGGCAGCGGGGGCGGCGGGGGCGGGGTGCCGCGCTTCTCGGGTTTCTTGCAGTGGTACCTGCCGTTCGGGGCCGTGTCCGCCGTCAACTGGTTGGCCCTGGTGGCGGCGAGGCGGGTGCACGAGTTCGGCCTCACCCGCGAGCAGCTGGCCCAGATCCCCCTCAATGGCCGCCGCAATGCTGCCCTCAACGACAACGCCGTCTACCGCGACCCGATGTCGCTCGAGGACTACCTGGCGGCCCGGATGATCTCCACCCCGCTTTGCCTCTTCGACTGCGACGCCCCGTGCGACGGGTCGACCGCGGTGGTGGTGTCGCGGGCCGACTACGCCAAGGACGCGCCCCACCCGGCCTGCCGGGTCGACGCGGTGGGCACTGCACTGCGGGGACGGCCCAGCTGGGACCAGTTCGACGACATGACCACCATGGCGGCCCGGGATGCCGCGGCGTCGATGTGGGAGCGGACCGAGCTGACCCCCGCAGACGTCGAGGTGGCCCAGCTCTACGACGGCTTCTCCATCCTGACCATGGTCTGGCTGGAGGCGCTCGGATTCTGCGGGCGGGGAGAGAGCGGCCCGTTCGTGGCCGATGGCTCGGTCATCGCGCGTGACGGGAAACTGCCCCTCAACACCGCGGGCGGCCAGCTGTCCGGCGGCCGACTCCACGGGTTCGGCCTCATCCACGAGGCCTGTCTCCAGCTCCGGGGCGAGGCCGGCCCCCGCCAGGTCCCCGGCCGGGCGGGGAACGGCCCCGAGGTGGCTGCGGTGGCCAACGGCGGCGGTCCCATCGCCGGCACCATGCTGCTCACCCGCGATCGGGGCTGAACCAGCGGAGGTTGCCCCGACATCGCACAACTGTGGCCCGTTAGACCCGAGTACGTCGGACGGTCACCTCTCGCCCCAGGCGGCGAGGGGTGGCCGCTCCGGCTCTTGGGCCACTGTGTCAGCCTGAAGCTGATTCGCGTCGCGATTCGATGCCTCCAGGTGCCACTGGCTCTGCGGTCGCGGTCAGACCGTGACCACTTCCCTGCCGTTCGGAAGTACGTCTGGATTGGCAAGCACCGCTCTCCCTCTCACAGCGCAAGCAAGCCACTCCGCCACGGGGATCGAAAGCCGCCTGCCAGACCCTGAAATGGAACTGGTCGCGCGATACTGAACTGGTGGAGGGGCTGGTCAAGGTGGGGTGGAGCACGGCCACAGACATGGTCGTGATCGACAACAGTTCCGACATCCAACCTGCGAGGGGACGATCACAGCGGCACCGCCGCAGGTGGGTCGCCGTGACGTCGATTTGCGCGGCCGTGACCACCTTCGTGGGTGCGCTGGGCTTCGTAGGAGTCAACGAGGTTCACGCCAACACTCGGTTCGACCAGGTCCATCTCTCTGTGGACGCCACGCACCGCCAGTTCGACGTCGTGCTCGCCGACCTGATCAAGATTCGCGGCAATCTGCACGTGGTCGACGGTCAGGTCGGCGTGGATGAGAAGTCGCTTACTTGGGACTCCACCGAACTGCAGGGCTTGGAGTCGGCACTCGCCGGCGCCCGAACGAACGTGTGGGACAACACGTCGGCGATCGGGGGTCTGCAGGCGTGTCTCGACGGTGTGGAACAAGCGCTGAACGCCCTGTCCGTCAACGCCCAGGACACCGCTGTCAGTGCCCTGAACGCCGTTTCCACCAGCTGCGCGAACGCGCTCGCCGCCCATGGGTAGTCGTGGCTGGAAGCTTCTTCTCGGCGCCTGCGCCGTCGTCGCGGCCGCAGGCCTCATGACCTTTGCCGTCGCCACCGATCTGCAGGCACAGGCGCGGCACCGTCACGAGCTCACCGTCCTGGCGAGCGCCCGACAGACGCTGGCACTCACCAGATCTGCCCTCGCCGTCAGCGACCACGCGCGGGTGCTTGCCACCGACCATCGCGATGCCCTGCAGTCATCCATCGACTCCACGCTCGCTCAACTTGCGGCCACCAAGCAGGCGCTCACAGGAACCGATGGCGACGCATACCTCCTGGGACTCAACGTCGAGACGCTGCAGACCTGCCTCGAGGGCGTACGTGGCTCGCTGCAGGCCATCACAGCCCACAACAACGACCAAGCTGCAGGCGACCTGTCCGCGGTGTCAGCGGCGTGTGCGACCCTGACGAATGGGACGAGCACAGGACTGGTCTATCCCTTCGACTTCCCGGATCCCGATGTCGTCCTCGTGGGGGGCACGTACTACGCCTACGCCACCAATTCTGTGGCCGGGAACATACAGATCATCGAGTCCACGGACCTGGTCCACTGGAGCGTGGTGGGTGACGCACTCCCGAGCCTCCCGAAGTGGGCGATCCCGGACTTCACCTGGGCGCCCGGCGTACTCCAAATCGGCGGGACCTTCGACCTCTACTACGCCGCGGTGGTGGCCGGCCCGACTGGAGGCGAAGAGTGCATCTCCGTGGCAACGGCCGCGCAGCCACAGGGGCCGTTCGTCGACACATCGACCGCACCCCTCGAGTGCCAGGCGTCCTTGGGCGGTTCCATCGATCCTTCCCCGTTCGTGGATGCCAACGGCACCTTGTACCTGCAGTGGAAGTCCGTCGGGGGTGGGGGTCAACCGGCGACGATCTGGTCCGAGCAGCTTGATGCGACCGGCACCGGGTTCACCGGGGGGCCCAGTGCCACCCCGACTGCGTTGGTCACCGCCGACCAGGCGTGGGAGGCGGGGGTGGTCGAGGCACCAGACCTCGTCGCCGACGCAGGTCGCTACTTTCTCTTCTACTCCGGTAACAACTGGGACAGCGCCGCCTACGGCGTCGGGGTGGCCACCTGCACAGGTCCTCTCGGCCCGTGCACCGAGTCGTCGCAGCCCATCCTGGCCAACGGACCGGGCATGCAGGGACCCGGTGGAGAATCGGTCTTCACCGATGCCTCAGGGACAGCCTGGATCGCCTTCGACGCCTACCTTCCAGGCGCGGTGGGCTTTCCCAACAGTCGGGACCTCTACCTCCGTCGCTTGGATCTCACCGGCTCGCTGCCCGTTGTTTAACCGGCTTCCTGAAACAGCTGGACACGAGCCCCCGGCAGGTCCGCCGTGCGTTACCGTCCGAGCTGAAGACGCGCGCTTCGCACCAGCTGGGCACCACCTCCGAGGCGCCTGTCGCGGACGCCCCGCCTCGGCTCTCCGGCTGGCCGCACAGTCGTGGCCGACTCCACACTGGCACCGCACGGCTGTAGGCGGTAAGTGACGCTGCAGCGACGTCATCGGTGACTCGCTCGAGACCCTGGTCTGCCACCGATGATGCAGCTAGGCAACCGGGTTGACAGAGTATCGCTCCATCGCCTCGTTGATCCGGTTGGCGATGGGCTGAATCGTGCGTGTGAGCGCAGCGATCGCCCTGACCTCGCGGACGTAGGTATCCACCGATCGCGCCGACTTCATGGATTCCGCGAGCTGTTGCTGATGCTCTAGGAGAGGGATGAGTTCCAGCGCCCCAACCCGGGACGTCGCTGTCGGGAAGTCGATGGACTGGAGACCGGAGATCTGCGTGCCCAGGCTGTTCACGAGGATGCTGCTGGCGTTGTCGACGCAGGTGAGATTGCGGCCACACCCCTCGTCGGTCTCCAGGTAGTTCTCGGCCGCCGTGCGGGCCTGGATGTTCAGGTCCTCCCACTCCACGGCCGCCGTCGACGTCTTCTGCACCCCTATGAACGTGGGGATGCCCACAACCCATTCACCGACGTAGAGGATGACGCCAACGGCGAGAGTGGCGATGGCGAGCTTCTTGGCCGCACCATTGAGCGCCAACGTGCCACCCTCGAGGGTCCCCGCAGCCTTCGGTCCGTCACCCAAGAGCCCCCAGGGGTATTCGGGCGTGAGGAGGAAGAGGTAGGCGTAGAGGCGCAACAGGTACCGCAGGCCGGCCGCCAGCGTGAGGTGGAGGGGCCTTGGGGTCCGGCCCAGGACCAGGGTGACACACCAGCAGGCGAACGCCACGATTGCCAGGCCGGCATTGAAGAACCCCTCCAGGAAGCTGGCAGGGATGACGATGATGAGCCTGAAGAAGACCGCGCCACGGCGCAAGCGCGGCGGCGGGCCGGCCAGCCTGAGGGTGACGGGGTAGGGCACGTCCTCCATCGAGAACGGTGGATACCGGTCGGTGAGGAAGTAGAGGTACGCGTACGCGTGCGCCTGCCACTGCAGGACACCCCGCACGAAGGACCACAGCGAACGCGGCACCTGCGCGGTGAAGAGCGCGCAGAACCACATGACGACGACGACGATCTCCACCACCAAGAACAGGATCGAGAGCACGATGAGGTTGGGGAGCGCCAGCACGAACCGCAGGAGGGTCTTCCATCGGGCCTGCGGTTGGGGTTCGTGCAGGAGGAGGTCGAGCCGTCCCGCCGGTGGCGGCGGCTCCCCACCGGCGGGCCACCACTCGGTGGCCCCCGGCGGCAGGATCGGCGGTCCCTGGCCCCCGAGGCCGTACGGGGCTCCGGAAGGCGGGGCGCTCTGCCCCATGGCTGCCCCCTGCCCCCAGGTGGGAGGGGGTGGCGGCAACGGAGGCGGGGGCAGGGCACCGGTCGTCTCCCCCGGGGGGTCCGGAGGAGGCGCGGTGGGCGGGGTCCCCGCACCCGTCACCCACTTCGGCGGGGGCGCTGGCATCGGCGGTGGGGGCAGGTCAGCCGGCGGCCCGGCGTCCGGCCGCTGCGGCGGCGGTGCTGCGTCCTGGTGTTGCCGGTCCGTCGGCGGTGTCGACCGCTCGCCACCTGGCTCCGGGCCCATGTGGGCCGCAGCGCCGCTCGACGCGGACCCCTCGCCTGGGGCGTCGGGCGCCACCCCCTCGCCGCCAGGGCGGAACGGGGGAAGCGGTGGCTCGGCAAACCGCTGGGTCCACAGATTGGCGGGGGACGGCTCGTTGGCCGGACCAGGTGGCTCCGATGGCTCTTCTTCCGCTCCGGCTCGAGGGGGGGAACCTGTCCCCGAGTGTTCTTGGTCCACTGGCTGGCGGCGGAACGGGGGCAGCGGTGGCTCGGCTAACTGCTGGGGCCACAGACCGGCGGAGCTCTGCTGCGGACCGGGGTCGGAGGGCTCCTCCTGCCGCGGGCGCAGCGGCGGGAGGGGCTCGCCGAGCGGTACCCCGATGCCCGGGGGCGTGCGGGCCGGGACCATGCCGGGTTCCGGCGGCTCCGCGGTCCGGCGGAACGGCGGGAGGGAAGGCTCGGGAGAGGCAGCCGAGCCGGCGCCCGGCGACGGCGTCCACCAGTCCGGACGTGCCGGTGACGGTGCCGTCCCTCCTTGGGGTTGCGTCGGCGTTTCGGTGGACGGGCCGGAGCCGGTCTCGACCGAGGCGTCGAGGGCGGCCGGCCCGGGCGCGGTGTCCGGCGTGCCGATCCCCCGCCCGGGCGGAGGGGCCTCGGACGTGTCGAGCCCGGACGCCGGGGCCGGCTGGCTGGACACGAGCGCCTCTTGGTGCCATCTCCCCGACGCGTCGCGATGCCGTCGCCACGTCCACCGGTGGCCGTCGAAGTAGGCCAGGTCGTCCATGTCGCCACGGTTGGAGTACCAGCCCGGGCGCTGTGGTCCGTCCGACATCTCTCCCCTCCCCCGGCGGCCGCTCGCCGGCCGAAGATCTCCGGGCGTGCGGACGGTGGCCGTTCCGGGCGGCCGACGACCGAAGTCTACGGCAGCCGTGCCGCGCCGAGTTGATTTTCTGCGTCCTTGGGGAGCGGTTCCGCCGTCACCCTCCGGCCGGCCACCGACGTCGAAGCGGGTGGCGTGCAGCCGTGCGCCGGGCCGCCGGCGCCCCGGGCGTCACTCCAGCGCCGAGTTGGCCAGCCAGAAGTCGGCCAGCCCCCGGTCGCCGGTGGCGGTGACCACAGAGACGTCGAGCGCGCGCCGTCGGTAGAGGACGAGCAGGAGGTCGAGGGCCGGTCCCGACAGGGTGGCCTCGGCCGTCCCGGTCCCTGTCTCGACCGAGAACCCGTCCGCCCCGAGGGTGATCGTCCACGACCGCTCTGCGTCGGACGGCTCGAGCGCCAGCCGCCGTCCGTCGCCGCGGAGGTTGGCCACCTTGGGCGAGAAGCGGGCGGCCGCCGGCAGGTTGACGAGCAGCTCGTCGATTCCGTCGGCCGCCACGTCGGGTGCCACCGTCGAGGGCAGCCCTCCGGCCAGCTCGGCGTCGATCCGGTGGACGAGCGTCTCGTGCAGCTGCCGCCGTGACCAGAACCGGACGTGCTGGTCGGCCCCCCAGGCCCACATGGGGGCGTCGGGGTCGGCGGCCCGCAGGGTGCCAAGCAGCGAGGCGCCACCTGACCTGAGCCATCGGGCGGTGGGCGGCCCGGGGTCGGCGAAGGCCTCGGTGGCGGCCTGCGGCTCATCGGCGAGGGCGACGACCAGGGCGTCGGCCCAACGGTGGACCCGCCCGAGGTGCAGGACCAGGTCGCCGACGTTCCACTCGGGGCACGAGGGCACCACGGTCTCGGCGGGAACCTCGGCCGCCACCCCGGCGGCGCGCTCCACCTCGTCGGCGAGGAGGTCGCAGCAGCGGGCGTGGTCCATGTCGACCTACCCCGGCGACGTCGGGGGAAGCTCGGTGCCGGCCATGGCCGCGGCGGCCCGGGCGGCCAGGGCCACCAGGGTGAGGGTGGGTCCGTAGCCGGCGGCGGTGACGAACACCGAGGAGTCGGCCACCACCACGTTCTCCTGGCCGTGGACCCGGCCGCAGGGGTCGACCACCGAGGTGGCCGGGTCCGTCCCCATCCGGGTGGTGCCCATGACGTGGCGGCTCTCAGGTACCGGGGTCAGCCCGCCGTGGTAGCCGACGCCCGGCGAGGTGGTGATCATGGTCCACCCCGCGCCCATCTCCTTGAGCACGGCCTCGAGCCGCAGGCCGTGGTGGTGGGAGGCCGCCCGCTCGTGGCGGCCGCCGCGGTAGGTGACCCGTGCCACCGGGAGCCCCCGCACGTCGCGCACCGTCGGGTCGAGGTCGACCCGGTTGGTGGCGTAGGGGAGGTCCTCGCCCTGCATGATGAAGGCGGCCAGCCGGTCCCGCAGCGGCGACTCGCGCATGAGCTGCGCGTGGCTCTCGCCCCACGGGTAGACCTGGGCCTCGAGGATCGGGAGGTTCCCGGACCCGTGCTCGACCAAGCCGCCGCGCATCCAGGGCAGGCCGGCCTCCTTGGCCGCCGCACGCGAGGCGTCGTCCCCCACGATGGCGTCGTCGTGGACGTGGGTCACGGCCCGCCCGCGCTGGCCGTGCAGGCGGAAGGGCATGGTCCCGGCCACGATCGTTTGGAAGTGGACCATCAGGTAGCGACCGACCAGGTCGTTGCCGATCCCCGACATGAGCAGCAGGCGCGGGGTCTCGACCGCCCCGCCGGCCACCACCACGTGCTTGGCGTCCATCGACCGCTCGACGCCGTCGGGGCCGATGAACTGGACCCCGGTGGCCCGCCGGCCGTCGGTCTTGATGCGGGTGACGAAGGTCTCGGACCGCAGCTCGGCCCGACCGGTGGCCATCACCCGGAGCAGCAGGGCGACGGGGTCCCCCTTGGCGTGGATGGGGCAGCCGAAGAAGGCGCAGAAGCCGCAGTTGTTGCAGGCCGGACGGCCGTCGTAGGGGACGCTGTTGGCCGCGGTGGGGGCCGGGTAGGGGTGGTATCCCAGCCGCTCGGCCGCCGCCGTGGACAGGGCGGCCGAGTACATGGGCGCCCCCGGCGGCATCGGGTAGGGCCCCGAGCGCCAGGCGGCGAAGGGGTTGGCCCCCGCCTCCCCGGCCACCCCGATGGCCCGCTCCACCTCGGCGTAGTACGGCTCGAGCTCGTCGTAGGTGAGGGGCCAGTCGGCCACCTCGGCGCCGGGCTGGGGACCGAGCGCCGACAGCAGGGCGAAGTCCTCCTCCCTGAACCTGGGCACCTTGCCGTCGGCGTGGGTGCCGCCGCCGCCGACGGTGGCCGGGATCGAGTTGACGTCGCCGACGTGGAGGTGGTCGCCGTCCTCCTCCTTGCGGCGGAAGGTGCGCGGCTCCAAGAAGGGGTCCGGACCGAGGAAGTGGCGGTGGTGGAACTTGATCTCGTCGTTGGAGTAGTCGGCGGCCGGGCGGGTGGGGTCGTCGGGGTCGAGCAGGTGGTTGCGTCCACGCTCCATGATCACCACGCTCCACCCCGCCCGGGTGAGCACGTCGGCCGCGGTGGAGCCTCCGGGACCGGAGCCGATGATGACGGCGTCGACCTCGCTCACCCGGCGCCCCTCACGGCTCGGAGACCTCGACGTCGGTCCACCCCCGCGGCTGCACGTCGCCGTCGAACTCGATGGCCCGCCACCCGCCGAGGTCCCGGTTGCCGCCGTACTCTGGGGCGCCGTAGGCACCCTCGCAGGCGTGGCGGTAGAGGAGGTCGGCGAACTCGTGCTGGTCGCGCAGGCGGGCCACGCGCTCGTCGGGGCCGAGCGACGCGAAGTCCTCGCCCAGCGCCGCCAACCCCTCGCGATAGCGCTGCTGGAGCCCCACCACCGGCCCGTTGAACTCCCGCTCGGCCATGCCCTGGGACCCCTCGATCCGGGTCCTCCAGGCGAGCTCGTCGAGGGGGGTCAGGGTGTGGAAGCGAGCGAACCCCTCGGCGCCGCCGAACCGGCCCGAGGTCGGACCTCCCGCCCAGATGCGCGGCGGGTCGAAGGTGAACGCCCCGAGCAGGCCGTCGACGTAGTCGGTCACCCCGAGCGCCGCGCCCCCGGGGTGGTCCCCCTCGGCCGGCATGAGCGCGTCGCATGCCGCCTCGAGCGTGCGGTACTCCTGGTCGGTGAGCCAGACGGGCACCGCATGAACCTAGTGCCTCGCCAGGCACGGCCTGCGCCGCCGCGGCCGCTGCCTTCGGCGCGTCCGCCGGCGAGCGCCGCCGGCCGCGATTGGCGCCGCGGTGGCCGGCCCCAGCTACCCTGGCCGGATGAAGCGGCAACCTGTGGTGCCCATGCTCATCCTCGGCCTGCTGGGCGTCCTGTCCATCGGCGCCGTCGTCCTCGGCCTGGCCATGGCCCCACCCACCACCGACCTCATGGTGCACAACGGGGCGGGCGAGACGGTCCTGGCCCCGAGCCTCACCGCCCTGTACGCGAACCAGTCCACCCGGGAGTACATCAAGGTCGTCTACACGGCCCCCGACCAGGCCACCGAGTCCCTGCTCAAGGCCGGACCCGGCAGCCCGGCCACGCGAACGGTCCACGTGCAGGGCACACGGGCGACCAAGGCGCTGGCGCCGTTCGCCCAGATGCAGAAGGTGACAGGGTTCACGGCCAAGGGCTCGAAGTTCACGGCCCAGGTGCCCGCCTCGACCCTCTACCCGCCGCGGCTGGCCCCCGCGGTGAAGGGGACGGTCAACTACGTGGTCTCCCTCACAGGGGGATACCTGGTGTCGGTGCTCGAGTCGTTCAACGTGCACACCCCGGTCGGCACCCAGACCGGCAGCTACCAGTACCTGGTCACCGCCATCGGCGGCCAGCCCGTCCAGGGCCACTGAGCGCGCCCTGCACGCGCCCTGACCACCGCCACGCCATGATGGAGCCCATGGGAGCCGAGCCCGTCCTCTACCGCACCGACGGCGCGGTGGCCACCGTGACCATGAACCGGCCCGAGGTGGCCAACGCCCAGGACACCGCCCTCATCGACGCGCTCGACCGCGCCTTCGACCGGGCCGGGGCCGACGAGGAGGTCCGGGTGGTCATCCTCGCCGGGGCGGGCAAGCACTTCTCGTCCGGCCACGACCTGAAGGCGCTGGTGGGCCAGACCGAGGCCGACCACTGGGTGGCCCTGCGCGAGACCCCCGAGGGCAAGTTCCTCCACGAGAAGACCATGTACGTCGACCGCTGCCGGCGGATCCGGGACTTCCCCAAGCCGACCATCGCCGCCGTGCAGGGCAGCTGCGTGGCCGCCGGACTGATGCTGGCCGCGATGTGCGACCTCATCGTGGCGGCCGACGACGCGACCTTCTCCAACCCCGTGCTGCGCATGACCGGGGCCGCGGTCGAGCTCTTGGTCGAGCCGTGGGAGCTGGGCATCCGCAAGGCCAAGGAGTTCCTCTTGACCGGCGAGACCATCGACGCCCAGGAGGCGTGGCGGCTGGGACTGGCCAACCGGGTGGTGGGC
>JBKQNY010000073.1:0-6856 GCA_052145775.1 Acidimicrobiales bacterium
CGATATTCTCGCGCAGCCAGATGATCTCGCGTTCGCGGTTCGGCACCTGCACGCCGACCGTGCTCTTTCCCGGCATGCGTTCGACCAGGATGCTTTCGGCGCGCAGCGCGAGGCAGATCCCTCGGTCCGTCTTCATCTTCGGCATCTGCTCATCCTTCCTCTGGGGACGCCATCGGGTCCGCCTCTCCGGCCGGCTCCGATCCGTTCACCGCCGCCGCCTCTTCGCTGCGCTGCTTGGAGGCCGCCGACTGCCGGGCCCGCTTGTCCGGCGCCAGCACCATGACCATGTTCCGTCCGTCCAGCCGGGGCTCGGCCTCCACCTTCGCCGACCCCTCGGTCTGCTCGGCGATCCGGTCGAGGATGCGCTTGCCCAACTCGGGGTGGAAGACCTCCCGCCCCCTGAACATGATCGTGATCTTGACCTTGTGGCCCTCTTCGAGGAACCGGGCGACCTGCCGGGTCTTGGTGTCGAAGTCGCCGGGACCGATCTTCGGCCGGTACTTCATCTCCTTGATCCCGACGTGGACGGCCTTGCGGCGGCTCTCCTTGGCCCGCTGCGCCTCGTCGAACTTGAACTTGCCGTAGTCCATGATCCGACAGACGGGCGGGTTGGCCATGGGGGCCACCTCGACCAGGTCGAGATCGAGTCCTCGGGCGATCGTGAGGGCCTCGGGAAGCGGCTTGATCCCCAGCTGCTGGCCGTCGGGATCGACGAGGCGTACCTCTCGGGCGCGGATCCGGTCGTTGATCCGATGTTCAGGTGCGGCTGCGGTGACTATGCGGCATCTTCCTCTCGATCGGGCCGTCGGTCCTTCCGCGGCCGTGTGTTGGAGCGGAGCCACGCCCGGTCGGGTCGTTGCCACATCGACCCGGCGCACCCACGGTGGCCGGGTGGAGGCCCGCCGCACGGCGGCCCCGCTTCCTGGTCGACCTAGGCTAGCAGCATGAGCCTGTGGACCCCTTCAGGTGAGCATCCGGTCGAAAAGGAACCCGCGGGCGGGGCCGCTCAGGCGGGACGGCCGGCGGCCCCGCCGGGCCCCCCGCCGGGCCCCGAGGCCGGCGGCCCCGAGGTCGACGTCGAGGAGCTCCGCCGCCAGCTGGCCTCCGCCCCTCCCGAGGTGGTGGTGGCCAACCACTGCTACGGCCTCTTCGAGCTGGCCGCCGTCTACCTCTCCCAACAACCGCCCCTCCTCTCCCAGGCCCAGCTGGCCATCGACGCCCTGGGCCTGCTGGTCGACGGCCTGGGTGAACGGCTGGGCGACGCCAGAGGGTCGCTCTCCGACGCACTGGCCCAACTCCGCCTGGCCTTCGTCGAGCTCAGCGCGGCGGACCAGGCCCGCCAGACGCAGGGCAACGGCACCTAGCTCCCCGACCACCGCCGGCGCCCGGCGCCCACCGGCCCCGACGACGGGACCCCGAGCGCGCTGACCGTGACCCGACGGTGCCGCTCCGGCGGGCCGCCGACAAGAGGGCCGCAGCGCGCCCTCCCGTGTTCCTTGCGGCGGACCCGGTGGGGCTGTCGTTGCAGGCCGTCGCCGTCAGCGTGGGTCCGGCCGGGCCCCCGACCGCGAGCTTCAACCCTGTTTCACCCCCACCACCGCCCGTAACCCCTGGGGCAGGGTCTCGGTGCCGAACGCCGTCTGGATCCGGGCGGTGACCCCATGCTCGGCCAGGAGGGCGGGGATCTGTGCCGTGTCGACGAGAACGTTCTCGTGGTGCTCGTCGTCCCGTCGCCAGCTGCCGTCCTCGTTCTCTAAGAACACGGTCATGTCCCGCACGTAGCGGTCGGGGGACGGCAGGGAGAAGTCGGTGATGATCGCCCAGTCGGGGCCGCGCCGGCCGAGAGGGGGCTGGCCCCGACGGACCGCTCCCCACTCAAGGTCGCAGAGGTCGACGGCCAGCACACCACCTGGGGCGAGCGCCTCGGCCATCGCCGCCAACGCCCGTCGGACGGCCGTGGCGTCGTCGAGGTAGTTGAGGGCATGGCCCACCCCGACCACGGCGTCGACCGCGGGAAGGGGGTCGTCGGGCAGGGCGATCCGTCGGACCTGTGCGACCGTGGCGCCCAGCTGCTCCCGGCAGACCCCGAGCATGGCCTCCGAGGCGTCGCTGGCCACCACCGTGTGGCCGGCGGCCACCAGGGCCCGGGTCAATAGGCCCGAGCCGCAGCCGATCTCGAGGACCACTCCGTGGCGAGCCGCCACCGGCGCCAGCAGGTCGACGATGCCCGGGGCGCAGGCCTCGGCGTGGGAGGCGAAGCCCCGGTGGTGCACCAGGGCGAGGTCGCGGCGGTAGTAGGGGTCCGACGGCACCCGGCCATGGTCGCGCACGGGCCCCGGCCCGGCCGTGCCCCGGGGACCGATCAGGTGGAAACCAGCTCGTCGAACATTCGGTCGACGGCGCCCAGGCCGATCGACAGGTGCCCCTCGCCCTCCTCGAGGTGGGCCGCCGTGTTCGGCACCCGCCCGGCGAGCCACCGGCCGTGGGCGAAGGGCACCATGAGGTCCAACGACCCCTGCCAGAGCATGGTCGGCACGGCGATCTCGCCCAGGCCGAACCCCCACTCCTTGGCGAAGGCCAGGTCGTCGTCGAGCCACCCGTCCACCCCCGGCGCCAGCCCCTCGGCGAACGCCGCCAGCATGTCGTCGGCGAACTCGTCGGTCAGGACCGCACGGTCCACGTCGGGCAGGAGGGACTCCATGGAGGACACCACGCCCTCGATGGTGGCGCCCTTGAGCTCCTCCCTGGCGCTCTCGAGGTAGGGACGCAGCTGCTCCTCGCCCTCCAGGGTCTTGCCGAACTCGACCACGTTGTCCTCGCCCATTCCGGCCATCCAGTCGAGGCCGTCGGCGCCGTAGGGGGCGACGCCGGCGATGACCAGCGCGGCCCGGCAGCCCTCCAGGCGCGCCGCGCAGGCCAGGGCGTGGGGCCCGCCCCCCGACCAGCCCGCCGTGTAGCACTCGGTCGACCCGACGGCGTCGAGCACCGCCGCGGTGTCGGCCACCACGTCGGCCACGCTGCGGCCCGGCAGCCGGGTCGAGGGCCCGTAGCCGGGGCGGGCCGTGGTGACCAGGCGGAGCCCCCGGGCGTGGGCGGCCCGCTCCAGGGCCCGCACCGGCGGCGAGGACCCGGGCGTGCCGTGGTGGTAGAGCAGCGGGAGACCGCCCTCGGGCCCGCTCACCCGCACCGCCAGGCGGCGGCCGTCGGGGAGCTCGATCACGTCGGGGGGTTCCATGGCCACAGTGTGGCAGGCGGGCGGCGCCCGTCAGCCGATGGACACCAGCCCCCGCGCCTCGAGGCGCCCCAGGTGGCCGGCCGCCGTGGTGAAGGCCACCTTGGTCCCGACGTCGATCCGGCGGCTGCCGTCGGCCACCGCCGTGCAGTGGAAAGGCAGCTCCTGGCCGCCGTCGTCGGTCACGGTGCCCAGGCCGCGCTCGGTGTCGAAGGCGGTGACGGTGCCGGTCCCGGGCATCTCAGTGCACGATCTTGGAGAGCGCCAGCTCCAAGATGTCGGTTGCCCCGTGGTCCTTGAGCGCCGGGATGAGCGTGTTGATCTCAGACTTGGGCACGACCGTCTCGACGGCGAAGCCGCCGTCGCCCGACAGCTCGGACACCGTCGGGGCGCGCAGCGACGGCAAGAGGGCGATCACCGCCTCGAGGCGATCGGTGGGGACGTTCAGCTTGACGAGCACCTTCTCCCGGGCCTCGAGGGTCCCCTGCAGGAGGGTGAGCAGCTGGTCCATGGCGTGGCGCTTCTCGGGGTCGGCCGCGGCCTGCGGGTTGGCGATGAGCTCGGTGTGGGAGACGAGCAGGGTGTCGACCACCCGCAGACCGGCGGCCCGCAGCGCCCGGCCGGTCTCGGTGATCTCCACCACGCAGTCGGCGATGTCGGGCACCTTGGCCTCGGTGGCGCCGTAGGAGAGGGAGATCTCGGCCTCGACCCCGTGGGCTTGGAGGGCCCGGCGGGTGAGCTCGGGGTACTCGGTGCTCACCCGCACCCGCTCGCCGGCCAGGTCGCCGATGGCCTTGACCGGCGAGTCGGCGGCGACCGCCAGGACCACCCGGATGGGGTTGGCCGTGGCCTTGGAGTAGGAGAGCTCGCCCAGCGAGACCACCTCGACGCCCCGCTCCTCCACCCAGTCCCGTCCGGTGATGCCGAGGTCGAAGAGCCCTCCGGCCACGTACACCGGGATCTCCTGGGGGCGAAGGATGCGTACGTCGTCGACGCGAGGATCGGCGATGGTGGCGCGGTAGTCGACCGACGAGGCGCGGGTGACGGCCAGGTCGGCCGCGGCGAAGAGGTCGAGGGTGGCCTGTTCGAGCGATCCCTTGGGCAGGACGAGCCGCAGCATCCTCAGATCATCGCCGAGCGCAGCAGCCGGTGCATCTCCACGGCCGCCACCGCGGCCTCGCGCCCCTTGTTGGTGGGGTCGGGCCGGGAGCGCTCCAGCGCCTGGTCGACGGAGTCGGTGGTGAGGACGCCGAAGATCACCGGTACCCCGGTGTCGAGCTGGACACGTTGGATCCCCGAGGCGCACTCCCCGGCCACGAGGTCGTAGTGGCCCGTGTCCCCGCGCACCACCGCCCCCAGGCAGACCACGGCGTCGGCCGACGCCGACAAGGCCCGGGCCACGAGGGGGAGCTCGAAGGCCCCCGGCACCCAGGCCACCCGCACGTCCGCCCGGTCCACCCCGAGCTCCTCCAGCCCGGCCAGCGTGCCCTCCAGGAGCCGCCAGGTGATCCCGCCGTTGAAGCGCGCGCAGGCCACTCCCACCCGCACCCCGCGTCCCTGCCGGTCCCCCTCGAGCACCGACCCCACCCGGCCGCGCAGCGAGTCGATCGCCCCCTCGTCGAGGGCGGTCTGCTCAGAGGACGCCATCGAGCCCCTCGAGCAGGTGTCCCATCCGCTCGCGCTTGGTCCGCAGGTACTCGATGTTCTCAGGGTTGGGCGAGGGCTCCAAAGAGAGCCGCTCGGTGATGTCGAGGCCGAACCCTTCGAGGCCGCCGTACTTGGAGGGGTTGTTGGTCATGAGCCGC
This sequence comes from Acidimicrobiales bacterium, assembly GCA_052145775.1. Taxonomy (GTDB): domain Bacteria; phylum Actinomycetota; class Acidimicrobiia; order Acidimicrobiales; family RAAP-2; genus CAVYPR01. Next base: position 5,038 of record JBKQNY010000073.1, read on the forward strand.
ATGGTGGTCACCCCGAGGTCGACCAGCATCTGCGCGCCGATGCCGTACTCGCGGCTGTCGACCGGGAGCCCCTGGGCCAGGTTGGCGTCGACCGTGTCGTGGCCGCCCTCTTGGAGCTGGTAGGCGCGGATCTTGTGGCCGAGGCCGATGCCGCGTCCCTCGTGGCCCCGCAGGTAGATGAGGACGCCCGTCCCCTCGGCCTCGATGCGCTCGAGGGCAGCGCGCAGCTGCGGCCCGCAGTCGCAGCGCAGCGAGCCGAACACGTCGCCGGTCAGGCACTCCGAGTGCACCCGCACCAGCACGTCGCGCTCCCCGGCGACGTCGCCCATCACCAGGGCCAGGTGCTGCTCGCCGTCGAGGGTGGACTCGTAGACGTGGGCGGTGAACGGACCCGCCGCGGTGGGGATGCGGGCCTCGGACACCCGGCGGACCAGCTTCTCGGTGCGCCGCCGGTAGCGGATGAGCTCGGCGATGGAGATGAGGGGCAGCCCGTGGGTGGCGGCGAACTTCTCCAGCTCGGGGAGCCGGGCCATCTCGGACTTGTCCTCGGACACGATCTCGCAGAGCACCCCGGCCGGGGTCAGCCCCGCCGCCCGGGCCAGGTCGACGGTCGCCTCGGTGTGGCCGGCGCGCTTCAAGACCCCGCCGGGCCGGTAGCGCAGGGGGAAGATGTGGCCCGGGCGGTTGAGGTCCGAGGCCCGGGTGGCCGGGTCGATCAGGGCGGCGATGGTGGCGGCGCGGTCGGCCGCCGAGATGCCGGTGGTGGTGGAGTGCCGGGCGTCGACGCTCACCGTGAAGGCGGTGCGCTGGGCCTCGGTGTTGGCCGACACCATGAGAGGCAGCTCGAGCCGGTCGGCCCGGTCGGGCATGAGCGGCACGCAGATCACCCCCGAGGTGTGGGCCAAGAAGAAGGCGATCGTCTCGGGCGTGGCCGACTCGGCCGCCATGACCAGGTCGCCCTCGTTCTCGCGGTCCTCGTCGTCGACGACCACCACCATGCCGCCCCGGGCGACGGCGGCGATCGCCTCCTCGACGGCGGCGAAGGGCATCAGGCCGCCACCTCCAGCCGCAGGTCCGGGCCCAGGCGGTCGACCGAGACAAGCCGGCCCCGCCACAGGTCCGAGACCGTGGCCGCGCCCGGTCCCGAGAACAGGGGCACCCCGTCGTCCCCGCCGAGGAGGGCCGGGGCCAGGTAGAGCACGTAGCGGTCGACGAGCCCGGCCGTGTGGAAGTCGTGGGCGACCCGGGCGCCCCCCTCCACCAGCAGCTGGAGCACGCCCCGGGCCCCCAGGTCGTCGAGGACGTCGCCGAGGTCGCCGGAGAGCTCGACCGCCGGGCGCACCCTGGCCTCCTCCGGGGCGCGGCCCAGCACCACCCGCAACGGCTGGCGCGCCGGCGCGGGGTCGAGCCGGGCGGTGAGCTGGGGGTCGTCGGCCCGAACCGTCCCCGCCCCCACCAGCACGGCGTCCGAGCGGGCCCGCAGCCGGTGGACGTCGGCGCGGGCGTCGGCGCCGGTGATCCAACGGCTGGTCCCGTCGGGGGCGGCGGTGCGCCCGTCCAAGGTGGCCGCCAGCTTGAGGACGACCCAGGGCCGGCCGGTACGGCGGTGCTTCAGGTAGGGGGCGAGCTGTTCGGCCACCTCGTCGGCACCGACGCCGACGGTCACTTGCACACCCGCCTGGCGCAGGCGCTCGGCCCCGCGCCCGGAGACCTGCGGGTCGGGGTCGAGCAGGCCGACGACCACCCGGGCCACCCCGGCGGCGAGCACGGCGTCGACGCACGGAGGCGTGCGGCCGTGGTGGGCGCAGGGCTCGAGGGT
>JBKQNY010000074.1:0-5200 GCA_052145775.1 Acidimicrobiales bacterium
GGCCATCTTGGATCTCAAGATGCCCGGCATGGACGGCGTGCGGGCGGCCCGGGAGATCTCCACCAATTACAAGGTGGCAGTCCTGGTGCTCACGGCGTTCAGCCAGCGCGAGCTCATCGAGGACGCCCGCGACGCCGGCGTGGCGGCCTACCTGGTGAAGCCGTTCCGGCGCGAGGAGCTGCTCCCGGCCATCGAGGACGCCCTGTTCAAGTGCCAGCAGGAGTGGGCCATCGAGCGGGAGATCGAGGAGCTCGACCAGCCGGCCGATGACGACGACGGGCGGGCCGAGGACAAGATCGAGACCCGGCGGCTGGTGGACGAGGCCAAGGGGGTGCTCATGGACCGCTACGACCTGAGCGAGCCCGACGCCTTCGCTTTCGTCCAGCGCACGGCCATGCAGACCCGGTCGCGCATGCGAGACGTCGCCCGCCGGGTGGTGTCCGGCGACCTAGCCCCGGCCGAGTGACCCCCGCCGGCCGCGACCCGGTGAGCACGGACGGGCCGGCTGACGGCCCGCTGTTCGTGCTCGACGGGATGTCGCTCGCCTTCCGGGCCTACTTCGCGCTCCCCGCCGACCTCTCCACCGAGGCGGGGACGGTCACCAACGCCCTCCACGGGTTCGTGGCCATGCTCGTGAACATGGTGCGGGACCACCACCCCGCATCCCTGGCCGTCGCCTTCGACCTGGAGGGGCCGACGTTCCGCGACGAGCTGGTGCCCGACTACAAGGCGGGCCGGGCCGAGACCCCCGACGACCTGCCGCCCCAATTCGAGTTCATCCGCGAGGTGCTGGCCTCGCTCAACGTCCCGGTGGTCGGGGTGGTGGGCTACGAGGCCGACGACGTCTTGGCCACCCTGGCCACCCAGGCCCGGGACCGTGGGTGCGACGTGGTGGTGGTGACCGGGGACCGGGACTCCTTCCAGCTGGTCGAGGATCCCCACGTGAAGGTCCTCTACAACCGGCGGGGCGTGAGCGACTACACCCTCTACGACGAGGCCGGGATCGTCGAGCGCCCCGGAGTGGTCCCGGCCAAGTACCCGATGCTGGCCGCACTGCGCGGCGACCCCTCGGACAACCTGCCCGGCGTTCCCGGGGTGGGGGAGAAGACGGCCGCCAAGTTGCTCAACACCTACGACGACCTCGACGGCATCTTCGCCAACCTCGACAAGTTGAGCCCGAAGCTCCGGGAGAACCTGGCCGCCAACGAGGCGCTGGCCCGCACCAACCTGACCGCCATCCCCCTCGTGCGCGACGTGCCGCTGGGGATCACCGTCGAGGACCTCGACCTCGGCGGCTGGGACATGGAGACGGCCCGGGCCACCTTCGAGCACTTCGAGCTGCGGACGCTCTGGCGGCGGGTGTCCGAGCTCTTGGAGGACGGGCGGTTCGGCCCGCCCTCCGCCGGCGGGTGGCGGGCGGCCCCGTCCGTCCCCGCCGATGCGCCGGCCGCCTCCGCCGCGCCGCTCGCCTCGCCGGCGCCGTCCGTCGACGTCGCTAGCCCCGCCGACGCGGCCGAGGCGGCGGCCGCCCTCGACGACCTGGCGGCCGCCGTGGGCGAGGGCGTGGTAGCGATGGCCGCCCGCTGGGAGGGCGCCCCGGGACGCTCGCCGCTCCTGGGCGTGGCCGCCGTCGCCGACGGGGCCGAGCCGTCGGGGGTCTGGCTCGACGGCGACCGGCTGGGCGAGGCGGCGACCCTCGAGCGGCTCACCGCCATCCTGGGCGAGGCGGCGGTCGCCGGCCACCAGGTGAAAGAGGCGCTCCGCTCGCTCCTGCCCCTCGGGGCCGACTGCACGGGCCTGGTGATGGACACGGCGGTGGCGGCCTACCTGCTCGACCCCTCGACCGGCGACTACCGCCTGGGGGCGGTGGTGGACGCGCTGGAAGGGGAGGCGGGCACCGCCACCGTGGCCCCGGCCGGACAGCTGGCGCTGGAGGCCCCGGCCGAAAGCGGGGCCGTGGCGGCCGCCGAGGAGGCGGCCCTGGTGGGCAGGATGGTCACCCCGCTGCGGATTCGGCTCGCCGACGAGGGCCTCCTCACCCTCTTCGACGAGGTGGAGCTCCCGCTGGTGCGAGTGCTGGCCAGGATGGAGGTGGCCGGCATCCGGGTCGACACCGCCGAGCTGCAGCGGATCGCCGACGAGCTGGTCGGCGACTGCCAGCGGCTGGAGACCGAGATCCAGACACTGGCCGGCCACGAGTTCAACGTGAACTCGACCCCGCAGCTGCGGACGGTCCTCTACGACGAGCTCGGCCTCACCCCGGGGCGCAAGACCAAGACCGGCTACTCGACCGACGCCGCCACCCTCGAGACGCTGCGCGACGACCACCCCGTCGTCGACGCGCTCCTGCGCTACCGCGAGGTGGAGAAGCTGCGCTCCACCTACGGCGAGAGCCTGCTGGCCGAGGTGGCGCCGGACGGCCGCATCCACGCCTCGTTCCGCCAGACGGTGGCCCGGACCGGCCGGCTCTCCTCGGAGCGCCCGAATCTCCACAACATCCCGGTGCGCACCGAGTCGGGACGGCGGTTCCGCCGGGCCTTCGTGCCCGCCGAGGGCTGGCAGTTCCTGGTGGCCGACTACGACCAGGTCGAGCTGCGCGTCATCGCCCACCTCTCGGGCGACCCCGGCCTGGTCGAGGCGTTCAGGACCGGGGCCGACGTCCACCGCACCGTGGCCTCGGGCGTCTACGGCGTGCCCCTCGACGAGGTGACCAAGGCCCAGCGCGAGCGGGCCAAGATGGTCTCCTACGGCCTCGCCTACGGCATGGAGGCCTACGGACTGGCCCGTCGCCTGACCACGGGCGTCGACGAGGCCAACGAGATCATGGAGAGCTACTTCGGGGCCTTCCCCAAGGTGCGCGAGTACATGACCGAGACGGTGGCCGAGGCCCGACGGCTCGGCTACACCCGCACCGCCCTCGGCCGGATACGTCCCCTGCCCGACCTCTCCTCGCGCAACTACCGGGTCCGACAGGCGGCCGAGCGGGCCGCCATGAACGCCGGCATCCAGGGGCTGGCCGCCGACCTCTTCAAGACGGCCCTGGTCCGCCTCGACCGGGCCCTCGAGGCCGACGGGCGGGCCAGCCGGCTGGTCCTGCAGATCCACGACGAGGTCATCGTCGAGGTGGCGCCGGGGGAGGAGGACCCCGTGTCCGAGCTCACCCGCTCGGCCCTCACCGGCGCCGCCGACCTCTCGGTGCCGCTCGAGGTCTCCATGGCCTGGGGCGACTCGTGGGCCGCCGCCAAGGGCGGCTGAGGAGCGGGCCCGGACGCTGGGGTAGTCTGTACCCCCTGGCCTGCGCCGGCGGCCGGGGAATTCCAGTCCTATCGACTCTGTGATCCCGGCGCGATCGCCGTCCGCACTGGCGGGCGGCACCCGAAAGCGAGCACCTCCCGATGCCCGACGAGCACTCGAGCGCAGTCCTCACCGATGAGCGCCCCCCTCTGATCACCGACGTCCGGCTCTCCGACGAGCACATGGGGAGCTTCGACGAGGAGGGCAACTACGTCCCCCGGACGATCACCGAGGACGACCTGGCCGACCAGGAGCTCGAGGATGTCATGGCCGGCACCATCGTCGAGTTCGAGGACGGCGACGTGGTGGAGGGCACCGTGGTCAAGATCGACCGCGACGAGGTCCTCTTGGACATCGGCTTCAAGTCGGAGGGCGTGATTCCCGCCCGCGAGCTCTCCATCCGCAACGACGTCCACCCCGAGGAGATCGTCTCGCTCGGTGACCACGTCGAGGCGCTCGTCCTCCAGAAGGAGGACAAGGAGGGGCGCCTGGTCCTCTCCAAGAAGCGGGCGCAGTACGAGCGGGCCTGGTCCACCATCGAGAAGCTGAAGGAAGCCGACGAGATGGTGAAGGGCCCGGTGATCGAGGTGGTCAAGGGCGGCCTCATCGTCGACATCGGCCTCCGGGGCTTCCTGCCGGCCTCGTTGGTCGAGCTTCGCCGGGTGCGTGAGCTGCAGCCGTACGTGGGCAAGGAGATCGAGGCCAAGATCATCGAGCTCGACCGCAATCGCAACAACGTCGTGCTCTCCCGGCGGGCCTGGCTGGAGGAGGCGCAGAAGGAGCAGCGCAGCGAGTTCCTGGCCAACCTGAAGCCCGGCGTGCGCCGGACGGGCGTGGTCTCCTCGGTGGTCAACTTCGGCGCCTTCGTCGACCTGGGAGGCATGGACGGCCTGGTGCACGTCTCCGAGCTCAGCTGGAAGCACGTCGACCACCCGTCGTCGGTGGTCCAGGTGGGCGACGAGATCGAGGTCGAGGTGCTCGATGTCGACCTCGACAAAGAGCGCATCAGCCTGTCCCTGAAGGCCACCCAGACCGACCCCTGGCAGGAGTTCGCCGACAGCCACGAGGTGGGCCAGCTCGTCTACGGCCGGATCACCAAGCTGGTTCCCTTCGGCGCCTTCGTGCAGGTCGGCGACGGCATCGAGGGTCTGGTCCACATCTCGGAGATGGCCGCCCACCATGTCGACCTGCCCGAGCAGGTGGTGAACCCCGGCGAGGAGCTGTGGGTGAAGATCATCGACATCGACCTCCAGCGCCGGCGCATCAGCCTCTCCATCAAGCAGGCGGCCGAGGGCGGCGAGGTGTCCGAGGAGTACCGCGAGGCCTTCGGCGAGCACGCCTACGACGAGCAGGGCAACTACATCGGCACTTACGAGTACGCCACCGACGCCGAGTTCACCCCCGAGACCGAGGCCCAGGCGGCGTGGGCCGACTACGTCGCCACCGCGGCGGCGCACCCCGCCCCCGAGGCGCCGGCCGAGCCGGCCATGGCGGCGGAGCCTTCGGGCGAGGCACCGGACGTGGCGGTGGCGCCGGCCGAGCCGGCCACTGAGATCGCCACTGAGCCGGCCCCTGAAACGGCCATCGAGCCGGCACCTGAAACGGCCATCGAGCCGGCCCCCGAAACGGCCATCGAGCCGGCCACCGAGCCGGCCACGCCGGCCGAGTAGCGCTGGGCCCCGGCGGTCAGGCCGGGGCGTCCCCGGCGGCCGGTGCCGCCGGACCAACCAGGGGGAAGTGGCAGGCCACGGTGTGGCCGGGGGCGACCTCGCGCATGGCCGGCTCCTCGAGCGCGCAGCGCCCCTCGGCCCGCGGGCATCGGGTGCGGAACCGGCAGCCCGAGGGCGGATTGAGCGGGCTGGGCGGCTCGCCCTGGAGCGAGGGCGGCCGGCCCGCCCCGGCCGGG
>JBKQNY010000075.1:0-21422 GCA_052145775.1 Acidimicrobiales bacterium
GGCGCGCCCCGCCGCTGCCGGTGCGCGCCTTCGTGCCCGGACGCGACGAGGAGGCGTGGCTGGCCGCCAACAACCGGGCCTTCGCCGGCCATCCCGAGCAGGGCGGCTGGGACCTGGCCGCCCTGGCCGAGCGCGAGGCCGAGCCCTGGTTCGACCCCGACGGCTTCCTCCTCCACGAGGAGGCCGGCCGCCTGGCCGGCTCGTGCTGGACCAAGGTCCACACGGGCACCGACCCCCCCATGGGGGAGATCTACGTCATCTCGGTCGACCCCGACTTCCACCAGCGCGGGCTGGGGCGGTCCCTGACCGTGGCCGGTCTCGACCACCTCGCCGGTCGCGGCCTGCACACCGGCATGCTCTACGTCGACGCCGACAACACCGCCGCCACCGCCCTGTACCTCTCGCTCGGGTTCAGCCTCGACCACATCGACCGGGCGTACGCCCTCGAGGTGGGACCGGCCGGCGGTCAGACCCCAGAGAGGCCGACCGCCCGCCCCACGCCGTAGGTGGCGCCGGCGGCGATCATGGCCAGCACCAGCTGACGGACCGCCGAGCGCACCGAGGAGCGGCCGGTGAACCTCCCGAGCACGGCCCCCACGGCCAGGGAGGCAACCGCCCCGATGGCCACCGTGGCCCAGATGGCCGCGGTGCCCGAGGTGAACAGCCACGGCAGCAGCGGGAGCAGCGCCCCGAAGGCGAACATGAGGAACGACGCCGCGGCGGCCTGCAGCGGCGAGCCGAGCCGGGCCGGGTTGATGCCCAGCTCCTCGCGGGCGTGGGTCTCGAGGGCCAGTTCGGGGTCGCGCATCATCTCCCCCGCCAGCTCGTCGGCGACCGCCGGGTCGACGCCCCTCGCCTCGTAGATGGCGACCAGCTCCCGGCGCTCGGTGTCGGGGCTCTCGTGGAGCGCCTGGCGCTCCACATCGAGCTCTCGCTGGAGCAGCTCGCGCTGGGCCTGCATGGAGACGTACTCGCCGGTGGCCATGGAGAACGACCCGGCCACCAGGCCGGCCAGCCCGGCCAGGCGCACGACCGTGCCGGTGGGGTGAGCGCCGGCCACCCCCAGGATGAGGGCCACGTTGGTCACCAGGCCGTCGCTGATGCCGAAGACGGCGGCCCGGGCCCCGCCGGCCTGGATGTCCCGGTGGTGGTGTTCCTGGGGCTCCCAGCGGGCGGCGTTCACGACCCCCGAGCGTAGCGACCACCCCGGCGACGCGAGTCCTGGCAGACTCGCGTCGTGGCCGAGCGAAAGTGGATGGACTCCAGCCAGCCCCAGACGCTCCAGGGGGCGGTGCTGTTCTCCTACCTCAGCGCGGCGCTGGCCCTCCTCACCCTCCTGTTCGCCGGCCCGGGTCCCTACCTCGTGCTGGTCCTCATGGGCGCCGCCGCCTACGGCATCGCCAACGAACGCCGCGCCGCCTACCGCGCCGGCGTCGTCCTCGCCTGCGTCTACCTCTTCGCCCAAGTGCTCTTCCTCATCTTCGTGCACGGGGCCTTCGGGTCCCTCCTCGACGTGCTCTTCGCCGGCCTCTTGGTGGTCCTCCTGCTCCACCCCGAGAGCCGGGCGTACCAGCGGGTCTGGTTCCACTAGGTCCACGGCGTCGCCCGCGGGTTGGGGGCCCCTCGCACCCCTGATCTAACGTGGCTCCACATCCCCGGCCACCCGGCCGCCGCAACGGCGGCCCGGCGCCGATCCACCGGACGACTATCCACCGGACGACGAAGGAGCGAGAGATGAGCACGACCGTTCGCGGCGTAGAGGAGTTCCGATCACTGGAGGGAACCCACCTCGGCTACAGCGAGTGGCAGGTCGTCGACCAGAAGCGGATCGACCTCTTCGCCGACGCCACCGGCGACCACCAGTGGATCCACGTCGACCCCGAGCGGGCCAAGACCGGGCCGTTCGGCGGGGCCATCGCCCACGGCTACCTCACCCTCTCCCTGGCCCCCACCATGCTGGGTGAGGTCCTCACCGTCGAGGGGATGAAGTTCGGAGTGAACTACGGCTGCAACAAGGTCCGCTTCCCCTCGCCGGTCCCCGTCGGCTCCGAGCTGCGCCTCGGGGCAACCGTGTCCGGGGTCGAGGACGTAAAAGGCGGCGTGCAGGTGACGATCGACCTCACCTTCGAGGTGAAGGACGCCCCCAAGCCCGCCTGCGTGGCCCAGGTCGTCTACCGCTACTACCGCTAGCCGCGCCGAGTGATCGTGCGCACCCGGTCCGCCGGAGTCGAGACCCCGCTCCCCGCCGGCGAGGAGAAGACCCGGCGGGTGCGTTCGATGTTCGACGCCATCGCCCCCCGCTACGACCTGGTGAACCGGGTCATGACCCTCGGCCTCGACCAGGGCTGGCGGCGGGCCACGGTGGCCGCCCTCGGGCTCCCACCCGACTCGGTCGTCCTCGACCTGGCCTGCGGCACCGGCGACCTGTCCGCCCTCGCCCGGCGCGCCGGCTACCGCGCCCTGGGCGCCGACCTCAGCTGGGGCATGCTCGCCGCCAACCACCGCGGGACCCCCCTGGCCCAGTGCGACGCCGCACAGCTGCCGTTCACCACCGGCGGGGTCGACGGGCTGATCTGCGGCTACGGCCTTCGCAACTTCACCGACCTGCCTGGTTCGCTGGCCGAGGCGGCCCGGGTGCTTCGCCCCGGCGGGCGCATCGCCCTGCTCGAGGTGGCGGCCCCGCCTTCGGGCGCGCTGCGGGCCGGCCACCGGCTGTGGTTCGAGCACGTGGTGCCGGTGCTGGGCGGGGTGCTCTCGGACCGCGACGCCTACCGCTACCTCCCGCGCTCGACCGCCTACCTCCCCGACGAGGCCGGGCTCCGCCGGCTCCTCCGCGAGGCGGGGTTCTCCGGCGTCGGCCGGCGCCTGCTGAGCGGGGGGCTGAGCCAGCTGGTGGTGGGCACGAGGTCGGGCCTGCCCCCGCGCGACCGGGGTGGCCGGTGAGGCCCGAGCCAGACACCCTGCGCGCCGTGTCGGTGGCCCTCCCCGGCGACATCGTCGACCCCGTCGGCGTCTGCGGGTCCGGCGGCATCCTCGTCGCCGACGGCGAGCTGGCCCTGGCCGGGAGGGGCGAGGCTGCCGCCCTCGACCTGCCCCGGGGGCTGGAGGACCCCGGCGACCTGGCGGCGGCGGCCGAGTGGCTGGCCAAGGTGCCGCACACCGGACCCGGCGACCGGCCCGGCGCCGTCGTGCGGGCCTTCGGCGCCCTGCCGTTCGACCGCGCGGCGCCCGCCCGCCTGGTCGTGCCCGAACTCTCGGTCGGGCGCGACGCCGAGGGGAGGTGCTGGGCCACCCTGGTGGCCGCCGGCGACTCGGTGAGCCGCTCAGAGGGGTTGGCCGACCAGGTGGCCGGGCTGGCCCGGGACCGGCGCGCCGGGGCCCGCGACGGGGCGGGCGGCGATCCCGAGGTGCACGAGGTCCCCTCCCCCGCGGGCTACGCGCGCTCGGTCGAGCGGGCCCTCGCCGCCATTCTCGAGGGGCCGGTGCGCAAGGTCGTCCTGGCCCGGCGGGTCGATGCCCGGTTCGCGGCGCCCGTCGACGTGCCGTCGGTGCTCGGACGGCTCTGGGCCCAGGAGCCCTCGTGCACGATCTTCTCCTTCCCCGGCGACACCGGTGGCGGGCGGTTCCTCGGGGCCTCCCCGGAGCTGCTCGTGCGCCGACGGGGGGACGCCGTCGGCTGCCACCCCCTGGCCGGGACGGTCGGCCTGGGCCCCGACGGTGACCCCGGGGGCCACGGGGGCGCCCCCGAGGCGGCTGACCTCGACGACTTGTTGTCCTCGGCCAAGGACCGCCTCGAGCACGAGCTGGTGGTCGAGGCGATCGTCGAGGCCCTCGCCCCGCGCTGCACCCACCTCGACGTGCCGTCCGCACCCTCGCTGGTGCGGCTGCGCACGGTGGCCCACCTCGGGACGGTGATCGAGGGCACGCTGCGGGCCGCCGAGGGCGGCCGGACGCCCTCGGTCCTCGAGCTCCTGGCCGACCTCCACCCCACCCCCGCCGTCGGCGGCCTCCCCCGGTCCCTCGCCCTCGCCTGCATCGCCGAGCTGGAGCCGGCCGGCCGGGGGCTGTGGGCCGGCCCGGTCGGCTGGGTCGACGCCGCCGGGGACGGTCGCTGGGTCATCGGGATCCGCTCGGCCACCGTCGAGGGGTCGGCCGCCACCCTCACGGCGGGGGCCGGCATCGTGGCCGGCTCGGATCCCTGGGAGGAGGTGGCCGAGACCACGGTCAAGCTGGCCTCGGTCCTCGACGCCCTCTCCCCGGGTTCCTCCCGTCTGCTCTAGGCGCGCACCGGCCCGGTGGGCTGGCGCGGTGCGGGGGCCCGCCCCACAGGCCGCTGCCTCGCCACGGCCGCCGCCGGGGCGAGGGGGACCTCCACCGTGAAGATGCAGCCCTCGCCGGGGGTGGTGGTCACCCGGGCCCGGCCGCCGAGGGCCCCGGCGATGGCCCGGACGATGGACAGCCCGAGCCCGGTCCCCTGGCCGGTCCGCGCCGCGTCGCCGCGGTAGAAGCGGTCGAAGACCCGCGCCGCCTGAGCCGCCTCGAGGCCCGGGCCGCGGTCGCGCACGGCCAGCACCCCCATCCCGTCCACGCTCGTCACGCTCACCGACACCGGGCTGCCCGGTGGGGTGTGGGTGAGCGCGTTGCGCACGAGGTTGTGGGCGACCTGAGCCAGGCGGTCGGGGTCCCCCATGACCACCGTGGGTCCGTCGGCCACCAGCTCGACGGGCCGGCCGGGCTCGGCCGCCCGGGCGTCGTCGACGGCGTCGCGGCAGATCCGGTGCAGGTCCACCGGCGTGCGCTCTAGGGGCCGGCCCTGGTCGAGCCGGGCCAGCAGGAGGAGGTCGTCGACGAGTCCCCCCATCCGCCCCGCCTCGTGCTCGATGCGGCCGAGCGCCCGGTCCCGGCTCTCCCCGTCGGCGAAGACGCCCTTGCGCAGGAGCTCGGAGTAGCCGCGGATCGAGGTGAGGGGCGTGCGCAGCTCGTGCGAGGCGTCGGCCACGAACTGGCGCAGCCGTTCCTCGGAGGCCGACTTCTGCTCGAAGGCGGTCTCAATCTGAGTCAGCATCGAGTTGAGGGCGGTGCCGAGCCGTCCCACCTCGGTGGACTCGTCCTCGGCCTCGACCCGGCGGGTGAGGTCCCCCGAGGCGATGGCGCCGGCGGTGCGGGTCATCTCGTCGAGGGGTCGCAGCCCCCGCCGGACGGTCCACAAGGCGAGGATGCACAGCGCGGCCACCACGGCCAAGGAGACCAGGAGTTCGATGCGCAGCAGCGAGGAGAGCGTGGCGTCGGTGGGGTTGAGGGAGATGGCGGTGATGAGAGTGCCCTGGGGGACGGTGATGGCCTGGGCCCGGTAGCGGACGCCCGAGCCGGGCGGTCCGTTCATCTCGAACCCGTCGGGGCTGGGCTGGAAGGCGCCGCCCTTGCGGCCGTAGGAGGCGGAGAACGGGAGGACCTGGGCCCGCAGCGACCGCGGCACGACCGGCTGGGGATCGGGGCGGTCTGTGGACCCCGAGGGCAGCGACAGCGTCACCTTGCCCCGGCGGTCGAGGATCACGACGTAGACGTCGGGCGAGATCCGCTCGTCCAGCGCCTCGTGGGTGGGCGCCACGCCCCGGTCGGACGCCCGCACCAGGTACCGGAAGGCCAGCCCCTGGGAGGAGCCGATCTGGGAGTCCAGGCGGCCGTAGAGGAAGGAGCGCAGCGAGGTGTAGGTGACGACGTCGGCCACAGCCAGGCCGATCACCAAGAGCACGGCCATCGAGATGGTGAGGCGTCGGTGGAGGTTCACGTCACTCCCGAGGGAGCCGCAGCGAGTAGCCCACCCGTCGCACGGTGTGGATGAGCGGCGGGTCGTGCTCGTCGATCTTCTTGCGCAGGTAGCTGATGTAGGTCTCCACGATGTTGGCGTCGCCGGAGAACCCGTAGTCCCAGACGTGGTCGAGGATCTCGGACTTCGACACCACCCGGCGGGCGTTCTCCAGCAAGTAGAAGAGGACGTTGAACTCGGTCGCCGTGAGCTCGATCGGCGTGCCGTGGCGCCACACCTCGCGGGTGTCGACGTTCATGACGAGGTCGGCGAAGGTGAGCTCCTCCCCGCCGCTGTCGTCGAGACCGCTACGACGCAGCACGGCGCGCAGCCGGGCCACCAGCTCGTCGAGGCTGAAGGGCTTGGTCACGTAGTCGTCGCCGAGCGAGAGCCCCGAGACCTTGTCCTCGGTGGCGTCGCGGGCGGTGAGGAAGACGACCGGCACCTTGTCCCCCACCTCGCGCAGCCGGCGGCAGACGTCGATCCCCTCCATGTCGGGGAGCATCACGTCGAGCAGGACCAGATCGGGCCGATTCGACCGCAGCGCGGCGAGGGCCTCGGACCCCGTGGCCGCCACGTCCACCGTGAACCCCTCGAAGCGCAGGGCGGTGCAGAGCAGGTCCGTGATGTACGGCTCGTCGTCGACGACGAGGATGCGCGCACTCTCGGCCCCCGGCGAGACCGCCGACGGCGCGGCGTTCGTCCCGGGCGCCATCCGACCATGATCGCAGATGGCGTGCCCGGGCCGCCGGGCACCCCTCAGCGACCCGCTTCCACCGCCGTCTTCTTGGCCGGGGAGACCAGGTCACGCAGCGCACGCCACCCCCGCCCCAGCCCCCACCAGGTCACCAGGCCCAAGGCCTCGATCACGATGGCCGAGGACATCTTCGACTCCCCGGCCACCCGGTCGACGAAGCGGATGGGCACCTCGGTGATGGCCGCCCCGGCCTGCTTGGCGCGGTAGGTCATCTCGATCTGGAACCCGTACCCCTCGGCCCGGATCCGGTCGAGGTCGAGCCGGCGCAGCACCGTGGCGGCGTAGGCCCGGAAGCCGGCGGTCGAGTCGGTGACGCCCAAGCCGAGCACGACCGAGGCGTAGCGGTTGCCGCCCCACGACAGCAGGTGGCGGCTCCAGGACCAGTTGGGGATGGACCCGCCGGGCATGTAGCGCGAGCCGATCGACACCTCGTAGCCCTCGCTGAGCGGGGCCACCAGGTCCTTCAGGGCGGCTGGGTCGTGGGAGAAGTCGGCGTCCATCTCCACGCACGCCTCGTAGCCCTCGGCCAGCGCCCAGGTGAACCCGGCCCGGTAGGCGCTGCCCAACCCCGACTTGGCGCTCCGGCGCATGACGTGGACCTCGCCCAGCTCGACGGCCACCTGCTCGGCCAGGTCGGCCGTCCCGTCGGGGCTCCCGTCGTCGACCACCAGGATCCCGGCCTGGGGTAGCGACTCGCGGATGCGCCCGAGAACGAGCTGGACGTTCTCTGCCTCGTTGTAGGTGGGGACGATGACCAGCACGCGCACGGGCGGCAGCTTAGGGGACCCCGCTCGCCCCCTCCGGTCGGGAGACCAGGGCCGGCCCCTCGTCGGGATCGGGGCCCCGGCGGATCTCCCGGGCCACGACCTGGATGGCCCCGCCCACCGGGATCCCGATCAGGGCGCCGATGAAGGTCCCCAGGCCGCTCCCCACCTTGGCGCCGATGGCCGCCCCGCACAGCACGGCCAACAGCACCCAGAGGGGGTTGAGGCGCACCGTCTTGCTCATGACCACCGGGTTCAAGAGGTGGTTCTCGATCTGCTGGTAGACGATGAAGACGACGGCGGTCACGATGAAGGCCGGCAGGGAGTGGAAGGCGGCGATGATGACCACCGGCACCCCGGCCAGCAGGCCCCCGATGAGCGGCAGGAGGTCCACCAGGGCCACCCACAGCCCGAGCAGGAACGGGTAGGGAACCCCCATGACGAGCAGGGTCACCAGGACCACCACCCCGGCGATGAGCGAGGTGCAGCCGTTCCCGAGCATGTAGCCGGTCACCGACTGCGACGCCTCGCGGTAGACCCGGGCGATCCGGTCGGCGCGGGCCGGGCTGAACTGCGAGAGGACGGCCCGCCGGAGCATCGGGGCCTCGAGCAGGATGAACAGGGCGAGCACGGCGATCTCGCTCATCGACACCACCGTGGAGAAGGCCGCGGCGCCCACCGAGAGGGCCTGGGCGGGCTTCAGGCTCTTGGTCACGTCGTGGGCGAGCTTGGGGGCGTTGGTGTTGACCCACTGCTGGAGGTGGAGCCGCTTGAGCAGCCGGCCGAGCGGGCCGGTGCCGTGCTCGGCCTGACGCACGAGGGTGGGCAGCTGCTTGGCGAAGTGCTCCACGGCGGAAACCAGCGGGGCGGTGAAGAGCACCACGATCCCGATGAAGGCGACCAGGGCCCCCACGAAGACAAAGGCCACCGCCACCCCCCGGGGCAGGCCGGTGCGCTCGACCAGCCGGACCAGCGGCGAGAGCAGGAGAGCCACGAACGTGCCCACCACGGTGTAGAGGATGATCGAGCGCAGGATCCACAGGAGCAGGATCATCAGGGCGTTCACGTCCAGCAGGACGAACCCCACCAGGAGGGTGGTGAGGATGGTGGCCAGCGGCACCCCCCGGTCCCGGGCCGCCGCCGACACCCGGCCCCGGTAGGTGGGGGCCATGCCGACCGGGGACTCCTGGTCCGGCGGTTCGATGTCGCCGTCCGCGGTGCGGACACGGCCCTCGCCGTCGTCGGTCCCCGCGGACATGAGGCCAGCATTGCAGGTTCGGCGGGCCGCGCATGACACCATGAGGGGGATGGAGGAGGAGGCGGGGGCCAAGATCTCCGCACCCGAGCACGGGACGACCGACGCGCCACCCACCGGCGACGGCCGGCCGACGGCCGTCCCCGCAGCCCCGGCGACCGCCGACGGCGACGGCCACACCGGCGACACCGACGGGGCCGGCGCGGCCACGACCGCGGCCGATCCCGGCGCGACCCCCGGGGCGGGAGACGTGGGCACAGGGCCGCCGGCCGCTCCCGAGGCCGCCGCCGCGGACAGCCAAGGACCGGCGAGGCGGAAGCCCTGGATCCCCAAGCAGATCAAGTGGACGATCACCCTCGTCGTCTCGATCTTCGTGGTCGAGTACGTGCTGCTGCCCGAGATCATCAGCGCCAGCAAGTCCATCGACCTGCTGGGGCAGGTCAACATCGTCTGGCTGGTGCTCGGGGTGCTGTTCGAGGCGGCGTCGCTCGCCGCCTACGCCCAACTGACCCACACCGTGCTCTCCCCCGGCGCGCCGCGACGCTTCACCCTGTTCCGGATCAACATGTCGAGCCTGTCGGTGAGCCACGTCCTGCCGGGGGGGACGGCGCCGGGCACCGCCGTCGCCTACCGCTTTCTGATCGACAACGACGTCTCGGGCAGCACCGCCGCCTTCGGCCTGGCCACCCAGGGCGTGGGATCGGCGGTCGTCTTGAACTGCCTCTTCTGGTTCGCCCTGCTCATCTCGATCCCCCTCACCGGCTACAACCCCCTCTACGGGTTCGCCGCCATCGCCGGGGTGATCCTCCTCGGCCTCTTCGCCGCCGCCGTGCTCCTCCTCACCCGGGGCCAGCGCCAGGCGGCCGAGCGGCTCGAGCGGATCGCCTGCCACCTGCCCTTCGTCAGGGCCGACGCCGTCGCCTCGCTCGTCCAGAAGGTGGCCGGCCGCCTCGAGGTCCTCCTGCGCGACCGCCAGCTGCTGATCCGGGCCCTGGCCTGGGCGGCCGCCAACTGGATCCTCGACGCCGCCTCGCTGTGGGTGTTCATCCTCGCCTTCGGCCACGTCGTCTCGCCGGTCGACCTCCTCGTCGCCTACGGCCTGGCCAACGTCCTGGCCGTGATCCCCATCACCCCCGGGGGGCTGGGCGTGGTGGAGGGCATCCTCATCCCCACCCTGGTCGGGTTCCACGTCCCGCGCGACGTGGCCGTGCTCGGCGTCCTCTCCTACCGCCTCATCAACTTCTGGCTGCCCATCCCCGTCGGCGGGGTGGCCTACCTGTCGCTGCGGTTCGGCCGGACGGCCCGGGAGCGCCGGCGACGGCTCGCCGGGCGGCCCGAGAAACCGTCCCCGCCGGCCGCGCCCCTCCCGCCGGCCACCGCCTGAGGCGGCCGGTCAGGCGCCGTCGAGGCGGGCGTCGACCTCTCGCCGGCGGCGGGCCCGGTCGAGGGCCAGCAGGCGCAGTCGACGCTGGGAGTTGACCCCCCGGCGCGACGGCACCCTCCGCCAGCGCTTGTCGGACCCGAGCACCCAGGCGTTGGTGTCGTCGGCGAAGACCAGCTCGAGGATCTCGAGGAGGCGGGCCTGCAGCTCCGCGTCGCGCACGGGGACCAGCACCTCGATCCGCCGATCGAGGTTGCGCTCCATGAGGTCGGCCGAGCCGATGAGGAGGGTCAGCGGCGATGCCCCGGGCGCCGCATCGGCGTCGCGGTGCGGCACGTCGTCGGTCGACCCCCCGAAGCGGTAGATGCGCGAGTGCTCGAGGAATTGGCCCACGATCGAGCGCACCATGATCGTCTCGGACAGCCCGGGGATCCCCGGCCGCAGGCAGCACAGCCCGCGCACGGCCAGGTCGATCGTCACCCCGGCGCACGAGGCCCGGTAGAGGGCGTCGATCAACTCGGGGTCGGTGAGGCCGTTCATCTTCATGACGATGCGGCCCTCGGGCCCGGCCGCGGCCTGCTCGTCGATCAGCTCGAGCACTCGGTGGCGCAGGGTCACCGGGGAGACCAGGAGCTGGCGGTAACCGGTGTGGCGGCTGAACCCGGTGAGGTAGTTGAACAGGTCGCCCACGTCGGCCCCGACGTCGGGGGCGGCCGTGAGCAGGCCCAGGTCCTCGTAGATCCGCGCCGTCTTGGAGTTGTAGTTGCCCGTGCCCACGTGGCAGTAGCGACGGATGCCCTCCTCCTCGCGCCGCAGCACCAGCACGGTCTTGGAGTGCGTCTTCAGCCCCACCAGGCCGTAGACGACGTGGACCCCGGCCTCCTCCAGGGCCCGGGCCCAGCCGATGTTGGCCTGCTCGTCGAAGCGGGCCTTCAGCTCCACGATGGCCGCCACCTGCTTGCCCGCCTCGGCCGCCCTGATGAGCGAGGCCACGATGGGGCTGTCGCCCGAGGTGCGGTAGAGGGTCTGCTTGATGCCGAGCACGTCGGGGTCCTCGGCCGCCTGGGCCACGAAGGCCTCCACCGAGGTGGCGAAGGAGTCGTAGGGGTGGTGGACGAGCACGTCGCGCTCGCGCAGCACGGCGAACAGGTCGGCCGGCTCGTCGCCGGCGGTGGCCAGGTGGGGCGGCGTCATGGGCGTCCACGTCTCTTCGTGGAGATCCGGACGGTCGAGGGCGTAGACGGCCCACAGCCCCGAGAGGTCGATCGGGGCGTCGACCGCGTAGACGCCGTCGGGCCCGACGTCGAGCTCGCCGGCCAGCCGGTCGCGCAGCCCCGCGCTGGCCTGGGCGGCGATCTCGAGCCGCACGGCGCTGCCGAACCGACGCCGGCGCAGCTCCATCTCGACGGCGACGAGCAGGTCGTCGGCCTCGTCCTCTTCGAGGGCGAGGTCGGAGTTTCGGGTCACCCGGAAGGCGTCGTGCTCACCGATGGTCATCCCGGGGAAGAGCACGTCGAGGTGGGCGGCGATCACCTGCTCGAGGGGGACGAACCGCTCGCCGTCGGGCATGACCACGAAGCGGGGCAGGACCTGGGGGACCTTGACCCGGGCGATCCGCTGCTCGCCGGTCCCGGGGTCGGCCACCTCCACCAGCAGGTTGAGGGAGAGGTTGGAGATGTAGGGGAAGGGGTGGCCGGGGTCGACGGCGAGGGGGGTGAGCACCGGGAAGATCTGCCGGTGGAAGACGTCCACCAGGTAGCTGCGGTCGTCGTCGTCGAGCGACGTCCAGTCCGAGAGCCGCACCCCGGCCTCGGCCAGGGCCGGGACGAGGCGGTCGAGGAAGATCCGGTCCTGGCGGGCCACCAGCTCCTCCACCCGGCCCCGGATGACCGCCAGCTGCTCGCCGGGGCGCAGGCCGTCGATCGAGCGGGTGCGCACCCCCGCCGCCACCTGGTCATCGAGACCGGCCACCCTCACCTGGAAGAGCTCGTCGAGAAGGTCGGAGAAGATGGCCATGAACTTGACCCGCTCGAGGAGGGGTACCTCGGGGTCGTCGGAGAGGTCGAGCAGGCGGGCCCCGAAGTCCAGCCGCGACAGCTCCCGGTTGGCGAACCGCTGGTAGCCGAAGGCGGCGATGTCCGCCTCCGACGTCGGCCGTGCCGCGCTCGCCACCGCGGCCCCCCCGGTCGGACCGGTGGCGGGCGCGGTGCCGGTCGTGGAAGTCTGCTCGAGGGTCAAGGGTCTCCGTCCACCGTGCGGCGGGTCTCCCCCGAGCGTACTACCCCCCGCTACGCTCACGGCGTGGCCCAAACCGCCGTGCGGCGGCCCCCCGCGACGTGGGCGCGCACCCACCGCCTGCCCCCGTGGCCACGGGGGACCAAGCCGCGTCGGCGCACCGAGCTGGGCCTCTTGTTCTTCGCCGCCGTGATCACGGTGGCCTTCTACGTCATCGCCGAGCTGGGGGCCAAGAACAAGATCCCGCCCCACCTGGGGCCGATCCTCGCCGTCATCCTGGGGATCTCCCTCGTGGGCCACCTGGCCAACCGCTGGCTGGCACCGAACGCCAACGCCGTGGTCCTCCCGCTCGCCGCGCTCTTGAACGGCATCGGGTACGTGATCATCGTCCGCTGGACACCCCCGACGGCCAAGGCCCAGGCCACGTGGGCGGTGCTCGGGATCGGGCTCTACGTCCTCACCCTGCTCGTCATCCAGCACTCGCGCGACCTCGACCGCTACCGCTACCTCCTCCTGCTCGGCGCCGGCGTGCTGCTGGTGGCGCCGCTCATCCCGCACGTCGGGGCGACAATCCTGGGGGCACGGCTCTTCGTCCACGTCGGGGCGATCCAGTTCCAGCCGATCGAGGTGGCCAAGATCCTGCTCTGCATCTTCTTCGCCTCTTACTTCGCCGAGAAGAAGGAGCTCCTGTCGATCCCCACGGCGCGGGTGGGCGACCGGCTGGTCCTCGACCCCCGGCCGCTCTTGCCGATCCTGGTGGCCTGGGGCGCCGCCATCGCGATCATCGGGGTGGAGGACGACATCGGCTTCGCCATGCTGATCTTCACCCTGTTCATCGCCATGCTGTGGGTGACCACCGGGCGGTCCGCCTACCTCTTGTTCGGGGTGGTGCTCTTCGCCGTGGGGGCGGTCGCCGTCTCCCACATCGTCCCCCACGTCGACACCCGCATCACCACATGGCTGCACCCCAAGCCCACATCCCAGCTGGTCCAGGGCGAGTACGCCCTGGCCCACGGGGGCATCGGGGGGTCGGGGCTCGGGTTGGACCACGCCGCCGGCAACATCTTCGACATCAGCAGCGACATGATCTTCGCCGCCATCGCCGACGAGATGGGCTTCATCGGGGCCGCCGCCGTCGTGCTGGCCTTCCTGCTCTTGGTCGGGGCGGGCCTGCGCATCGCGCAGACGGCGCGCTCGGACTTCTCCAAGCTGGTGGCCACCGGCCTCACCATGATCGTCGGCTTCCAGGCCTTCTTCATCATGGCCGGGGTGCTGCGGCTGCTGCCCCTCACCGGCATCACCCTCCCCTTCGTCGCCTCGGGGGGTTCGTCGCTGGTGGCCAACTACGTCCTGATCGCCCTGTTGATGCGGATCTCCGAGGAGGGCACCTCGACCACCGCCGAGCTGGCCATGGGGGTGAGCCTGCCCGGGGAGTCGACCTTCATCGTGGCCAGTTGATCCCCTGCCCGATCCTCCCTACCCCGGGCCGGGCAGGACGTCGCCGTCGCCCTCGAGCAGCCGCTCGTCGGCCAGCACCGGGGCGGGCACCGGCTGGCGCACGGCGATGGTGAGGCCGTCGCTCGGCCGGCACGACATGACCTCGCGCCCCCGGGCCGACATGAGGTCGAGCTCGGCCAGGTAGACGGTGCCCTGGCGGCCGGTCAGGCGCACCGCCACCACGTCGGCCCCGAGCCGGCCCAGCACGGTGGTGAGCAGCTCGTGGGTGAGCGGGCGGGGGGACTTGAGCCTGCGCAGGGCCTGGGAGAGGGCCACGCCCTCGGCCATGCCCACCCGGAAGGTGAGCTCGCGCAGGGGGGACTCGGACTCTTGGAGGGTGACCACCGGGTACTGATCGGGCAGCTCCACGGTCACCCCCACCACCTCCATCACCCGGAAGCTGGGCTGGCCGCCGCCCACCTCAGCCGGCCCTCCTCCAGTAGACGCTGAGGGCCACCCCGATCCCCATGAAGAAGCAGACCACGGCGGTGCCGCCGTAGCTGACCATGGGCAGCGGGATGCCGGTGATCGGCATGATGCCCATGGTCATCCCGGCGTTCTGGAAGGTGCTGAAGGCCACGAAGGCGAAGAGCCCGGCGCACAGGAGCCGCCCGAAGCTGTCGCGGGCCAGCTGGCCGATGCGCAGGAGGCGCCAGGAGACCAGGGCCAGGAGGGCCAGCACCGACGTGGCGCCCACGAACCCGAGCTGCTCGCCCACCGCGGTGAAGATGAAGTCGGTCTGCTGCTCGGGGACGTAGCCGAGGTTCGTCTGGGCCCCGTGCAGCAGGCCGGTGCCGAAGAGGCCTCCGGACCCGATGGCCGTCTTGGCCTCCTGGAGGTTGTAGACCTCGGCCTGCTGGGTCTTGGTGAGGTTCCGGGCGTCCTGGTGGAGGAAGCTCGTGATCCGGGTGATCTGGTACTTGTGGAGCAGCCCCGCCTCCAGGGCGACGACGACCGCCGCCACCGCCCCCACCAAGAGCATGACCAGGATCCGGGTGGGCAGGCCGGCCACGGCCAGCATCACCAGGAGCACGATGGTCATGATCATGGCCGTGCCCAGGTCCGGCTGGACCAACACGAGCAGGATGGGGATCCCGGCCATCACCATGAGGCGGACCACGTCGGCCCAGGCCAACCCCTCGCTGCGTCTCGAGCAGTAGGTGGCCACGGCGGCGATGAGAGCCAGCACCGCGAACTCCGAGGGCTGGAGCTGGAGGGGGCCGAGCGCGAACCAGCGCTGCGAGCCTGTGGCCCGCGACCCAATGTGCGGCACCAGGACCACCACGAGGGTGAGCACCGACCCGGCGTAGATGAGCATGGCCACCGATTCGAGGCGTCGGTAGTCGATGAGGGCCATGACGGTCATGGCCACCACCCCGAGCACCACCCACAGCGCCTGGCGCTTCAGGTAGGAGGTGGGGCTCTCCCCGGCGGCCAGCAGGGCGCCCCGGGTGGCCGAGTAGACCATCACCACCCCCACGGTCGCCACGGCCACGGAGGCGCCGATCAGCACCAGGTCGACCCCGACGACCTTGCGGTGGGTGGGCTGGACGCGGGGGCTCGTTATCACCGGGGGTGCACCGGGGGACAGAATATCGGCCGTGAGCCCCGCCACCCCCCCGCCCCTCGTTGCCGCGACCCACTGGCCCGTCCCGGTGCCGGCCGCCTCGGACTCCTCGGGGGGCTGGTTCTACTCCCTGCTCACCCAGGCCGGGGCCACACCCTCGACGGCCCGCTCGGTCAACGACTTCGTGGTCCGACCCCTCGAGGTGGTCCTGGTCGTGGTGGTCGCCGCCCTGGCGGCCCACTTCGGGGCCCGGGCCATCCGGCGGGTGCTCGGGCGGATGGCCACCCAGGCCGCCGGGCGGACCGAGGGCCGCCCCGCCCCCCGGGTCGCCACCCTGGTCGCCCTCATCTCCAACCTCTGGCGGCTGTTCGTGGCCATCGTGGCCATCGCCATCGTGCTGGGCATGCTGGGCATCAACCTCACCCCCCTGTTGGCCAGCGCCACCATCATCGGCGCCACCCTCGGGTTCGGGGCCCAGTCGCTCGTGCGCGACTACCTCTCGGGGATCCTGCTCGCCATGGAGGACCAGTTCGGCATCGGCGACACCATCGCCGTGGGCACCACCACCGGCGTGGTCGAGGACGTGAGCCTGCGCGTGACGAGGATGCGGGCGGTCGACGGCTCGGTCTGCTACGTCCCCAATGGGGAGATCCGACAGTTGACCAACTCCTCGCGGGGATGGGCCAAGGCCATGGTCGACGTGCCGGTGGCCCCCGGCGACACCGCCGCCTTCGAGCGGGTGCGCGAGGTGGTGGCTGCCGCGGCACGCGAGGTGGCGCACTCGCCGCGCTTCGCCGCTTCGTGCACCGAGCCGCCCGAGGTGGTCGGCGTGGTGGACGCCGACGGCGCCAGCTGCACCGTCCGCGTCGCCCTGCGCACCACCCCGGCCCGGCGCGTGGCCCTCGAGCGGGCCCTGCGCGAGGAGGTGGTGGCGCACCTCGCCGACGCGGGGCTGTGGCCGGCCGGCGGGTCGGCCGACGCCGGCCCTTAGCCGTCCTGGCCCTCCACCGCCCGGCGGGCCGCCATCCACAAGACGTCGACCGGCGGCTCGGTCCCGGTCCAGGCCGCCAGCTGGGCCGCGGCCTGGTGGACCAGCATCCCCAGCCCGCCCACCACGGTGGCCCCGTTGGCCCGCGCCGCGGCCAGCCAGGGCGTGACCGCCGGGTGGTAGACGAGGTCGGCCGCCACCTGACCGGGGCCGAGCGCCGACCCTTCGACCAGCGACGGCACGCCGGCGCCGGCCATCCCGGCCGGGGTGGCCTCGACCACCAGGTCCATTGACGGTGCCTCGGCGGGGTCGCCCACCCGCCCGCGCCCGCCGGCCAACGCCGCCGCCGAGGCGGCCCGTTCGGCCGTGCGGTTGACCACCACCACCTCGGCCGCCCCCGCCTCGGCCAGGGCCAGGACCACGGCCCGGGCGGCCCCGCCGGCCCCGACCACCAGGCAGCGCCGGCCACCGGGGTCCACGCCGGCCCCGCGTCGCAGCGAGGCCACGAACCCCTCCCCGTCGGTGTTGTCGCCGACCAGGCGCCCCTCTGCCCACCGCAGGCAGTTGACCGCCCCGAGGCGCGCCGCCACCGGCGTGCACTCGTCGACCAGCCCCGCCACCTCCGCCTTGTGGGGCATGGTCACCGACAGGCCGGCCAGACCCAACGCGCGCATGCCGGCCACCGCACCCGGTGCCGCGCCTTCCGGCACGGCGAACCCGACCGACACCCAGTCGAGGCCGAGGGCGCCGAAGGCGGTGTTGTGGATGAGCGGGGAGAGCGAGTGGCCGACGGGGTCCCCGATCACCCCGACCACGGCGGTTGCCGCCGAGGGCCACCCGCCGCTGAGCGGACGCTCACGGGACGCCATCAGCCGACGCCCCGGCTCTGGGCCAGCTTCTCATTGGCCAGCTGTTGTGTGTAGGTGTCGGCGAACAGGGTGGTGCCGGACTTGGAGACCACGGTGAAGTAGAGCCATGTCCCCGGCGTGGGCGACACCGCGGCGGCCAGGGCGGCCTGCGAGGGGAAGCAGATGGGCGTGGGGGTGAGCCCGGTGTGCAGGTACGTGTTGTAGGGGCTGTCGATCTTCTGGTCGGCCGCGCTCACCGGGCCGCCGTCCTGGCCGAGGGCGTAGAGGACGGTCGATGTCATGTCGAGGGTCATGTCGGCGGCCAGGCGGTTGTAGACGACCCGGGCCACTTGGCCGAAGTAGCGCTGGTAGTAGCCCTCCTTCTCGGCGATCGAGGCCACCGTGACCAGCTGGTACGGCGTGAGGCCGAGCGCCTGGGCGGCCTGGGGGGTGAGGCCGGCCGCCGCCGCCTCCGCGTCGAAGCGCGCCACCATCTGAGCCAGCAGCTGGTGCACTCCCTCCCCCGGCAGCACCTGGTACTGCCCGGTCCCGAGCAATCCCTCGAGGTCCCCCGACGACGGTGTGGCGTAGGGGGAGGGCACGGCGCCGGCCCGCGCCGCAGAGGCGAACTGCGCGCCCAGGTCCCCGGCCGCCCCCGAGAGCTCGGACGCCACCTCGGCCACCGTGTTGCCCGGCAGGACGTCGAGGACGACGACCGTCGGCCCGCCGGCCAACAGGGAGCGGACGGTGGAGAACGACTCGTTGGTGCGGAAGACGTAGCCCCCCGGCTCCATGGTCGGCGTGCCGTGCACGAAGAGCGAGAGCCGGAAGGCGAGCGTGCTCCCGATGACGTCGTGGCGGGCCAGTGTGGCCGCCACCGCGCCGGCCGACTCGCCGGAACGGATGTCCACCACCACGCGCCGGCCGGGGCCGCCGAAGGGGTTGGCCTCGATCTCGTACCACCCGACCAGGGCTGCCACCACAAGCACCACGGCGCCCACGACGGCGAGGACGACGCGCCGGCGGCGGCGTCGAGCCGGGCGCACCGGGCGCGCCGGTCCGTCCCCCGCGGGGGTGCCGGGCGGCGGGCCGGGCGCGGTGGCCGTGGCGGCGCCGTCCTCGCCCCCCGTCCCGCCGGGGTCCGCCCGGCCGGTCACCGCGCGTCCAGCCACGCCTGCAGCAGCACCGTGGCCGCCGCGCTGTCGACCGAGCGCCGCCGCGCCGTGCCGCGTTTGCCCGCCTCGGCCAGTGCCGCCTCGGCCGAGACCGTGGTCAGCCGCTCGTCAAAGGTCTCCACTCGCACCCCGCGCTCCTCGAGCAGCTCTCCGAGCGCCTCGGCCTCGGCCCGGGCGGCCCGAGCGGCGGTGCCGAGCCGGCCGTCGAGGGAGACCGGCAACCCCACCACCAGGACCGCGGCCCCCTCCTCGGCCACCACGCCGGCCACGGCCAGGCGGTCCGCTGAGGGGTCGCCGCCGCGTTCGATGCACGGGCGCGGGAAGGCCATCGTGCCCGCGCCGTCGCTGACCGCCACCCCGATGCGCCGGGAGCCGAGGTCGACCGCCACGGCCCGACGGGTCATTCCCCCGACAGCGCCCGGCGGGCCTCGGCCAGGGCCTCGTCCAGCCGGCCGGGGTCGCGCCCGCCCGCCACGGCCACCTCGGGCGATCCCCCGCCGCCCCCGCCCACGACCTTGGCCACGCGTTTGACCAGTGCGCCGGCGTCGGGCTCTCCGCCGGTGGCCGCGGCGATGGCCACCTTGCCCTCCTCGACGACGCCGCCCACCACCACCGCCCGCACCCCGCCGCGGCGCTGCACGGCCTGGACCAGCGTCCGCAGCTCGTCGGCGCCGTGGCCGTCGCGCCGCGCCACCACCACCCCGCCCTCGGCCGAGGCGGCCAGGGAGGCGGCCTCGGCGTCGGTGGCCGAGCCGCGCAGCCGAGCGATCTCCTTGTCCTGGGCCCGCTGGCGGTCGAGGAGCCGGCCGAGCGCCTCGAGCACCCCGTCGGGCTCCACCTTGAGCAACGACGCCGCCTCGGCCAACAGGGCCTCGCGGGCGAGCGTGCGGTCGGCGGCGGCCAGCCCGGTCACCGCCTCGATGCGCCGGGTGTTCGACCCGATCGACCCCTCCGAGACGACGGCCAGCGGGCCGATCATCCCCAGGGCGTCGACGTGGGTGCCCCCGCAGAACTCGAGGGAGTGGGGCCCGGCCCGCACCACGCGCACCACGTCGCCGTACTTGTCGCCGAAGAAGGCCACCGCCCCCATCTCCTCGGCCTGGCTGCGGGTGGTCTCGGTGGTCTCCACGGCGTCGTCGCCGATGACGTCGGCGTTCACCAGCTCGGTCACCGCCCGGAGCTCTTCGGGGGCCGGGGACCCGTGGTGGCTGAAGTCGAAGCGCAGCCGGTCGGGCGCCACCAGCGAACCCTGCTGGCGGACGTGGTCGCCCAGGACCTGGCGGAGGGCGGCGTGGAGGAGGTGGGTGCCGGTGTGGTTGCGGCGGATCGCCTCGCGCCGCGGGCCGGCGATGGCGGCCAGGGCGTCCTGCCCGGCGAAGATCTCCCCGGTCACCCGGGCCCGGTGGGCGCTCAGCCCAGGCAGGGCCGGCACGGTGTCGTAGACGTCGGCCCGGCCGGTCTCGGTGACGATCGAACCGGTGTCGCCCACCTGTCCGCCCCCCTCGCGGTAGAAGGGGGTGCGGTCCAAGAAGATCTCGGCCACCCCCGGCTCGGCCGCGGCCATGACGGCCACCACCCGGGCCGGCGCGGCGTAGCTCTCGGGGCCCCGCCCCACGAACGCCGTCGGGCCCTCGGCCTCGAGCAGCCGGCGGTAGGCGTCCTCGTCGGCCGCCGACGCGCTGCGCGCCGCCCGGCGGGCCCGCTCGCGCTGGGCCGCCATCCGCTCGTCGTAGCCGGGGCGGTCGACCGCCACCCCGGCCTCGGCGGCCAGCTCCTCGGTGAGCTCGATCGGGAAGCCGTGGGTGTCGTGCAGCCGGAAGGCGACCTCGCCGGGGAGCGGCTGGTCGCCGCCCTCCTCGGCGGCCGACCCCAGCGCCTCGTTCAGGAGGGTGAGGCCGGTGCGCAAGGTCCGGTCGAAGCCGGCCTCCTCGCGCTCGAGCACCTCGGAGACGAGGCCGAGGTCCGAGACGAGGGCGGGGTAGGCCGTGCCCAGCACGTCGGCGACCGAGGCGGCGAGGGCCGGGGTGACCCGGGCCTCCACCCCGAGACGGCGGGCGGTGAGCACGGCCCGGCGGATCAGCCGGCGCAGCACGTAGCCCCGGCCGTCGTTGGAGGGCAGCACCCCGTCGGCGATCAGCAGGGCCGTGCTGCGGGCGTGGTCGGCCAGCACCCGCAGGGCCACGTCGGTCTCGCTGTCACTCCCGTAGGCGCGGCCGCTCAGCTGCTCGGCCCGGGCGATGATCGGCCGCAGCACCCCGGTCTCCCAGATCGAAGGCACACCCTCCAAGATGGTGAGCACCCGCTCGAAGCCAGCCCCGGTGTCGATGTTGGGCCGGGGCAGCGGCTCGAGGCTGCCGTCGGGCTGGCGGTCGTACTGGGTGAAGACCAGGTTCCACAGCTCGACGTAGCGCTCCTCGCCGCCCCCGACCGGGCCGCCCGCCTCGCCGAACGCCGGACCGCGGTCGTAGTAGATCTCCGAGCACGGCCCGCACGGGCCGGTCTCGCCCATCTCCCAGAAGTTGTCCTCGCCCATCCGCTGGATCCGCTCGGCCGGCAGGCCCACGGCGTCGCGCCAGATGCCGTTGGCCTCGTCGTCGTCGGTGTACACCGTGGCCCAGAGCCGGTCGCCGTCGAGGCCCAGGTCGCCGGTGAGCAGCTCCCAGGCCCAGGTGATGGTTTCGACCTTGAAGTAGTCGCCGAAGCTGAAGTTGCCCAGCATCTCGAAGAACGTGAGGTGACGGGTGGTTCGGCCCACCAGGTCGATGTCGTCGTGCTTGCCCCGGACCCGCACGCACTTCTGCACGGTGGTGGCTCGGCGGTAGGGGGGGAGCTCCTCACCCAGGAAGTACGGGATGAACTGGTTCATCCCGGCGTTGGTGAACAGGGGCGCCCGGGGGTGCTGGGGGATGAGGCTGGCCGAGGGAACCCGGGCGTGGCCGCGGGCCGCGAAGAACCCGGTGAACACCCCCCGCAGCTTGTCGGCATCCATCCGGACGAGCCTACCGGCCTCCCCGGCCCCCACCCGGCCGCGCCGCGGCGGCCGTGCGGCCGCGGGCGCCGGCCCGTTGCGGGCGTGGCCGGGTCCCGCCGACCTCGGGCGGGGGCCCGGCGCGGGCCCCGAACTCGTCCCAGAGCTCGGCCTCACGGAC
>JBKQNY010000076.1:0-20964 GCA_052145775.1 Acidimicrobiales bacterium
CCGGGTCTACGGCCACCTCTTCGAGGGCGTCCAGGAGCGCCTCACCGAGCAGCTCGAGGAGCTGCGGATGGCGAGCGCCAGCGCCGCCACGGAGGCGACGATCACGGCGCTTCCGACGGCTGCAGCGGGACACGAATAGGACACGGCGACACGCGAAAGACACGGAATTTCGGTCTACTTCGGTCTACTTCGGTCGAGTAGGGTTAGGAAGGTTCGAGCAGGTCAGATGGCACTTCGGCCCGATGAGCAGGTCTCCAAAATTTCGAGGATGTGGGGGTTCAAGTCCCCCCTCGCCCACTCAACGCTACGCACACGGCACGCAACAGAGTGGGCTCAGGATCACTTGGGCCGTGGGGAGTGTCTCAAGGCCGAGGTCGCTGGAGATCGTGCCGGGGGAACCAGAGCGTCAAGGATCCCGGCGAAGCCCGTCCGCGAACAAAGGGTGACGGCCGGTTTTGAAGAATCCCCTTTCCGCCGACCCACGACGGCGTGAGAAGAGGTTTGGCCCAATCACCCCGCTTCGGCCTTCGTCCCAATTGACGGTTCGGGCGTCTTGTAGGCGGGGAACGGACAGACGCCGTGCCCGATGACGCAGATGGTGGTCGACGTCGGGAAGTCGAAACCTGAGGCGATGACCTTCGGCGGCAGCTGGGGCTGGCCACTCGAGGAGAAGGGTACTTCCAGGACGCGTCCTTTGTTGTTCGCGGGACCGCAGTCAGACAGATTGCCACCCGGACATGTGATGTGGATGTCGACAAAGTAAAGGGAACCGTCGGGCGCGAAGGCCATGCCGAAGGGGTTGAACCCGTTGGTTGCGGTCACCGAGGTCTCACCGGGGATCGTCGGGCGTGTCGAGAGGAGCTTGCCTGTCTCCGAGTAGAACGCAATTGCTGGTGACCCGATGTACTGGTCCACGGCGACGCAGCCGCACTTCGGATCCTGCGCCACACCCGACGGCAATGACAGGAATGTCGAGGTGCCCTTCATGAAGTCGGTTACGTGGAGGTCGCCCTGAGGGTAGAGCCCACCGGGACACTGCGCGGCGCTGGTCGGCAACGATGTGTGCGCGATGCGGAGCACCGCACCCGGTGCTGTCGCTGTCGTCGACGATGTACGTGCCTCGGGAAGCAGCAGGTCGCCGTTGTTCGCCGTCGCCATCATCCCAGGCTGCGCGAGTCCACCCGTGCCGTCGGCGTGGTGGGGTCCGTCACCTCCCGAGGTCGGTCCCATGAGGATGCAGTACGAGGTGTACTTGGGCGCGAACCACTCAACGAGCCGGCCGTCGTGCGGGACGGGGAATGTGCCCTGTGCGGTGGCAATGTCGTCGGCGACCACATTGCCATTCGGCAGGGCGTCACAACCCGTGTACGTGGAGTTCCCATTCCATTGCCCGCCTTTGGTCTTGGGCGTGTCCTGGCCCGGGGCTCCCTTGACCGCTGTTGTCTTGTACGGGCCGGGGACGTAGAGGTTCGTTCCGGTCCACACGCCGTAGCGGTTGTTCAGCTCCTCACCGTCACCCGGTTGCTTGAACGGATGGTCGGGCGGCCCCCCGGGGTTGTGCTGTGAGGCGTTGGTGGGGTCGTACCCCACGACATAATCCCCGTCGGTGTGGGGGACGATGCACATCTGGCCGTTGGGGTCCCAGGGGCGCTCGAGCTGCCCTTCGCTGCCGTTGGCCGATTCGTAGTAGTCCTCTTCCTCGTTCTGGTCCCAGTAGATGAGGTAGCCGCTCTTGGGTGGGGAGATCGGCTTGTCACCCGGCTGGATCCCGTTCGAGTTCGGGAGGGTGCCCCCCGGGGTAGTCGTCGGATTGTAGTGGAGCTTTGTTATCGGGATCGAGCCGGTCGGATAGTTCGACGCCCCCGCGGAGACGTGGGTGCCGCCCGATGCCACGAACACCGTCAAAATCAGCACCCCCGATCCGGCAGCCATCCGCACTCTTCGCGACAACCAGCGGCTTCCCCGCGAGCGCTCCATCCCACATGCCCCCTTGCTCGTGCGTCCGGCATCCTGTTGCCACCCGGAACCGTTGCATCCACGGTGAGTGCCGGATCTGCCCACCCAATTGGTGTCAATGGATTATGGCCGAAACTCGCCCTCCGACAATGGCAACCAGTTATTGCTCCTGACCAGGGTGGTGGGAAGCCTGAGCCAACTGGGTGGGAAAGCAAGTTCCTCGGATCCGACTCACCCCAGGACATCAGGATTTCGTCGATACCCCACTCAACTCAACTCACTCACCACCACACGCAAGGGCTTCCGACATTCTCCTCGGCGCGCGCCGAAAACCCCAAGTGCAATACACAGTTGGACACTCTGACCATTGGGCTCTCGAAGTGCCTGATCTACTCGGTGCTCCGACGACGGGCAGGCGGGGCACCTTGTGGGTGGGGGCAACAGCGCGGACCTGGGTGACCCAATGTCAGATCAACCTGGTGCGGCGGAGCAGGCGCCGCACGTCGGAAGTGGTCTGACAAACGCCTGACGGATCCGAATTTTCGATGTCCTATCGAAGTTGATTGAGGTCCGACCTGTCATGTTGTGTAGTACGTGTATGTGACACTCCCTGAGGTTCCTCCTGGGTTGGTCACGGTAACCGCCACACTGCCAGCGCCTGCGTGGGCAGGGACCCTAATGAGAAGGGTTGTCCCCACGGTTGTCACTGTTGTCGGCGGTATCCTCACAGTGCCGAACGTCACCGAATCGGCACCGTGGACAAATCCGGTGCCTCTTAGGGTCACAATGTTTCCGCCAGTTGTCGGTCCGGACGGTGGTGTTATCGATGTCAAGGTCGGGACGGCATACACGGTGAGATAGAACACCCAGATCCCGGTATCGCCATAGGCGTCGGTGGTCTTGCCCGACACGGTGTAGGTCCCCGCCGCCAGGGTGCCCTTGGTCGTGACCGCCCCGCTGGCCGAGACCAGGACGTCGGCCGAGTCCGCCGAGGCTGTCTCGGTGTAGGTGACCGCCCCGGTGTTGCCGGTGACGGCGAGCTGGGCGGTGAAGGCCGCCGACCCGGCGGTGGTGACCGTGCCCGTCAGGGGTGCGGCCTGGGTGATCTTGACGGCGGTGACGGTGAGGGTGAAGGTCCACGTGCCGGCGTTGCCGTCGGCGTCGGTGTCGGTGCCCGACACGGTGTATGTCCCCGGTACAAGCGAAGCGGGCGCTCTGATGACCCCACCAGTGGTAACAGCCACATCGGTCGAGGCCTCTGAGGTGGCCTCTGTAAATTTGACGGTCCCGGTCCCGTTCGTCACAGACAGTTGGCCGATATAGCCCGCACCGTGAGCAACGGTGGCGGACGTCGGCTTGCCCTGAACAAGAATGGTCCGTGCCACGACCGGGCTTAGGGCCATCCCGACGATGGACCGGTTCAGGGGGGTGCCGCCCATCGAGCCCTCGAACGGGGCGTTGAAGGCGAAGATCCCGCCGTCCGAGGCCACCTCCCAGTAGCCACCGGTCGCCGGGTCAGCAGCCATCCCGACGATGGGCCGGTTCAGGGGGGTGCCGCCCATCGAGCCCTCGAACGGGGCGTTGAAGGCGAAGGTCCCGCCGTCCGAGGCCACCTCCCAGTAGCCAGCGGTTGAGGATGCAGGTGACACGACCGGGTTTGCAGGTGTGGCGGAGGGGGCCGCCGGCGCGTCGGTGCCCAGTAAGAGTACGGGGGCCGCCAGGACGACGGCCGCCAATGCACCCAATATTGAACGACGCCCCTTCACCCTTAGTCGAGAGGTGGCATTCAACCCTGATACATACACGCGGTGTGTCTGCATCGAGATTGTGGCGTGAAGAGGGATCCTTGGCGCATCGGAACTGACGAGGGAATCGGATCCCCGACGCGTTGAGAACAACGGGCGTCTGCGGCTATGAGCTGTCGGTTCCGGCATCGGGGCCTTCGTCAACCCCGTCGGAGAGTGCGGCGGATTCTGGGGTTCCCCGCCCGCTCTGGACATCAAGGTGAACGTGTGGGTGCCGAAACGTCGTCTGGCGGTTCAAGCAGGGAAGATGCACCATGGAGAGCGCCAGTCGCTTGCCAGGTGACGTAGGCCCGATGTGACGGCGCCAGGACCACCGCGACCCTGATAACGCTCTTCCTCAAGACGCTCAAGGGCCCACGGCGCTACGTGTTGCGGATTACGCGTGCCCCATGCCGTGCGGGGCGGGACGGGACCTGAAGCGGGACGGACGGTGCTCGGCCCCGGGCCGGGAGACCGAGCTGATCGGTTCAACGCCAAGAGGACAAACGGCGAACTTCCCCGACGGCCTCAGCCTTTGCCCTGAACGCCGCTGTCTTGCACAGGTTGGCGGCGAGTAATTGGTGGGCCTCAAGCACGCTGGGCCACGACGCCGCGGATCTGACGGAGTTCGGCTTCATCGAAGGGCTGGCGAGCCCCGTCCTTGACGAACCTGGCACACACGTCATCGTCGCCGGCTGGCGGGAGGACTCCTCCCCTCCCGCCAGTGTTCAGCTGTCCGCGTGCTCGGGCCTACTTGTCGTTCCGAGCCACGCCAGACAATCCGGCTTCAGTTCATGCGACGCCTGGACCGCTTACCGGGTTGCGGTAAGAGACGTCACCGCCGCCTGGATAGCGGCGCTCATACGCGACCGCCAGGTCGCGCGGACAAACAGGTCACTCCCAAAGCTGTATGCGACTCGCTGCTGTGGATAGCGGGTTTGCATCGGTTCTCCCCTTGCTCCCTCTGAGCAAGCAGGCCGCGTCATTGACACCACGCGCGATGTCGCGTGCTGACCGATTCGGCGGTCCGGCTAACTCAGAGAGTCCCGTGACTTTGCGTCCCCACCTCGCGATGGGTTTGCCTTTATCGTCGGTGCAACTGCACGGCGCACCGATACAAGCTGCATTGTACGGCAACTGGCCGTATGTGTAAAGGAATTTGCCGAGCTGTGGGGACCGCGTGCCTGCGCACAGGTGAAACCACCTACAGCGCGCAGGGCCACACCTGGGGGAGAGACCGGGCGGCGCACAAGCGCGTCGGGCTTTGGAGCCGCACGCTTTCCCATGCCGTTGCCAGATCCGGCGGTGAGGCCCGTTCGGTGGATGACCGATGGGCTCGTGGGCGGCGTGAGGAGCTGAACCGGGTGCCCGGGCGTGTATCGGTACAGCCCTCTATGTGGCCCCCGGCGTGCCCGGCCTGGCGGCCACCGGTGTGGGGTGGTTGGGTGTCCCGCTGAAGCAGAGGAACACCTGCTTGCCATGGGTGAGGACGGGCTCGAGCTTGTTCCCTTCCACCTCGACGAATCCATTGCAGAAGGGGGCCGTGACCAAGGTGTGTGTCCGCTGCCAGGTCGTCGGGGTGCGGAGCCCGCCGAACGTGAAGGCCGTGAACCGATTGGTCGCGCTGACAAGGTCGGCCTGCGTCAAGTTCTTCCCGGTTGCCTTGATCCCTGCCACCAGGAGTGACGCCGACTCCCACCCCTCAATTGCATTGTTGTCACCGGCGTAGGTTGGCTCGTACTTCTGCATGGCCGACAGGTAGGCGCTGATGCCCGGGTAGGAGCCAGGGAACTTCTGGCTGGCCTGGAGCGGGACGTTCTCCACCGCGAAGTACACGCCCTGGAAGAGACTGAGCTCCTTGTCCAGGACCGATTGGTTGACGATTGTGAAGAAGAGCATCTTCGCCTTGAGTCCGTACTGCTTGGCGGCCCGGGCCAGCTCGATGTTGCCGTTCACTGTCATGCAGCTGATGATCAGGTCGGTCCCGACCGCCACCATCCGCTGGACGTCGGGCGTGACGTTGGGATTCAGCGGTGTGACCTTCAGGTCCGAGTAGCTGACCTTGACCCCGCCCTTCTCGAGACCGGTGACGTCGGCCTGACAGGCGTCTGCCGAACTTGAAACCCCGTAGGCCACGACGCCCACCGAGTTCAACTTCAGCTTGTGGGCCAGGTACCTCTCCCCCTGTGCCGAGCTGGCCCCGTATGTCAGAACCGAGCCGCCGACGGCGAAGAGATTCGGTGCCGTTGTCCAGTCGCCGGTCACGTTGAACCCGTACGTCGGGGTGCAGGTCGCCGCGAAGTACGTCGGGCTGAACCAGTACGAGGAGACGATGACGGCGAAGGCGCGGTCCTGGTCGATGGCGGTATGGGTCTCGGTCGCGAAGCGGCTGCCTGTTCCGTCGTCATTGAGGTTGTAGGCCAAGTCGATCTTCCGTCCGTTGACGCCGCCGTGGGCGTTGACTGTGTCGAAGTAGGCCTGAGCCCCTGGGACCAACGCCGAGAAGCCGGCGGAGATGGGTCCGGACAGCGTCGAGATGGCTGCCACGTTGATCTGCTTCGCCGTCACCCCCGGTGAGCCGGTGCCGATTCCCGACGCGCACTGCAGTGACGACGGGGGCGAGATCGCGCCGTTTCCAGCGGCGGTGGCTGCCCCTCCCGCCGAGACGACCGCGCAGGCCGTCGTGACCGCCAGCACCGATACGGTCGTCGCCAGCAGACCGTGTCGGCGGCCTCTTTCTCGCATGTCGCCCCCGATTGCCGTGGACCCCAAGGATACGCTCGTCCACTCTCGTGGTCCCGGCAGCCGCATCGAGCCGAACGAGGGCGCGAAATCCGCGCAAGCGACACGTCTGGATCCGCCTGGCACCGCAGGTCATGGGCCGCGGGGAGGCCCCTACGCCGTGAACCTCGGGAGCCACTGGGCGGTCGCGGCAAGCATGGCGTCGGTCATTTCGACTACGTCCTCGTAGGCCAACGAACCGGCCACCGGATCCAGCAGCATGGCCTCGAGCACCTTGGTCCGGTCTCCCTCGAGGGCCGCTTCCACCGTGAGCTCCTGGGACGCCACGATGCGCTCTAGCTGGCGACCCAGGACCCCCGGGACGTCGGCGACGTCCCTCGGCCGCACACCCTGCGGTCCGGACGTCCCGATGCATTCCACGACGACCCCCTCGGGCAGGCCTCGCACCTGCCCGCTGTTCGGCAGGTTGACCGGGAGGTGGCGGTCCTCGCCCCCCAGGAGCCCCTCCAAGAGGGTGGCGACCAGCTCCCCTGACGGTAGCTCGGAGACCTCGCCGGCTGACAGCAGTGCCTTGACGTTGGCGATGTCGGTTCGCTTGTCCGCCTGGTGACCAGGCATCCCGTAGTGGTGCACCCCCCAGTCCCTCCCGAAGTCCGAGCGCGGCGTGAGGAACCAGGGGAAGAACTCCGAGACATGGGTGTCGGCCGACCCCGGGAGTATCCCAAACATCCGGAACAGCTCGAACTTGATGGCTGCGCTGGCGATGACGTCGCCCTTGGTCCACCCCTGCCCCTCGGAGCGCTTCCTAGCGTGCATGGCGGCGGGCGGGTCCATCCAGATCGGCTCGTCGGCGCGCGACCCCGGCCGCTCAAGCAGTGTACGGAGCATCTCGAACCCGTCGGCTCCATCGATGGTGAGCGAGGTGATGAGCGGCAGGTGGTTCACGCCGGCGACCACCGGGTCGATGCGGTCGAATCCGACGTCGAACAGGAGGCTCAGGACGAACGTCATCCCTACCAACTCGTTGCAGAGTCCGACAGCCCGCACCGAGGTCTCCTTGGTCACCCCTCGGCAGAGGGCGGTGAGGGGGTTCGAGACGTTCACGAGCCATGCATCGGGCGCTACCCGCTCGACGGCCTCGGCGATCTCCACCACCACCGGAACGTTGCGAAGCGACCGCATGATCCCCCCGGGACCCACGCTGTCGCCGACCGGCTGGCGGACGCCGTAGCGGAAGGGGAGCTCCACATCTGGCGTCATCGCTCCGAAGCCCCCGACGGCCAGGGTGGTGAGCACGATCTCGGACCCTTCGAGGGCCCGGTCCAGCTCGTCGGCGGCCACGGCCGAGAGCCCGATGCCCCGGCGCTCGGAGATGTGATCGGCGAGCTTCACCATTGGGGGCACGGTCGACGGATCGGCGTCGTAGAGGGTGACGGTGGCGTCCTGCAGGGCAGGACTGTTGGCGAAGTCGACCAGCAGGGTCGGGGTCCAGTGGGAGCTGCCTCCCCCGACGATCGTGATGCGCGTCGCCATGTCTCCTCCTCCTCGACGGACGCTCACCGCCGTAGCGTCGGTCCCCGAAACCTAGTGGACAACCCGACAGCGGCCCTCACGACGGCACCGCGATAGGGCCACCACCGCCAACGTCCATTCGTCGAGCTTCAACCAGTGAGCCTCTCCCGAGGGAGTGCCTCAACCGGAGAGCTTCTCGCCCGGCACGCTTGGCGGTTGTCCGCCGGGCGTGAAGACCTCGATGCCCCCCGGGCTCCCCTGCGGTCCGGAGCCGATCCCGAAGAGCACGGCGTTCCCCACCACCGAAATCCCCGACCAACACCAGTTGGGAAGGTTCAGACTCGTGAGCACGGTCCCCGTGGCCGCGTTTCGCACGACCACCTGGCCGTTCAGAGCCCTGGAGTTGAAGACCATGCCTCCCGCATAGGTGGTGGCGGCGAATGAGCTGGCGCTGTTTCCGTGCCAGCGCACCGACCCGTTCCTTGCGTTCAAGGCCGCGATGCTGGGCTGCTGGTACTTGGTGTCACGCGGTGTGGACGGATCGCAGAGTGTGGCTCCTGTTGTTGTCCGACCGAATGTGCCCAGCGCCGTCGCGCCGAACACGGTGGTCCCGTTGTAAGCCGGCGTGCCGATGTAGCCCCCGTCGTAGCCGCCGAACACCAACTGGGTCTTCCAACGTAGGTGCCCGTTTGTCGGGTTCAGCGAGTAGTACGTCCCGTCCTTTGACGAGGCACCCAGGAACGTCGCCCGTGTGCCCTTGGTGAGTCCGATGTTGATCGAAGCGCCGAAGTCGAGGTCGCACCGGAGATTGGGGGCGTGGTATGGACGATAACGCCAGACCAGCGTTCCGTTCGATATGCGCAGGGCCATCACCGAGTCCGCGTTGGGAGGGGGGTCGGCGAAATTGCAGTCGGCCTCACCGAAGACGACCCATCCCTGTCTGGGCAGGATCGAGCCCGACGACCAGACGTTGCCGCACCCGTCGTTCGGGATCGTCCCGTTTGTCTTCCGGTCGGACTGGTAGATCCACGCCGGGTTGCCGGTAGCCAGGGAGGCGGCCACGATGTAGCCGCGCTCATGCTGCTTGCCGTCGACCGAGATCCCGAAGAGCACCCTTGTCTCGAAGACGACCGGCGAGGAGAAGATGCGGGCCCCGTCGACCTTGGGGTTCGGCGGTTTTGTCGGTCGTCCCGTGTAGCGGTGGTACCAGTACAGCTTGCCGGTGTGGGCGTTGAGGGCGTACAGCGTGTACCCGCCACCGAAGATCACCAGATCCGGCCGCCTACCGTTCCCCGGCTGGTACCACGCCGAGGACGTGATCATTCCACCGTCCGACGAAACGTCGCGCGGGACCTCGCCGGGATAGGGGGTGACCGCCGGTTGCGCGAAGGTGTGGAACTTCCACTCCAGCTTCCCGGTGTAGAGGTTGATGGCGTAGAACCACTGGTCCCAGCTGCCGGCGTACACGGTCCCGTCGACGACCGTCGGCGTCACGGTCACCGCTGTCTGCGTCGGGAAGAACCACCGCTGGGCGAGGTCGGCAACCGAGGATTTCGTCAGGGTGGTGCGGGCACTGAAGGTGTGCTGCGCGTTCTGGCCGAAGCTCGGCCAGTCCCACAGGGTCGGCTTGACGACCACCTGGCCGCCGGTCGCCGCCAGCGCATTCCCGGTCGTCACCGTCACCGCTCCCGTGGCCAGGAGCGAACCGACGATGATCCCGGCAACCAGGTGCCGGACCCCGCCCTGACCGGCGTCGGTAGGGGCACGCACACCTCGGCGGCCACGGTCGGATGCCATCACTCTGCGCCGCATCGAGAGCTCCTTCGCCTGTCGGTGGGGAACGTGTCAGCGCCGTCATGATCCGGTCGTCCCCCCTCCGGTGCCGGGACACCATAATCCCCGAGGGCGCCACGGACAGCCCGCGAGCAACACCGAAGGCCGGGCGCGGACCGCTGCCGACGCCAGCCCCTCCCTGGGCACGACCCCACGCGCCCGTCAGGGTTCTGGGACTAGGTTGCGAACAGGCGCACGGCGAGTCCGGGAGGGTCACTGGTGGCGGCTGAATCCCTAGCCCTCGCAGAGCTCGCACTGTTCGAAGGCTGTGCAGACAGCGACCTTGAGAGCCTCTCGGCGGCGGTGGCCGGCGTGCGCCAGGTGCCCGAAGGCACCGTGCTCTGCCGTGAGGGGGAGACCGCCGATCGCTGGTGGATCGTAGAAGAGGGCCTGGCAGAGGTGACCGTCGGTGGCCTCTACGTGGCGACCATCGGACCGGGGGAATCGATCGGAGAGCTGGCACTCCTCGACGGGCAGCCCCGCAATGCCACCGTGACCGCCGGCAGCGACATGGTGCTGCACGAGGTCGACGGTGCGCTCTTCCTCCAGCTGCTCGCCGACCATCCGAAGGTGACCCTCGCCCTGCTGCGGGAGGTGGCGGTCCGGCTCAGGGCCACCACCGAGCAGACCGCACGGCCCACGATCTCCCCACCGGCGCCGGCGCCCGCCGCCCCGTCCCGGCGCGTCGTCCCCAGCGCGACCGTCACCTTCAACCCGTTCGCCCCCGGTTACTTTTCCGACCCGTACGCGCAGTACGCGGCGCTTCGGGAGAGCTCGCCCCTGTACCTGGACCGTTTGAGCAACGCCTACTTGATCACCAGGTACACCGACGTCCACCGACTCGCACGCGATCGCTCGCTCACAGTCGGACCCGCACGGGCGACCACGACGCCCGTCATCGAGGCAGAAGCCGCCCGCGACGGCTCGAGCGGTGGCATGAACCATCGGATGATGCTCCGCCAGGACGGTGCGGACCACTCCCGACTACGCAACCTGGTGGCACGCGCCTTCACCCCGAAGGCCATCTCCGTCTGGAGAGAGCGGACCGAGTCCGTCGTGAACCGCACGCTCTCGGAGCTGGCGGAGCGTGAGGCGGTCGACGTGGTCGCCGACTTCGCCGCCGTCCTTCCCGCCAAGATCATCTCGGAGATGCTGGGCATGCCGGCCGCCGATACGGGGCAACTGAGCAGGTGGTCCCAGGCGATGACCAAGACGCTCGACCCGCTCAACACTCCCCGCGAGGAGGCGGAGTCGATCGAGGCAACCAGGAACATGGCCTCGTACATCGACACCGTCGTCTCGGACAAACGAGCGCGACCCGACGCGGACATCCTCACGTCGCTCATCGACGCCGAGGTCGCCGGCGATCGTCTGAGCCGCGAGGAGCTGGTGGCCCAGGTGATGCTCCTCTACATGGCCGGCTACGAGAACGCGTTGAACCTCGTCGGGAACGGGTTGGTGCACCTCTTCGAGTTTCCCGACCAGCTAGATCGCATGAGGACCGACGCCTCGCTCGATGCGAACGCGATCGAGGAGATCATCCGATTCGACTCACCGGTGCAGTTCACCCGGCGTGTGTGCGCGGAGCCCCTGGAGATCGAGGGAGTCACCGCACCCGCGGGGTCCCTCCTCTTCCTGGCCCTCGGGGCCGCCAACCGCGACCCGGAGCAATGGGGAGACTCGGCCGACGTGCTCGACCTGGCGCGCCCACGGGCGAACGAGCACGCCTCCTTCGGGGGCGGGCCCCACCACTGCCTGGGCTCCTCCCTGGCCCGGCTCGAGGCGAAGGTGGCGCTACCGCAGCTGGTGCGGCGATTTCCGCACATGGAGCCGGCTTACGGCGCGCCGGCGTGGGGGGCCCGCATGATCGTGCGGGGAGTGGAGAGGCTGCCGGTACGTCTGCACGGTTGACGGCCGCCTAGGGGCCCGACGGGCTCGGCCGCGCACCGGCCCGCTCGGAGGCCGGGCACCTTCAAGGGTGCGAACGCCCGACGACCTGGGAGTGCGCCGATGCGGCGACCGACAGGGTGCTACAGGTGGCTGAAGCCGCCCGACTCCTCGCGGGTCATGCCGACCGACACCGGATGGCGAGAGAAGTGCTCGATGGCGGCCTGAAGGTCCTCGATCAGCAGGGAGATGAGGTCTCGGTCGACGCCCTGGCGGACCAGCACCCGCTGGACGGCGACGTCGGACACATCCCCGGTCAGGGTGTACGCAGGGACCTGCCACCCCCGGTTGCGGAGACGGTCAGCCAGGTCGAAGAGGGTGAAGCCGGGATCCTGGCCCTCTGCGATCCGCCAGGTCACGGCCGGGATCCCCGTCGCCGGGTCGCTGGCGGCCAGCAGCTCGAAGGGGCCGAGTCTGGGGATCTGCTCCGCCAGGTACGCACCGGTGTCGTAGCACGCCTGATGGACGCTGCGGTACCCGTGGCGCCCGAGGCGGACGAAGTTGTAGTACTGGGCGATGATCTGCCCGGCGGGCCGCGAGAAGTTGATGTGGAAGTCGGGCATGTCCCCGCCCAGGTAATTGACGTGGAAGATGAGCTCTTCGGGCAGCTCCTCTGCGTCACGCCAGATCACCCATCCGGCGCCCAGGGGAGCGAGGCCGAACTTGTGGCCCGAGGCGTTGATCGATTTCACCCGGGGAAGGCGGAAATCGAACTGCACCTCAGGTGCGCAGAACGGCGCCAGGAACCCTCCGCTCGCTCCGTCCACGTGGATGTCGACGTCCAGCCCGGTCCGCTCCTGTAGGGCGTCGAGCTCGCGGGAAAGGTCCTCGACGGGCTCGAAGACCCCCGTGTAAGTGACGCCGAGCGTCGGCACGACGAAGATCGTGTTCTCGTCCACTCGCGGCATGACTTCTTCAGGCGTCAGGCAGTACCGGCCGGGGGCCATTGGTATCTCCCGCATCTCCACGTCCCAGTACCGGGCGAATTTGTGCCACACAACCTGCACCGGCCCACAGACCATGTTGGGATGGTCCGTTGTCTTCCCCGCGGCCTCCCGCTTGTTTCGCCAACGCCTCAGCGCGGCCATGCCGGCGAGCATTGCTGCTTCCGACGACCCGATCGCCGACGTGCCGGTGGTGTTCGCAGCCTCGGGTGCATTCCACAGATCGGCGAGCATGTGCACGCAGCGACGCTCGATCTCAGCCGACTGCGGATACTCGTCCTGGTCGATCAGGTTCTTGTCGATCGCCACTTCCATGAGCGCATGGACCTGCGGCTCCTCCCAGGTCTGGCAGAAGGTGGCGAGGTTTTGCCGGGCATTTCCGTCGAGAAGGAGCTCGTCGTGCACTACCTGATATGCGATGTCGGGCGCGCACTGCGATTCGGGGAAGCGGTACTTCGGGAGCTCGTTCTCCAGCTCGACTGAGGCGAAAATGCAGTCCTCGATCTCGTTCCTGATTGTGTCGCGTTTGTGCAGTGGCATGTCAGCTCCTCTTTTCGGGCACCCGGCGGTGTACGAGCATGGATGTTCTTGCCCGCGATCCCGGCGACGATCGCTCAGGCTCCGGTGAATCGGTCGACCCAACTGATCCGGCGGCGCACATCAGCACGGACTCGCTCCGGTGCGGGCGCCCCGCCCATCGCCGGACGGATCGGTCGGGACCAGTGGGCGTCGGGAGAGCGTCGCCATGGGCTGGAGTCCCGCCGCCCGTGTCACTGTGGCACCCTCCAGTTGCACAACTCGTATCCAGTTTTCCGCTAGGTGCGCCTCACCGCATGTGGTCGCGTCGCATCATAGAAGGTGCCGGCCAGCAGCGTGCCAGGGGGGATCCGGCAATCGCGAGGTCGGCCAAACCCGTCCAGGATGACTGCGGGCCAAGCCGACAAACGGGCTGGGCCGAAGGAGGGCATTCCATCCCGTTGCCGAGAACGTCAGAAAGCTACGCTGCCGAGAGTGCCCTCCCACGAGTAAGGAGACCACGTGCTCGCATACACCTTTCCACTCTTGAGCCTCTTCTGGTCCATGCTCATGTTCGCCGGACTCGTGCTGGTCGTCTTCTTCATCATCTGGTGCTTCGTTGACAACTTCCGGAGGAAGGACCACAGCGCAGCAGCCAAGGGCGCATGGACCATCATCATCATCCTCATCCCGCTCCTGGGCGCCTTGATCTACGTCATCGCCAGGCCTGCCGAGGCCAGTTACGAGGAGTGACCGGACCGAGGTCCCTCGGGCTTGTTCACCGTCGGACACCGCTTCGTCCCTTGTCAGCCGCGGTAACCCCTTGGTCGGTTTGGGCTTGGTAGGCAGCGGCGGCTAACTCGGGCTCGTCACCTTCTCCCTCGGTCCGTTCGGGGAGCAGCAGAACCCCGCCTACTAGGAAGCACACGGCCCCCACGAAGGTTCCGAGGTTCGTCAGAGCCAAGCTCCGCAGGGAGCCGCTGGGTTCGACCTTTGAGGCGATGGCGGAGGCTCCGAACGCGATCGAACCGACCAGATTGAGCATGGCGATCCACCAGGAGAGCGCTCGCGGACGCCAACACCAGGCACCGTGTGACACTTCGGCCCAGCAGAGCCAACTTGCGACGAGGAAGCAGACCGAGCCGAGCGCATCTGGCCGCCACACGAGATGGTTCAGGGTGGACGGTCCCCCCTGGGCGGCGACGGCGTGGCCGGTGCTCACGTTGAAGAACAGGGTGCCGATGAGCTGTACTCCCGATGCCCACCAGTCGATTCGTTCTGCACGCGGCCGGACGAGCTGTCGGACGACTTGGCCTATATGCGATAGATCGGGGCCACCATCTGCCCAGGCCACCTGGCAGTACTGCAGAAAGGCAGCGGTCGTGAAGAAGAGCGACCCGACGAAGTAGGTCACGTTGTCCGCCATGGCGCCGACGACGTTCGTGTACGGGGGAAAGGACCCCAGAGCGAAGCAGAATGACCCGACGGCGAACAGCACCCCGATCCACCAACCCATGGCCACTGGTGCCCACCACGTCGACCCGACGGATCCTGTCCTGCGCTTCCGGTGTCGTCGTGACTCCCACACCACCACCGTGCCATCGACCCGCCGAAGCACCTCCCGCGTGACAAACGGTCCGAACCCAGCGCGCTCCTCGCGGACCCAATCTGTGCCCAGGCGCAGGCGCCTATGGCGGTCAAGCACCTGAGTCTCCCCGTGCCCCTGCTACTGCGACTCTGCAGGAGATCAACAGGTCGATGCTCCGGATCGCTTCAGGCAAACCGGCACGTTGGGTCATCCATCGTCTCACCGCTGGGTCGGGCTGCGATGCAGCCGAATGCACAGACACCTCCCGGTGGTTCATCAGCCGAACTCTAGGAGCGAGTCGCTCAACGGGCACGGGGCCGGATCGTCGACCTCCCGGCCCCCGGCCGAGCTCCCTCCCACCGGTTCCATTGTCTGTCTGCAGAGCGCGTCGGTGCACTCCTGCAGGGAAAAGCTACCTCGTGGTGTTACCTCCCGCGTCTCTCCGTCATCAGACAACGAGTCCGGCGAGGTGCCGGGACGCGTCACGGGTCTGACCGCGTGCAAGCTCTGGGGTCACGTGGGCACACCTCGTTCGGGCGCGCCGGTGCGACGTTGCCCGCCCTCGGCGATGGCCGGCGATCAGTAGTGCCGGTTCAGTACGAAGACAACGACCCCGATGACCAGCATGACGATCACTATCGTCCGAGCGTTGGGCGAGAGGCGGATCGCCCAGGGGCTCCGAGCTCCGGGACTCAGTCCCGCTTCACTCGCATCGCCGCCGGGAGGACCGTCTCCGAAGAGTCCCCACGGGTAGAGGGGCGTCAACATCGAGAAGTACCCGCCCGCCCTGGCCGTGAACCTGATGACCGCGCGCGTCGCTTCGTAGAGGGGAGCTGGTTGCCTTCCGGTGAAGACGATCATCGCCCAGCTGGCGATCGAGACGACACCGAGCCCGTAGAGAGCGACGGTCGTCACGATCCAGGCCGGGATCACCAGGATGATCCGAAACAGCACGGCCAGCGGATTGAGGCGCGCCGGCGGCGGGATCTCCAGGAGGACGGCGTACTGCTCCTCGCGCTGGAGGCTGAACGGGGGGTAGTCGTCGGTGAGGAAGTACAGGTAACCGTGCACCCGGATGGCCCAACGCAGGTAGCCGCTCAGGAATTCTTCAGCGAAGTCAGGCAGTTG
Source organism: Acidimicrobiales bacterium (assembly GCA_052145775.1). Taxonomy (GTDB): domain Bacteria; phylum Actinomycetota; class Acidimicrobiia; order Acidimicrobiales; family RAAP-2; genus CAVYPR01. The sequence goes on from JBKQNY010000076.1 coordinate 15,951, forward strand.
CCCGGTCACGAGGGCCCCGAACCACCCGATGACGAGCACGACCAGGGCCGCGATCCCGACGAAGAACAGGACGAAGTACTGCGGAATCACCATGATGATCCGTATGGCCGCGGTCAGGCGGTCCCGCTCGCTCGGATACGTCGTCGAGAGGTTCAGGGACTGCGCCTGCTCAGATGGATGCTCGCCATACGTGCCGGGGTCCATTCCCGTTCTCCCTCTGTCAGAGTCCTGCGTTCACCTGCATCTTTGTTCTGGGATCTCCGATCGTCCCACGCCGTCGCTCTCCCGCACTACGCCTGCTCGGGAAATCCGTACATGGCGAGTGCGTAGACGATGACAACGTCGATGACGATGGCGATGACGGACCACCATGGGTAGACGCCGATGAACATCAACTGCCCGATTGCGTTCAGGCAGGCGACTGCGATCCCGACGTATGCCGCCCAGTGCCTCCCGACGAAGATCGCCATGGCCACCAGCACCTGAATCACGCCGAGAATGAGCATCGTCCATCCCCACGCAGTGAGGTCGCCGAAGACCAGGTGATGTGTCACCGCGGCCGGCTGACCCGAGACCGAGACGTAGTAGTAGTAATAGTGCGGATTGGCGATGGCGACGATGCCGTCGATGAAGTTGAACGTGCCGACTAGCAGGACCATTACTCCGGCGAAGACGCGCCAGCCTGACCCTGGATCTGCCTGAGTGGTAACCATCGGCTTCTCTCCTTCTTCGGCCCTGCGAGTTGGACTGTGGGAGGACTGCCTTCCGACCAATGGTACGCAAGTCGGCCGTCCGGCTCGGGGGATGGTCGCACCAAGAGCGCGGCCATTTCCGCGAGCGTTGGCGCTCCGGCCGAACGTGATCGTGTGCACATTCACCGCCGACGCCCGACCGGGCCAGCGAGCGGCACCTGGACGGCGACCACGAGGGCCTCTCGGTGGAGGCCGTAGGATCACGCTGTGATTCGCCAGCGCCCGCAGCAGCACTATGGCGACAAGGTGGCCGTCGTGACCGGTGCCTCCTCGGGCATCGGACGGGCTATCGCCCTCACCCTCGCCGACCGGGGCGCACTGGTCGTGGGGGTGGCAAGACGGAGAGATCTCTTGGAGGAGCTCGCAACTGAGCTGCGGAAACGCTCTCCCAAGAGCACCATCGAAGTCTGTGACGTGGCGGACGCTGACGCCTACCGGGCAGTCCTCGCCGGCGTCCGAGAACAGTTCGGCAGGATCGACATTCTCATCAACAACGCCGGTGTCGACATCATGCTGTACGTGCCGGGAGGCGACGAGTCGATCGTGCGCGAGGTGTTCGCCGTGAACTTCTTCTCTACGGTGGCTGGCACGCTGTTCGTGCTCCCCGAGATGGTGCAGCGAGGCTCGGGCATCATCGTGAACACCTCGTCCGACACGGCTCGCGCACCCGAACCGGGGCAGGGCGCGTACGCCGCCTCCAAGGCGGCCATCTCAGCCTTCAGCGAATCGATCGCCCATGAGATCGACGGATCGGGGGTCCACGTCCACGTCCTCTACCCAGGATGGGTCCCCACGGCGATGGGGCTCCCCGACGAAGGCGAGGATGGCGCTCTCCCTCCGCGCCTCGTCCGACGGACGGCGCAGGAAGTGGCGGACCTCGTCGCCGAACGGATGGGCGGCCGGAAGATGGAGATCAACGCCGCCTGGCTGCCGCTGCTGGCACCGATCACGCGGACCATCGCTCCCTTGGCCTACCAGAGGGCCATGAAGGCGCACTCGGGCACCAGCTGAACGAGACACCCCGTATCCCCGGGGCCGGGCAAACCAGGACAGCTCGGGCCAAGACGCGCGGCCAGCCAGCGGCCCCGTCAGCCGGCGGGTGCCGGGTGGGTTGCGCAGCCGCCGGCGGTCACCGAGACGCTGACGTCAGCTGGCGACGAGCCATTTCGGAGATCGATTCGTGGCGCGCCGGGTCGGGACGTCTCCTGCGCCCCCGAGACCCTCAGGCAGTAGCCGTGGGGGTAGTGGGTCGACTCCGGCACCACGATGACCGTCGGCTCGGTGATCCTCGGGTCCGACCGATACCGGAGGGCGAAGGCCCTGGTTGTCGGGTCGAACGTCATCGAGGTCGGCGTTCCCGCGATGGCTGACGCATACGTTTCGGCGAGCACGTGAAGCTGTGCGGCCGTCTGTCGGCGTGGGGGCCAAAGGGCCGACGAGTGCGAGCCGGTGGGATCGTCGTAGTTGATCCACTGCCAGTAGATCCACCCGACCAGGTTCGCATTGGCGTCAGCGGTGATGCGGGCGAGGTCGGCGGTATCGGTGCTGGCCCCGAATTCCGTGAGCAGCCAGCCGGGTCCCTCAGGCTGTGCCGCCGAGCGATCGTTGGCACGCTCCTGCGCGTGTTGGGCGAACACGATTTTCTCGAGCGGTCCGCACACCGTTCCGAAGTTCGGCGGTTCAGGCCCGTTCGGCACGTGGAGGAAGCAGTAGTCGTGGAAGTTGAGGACCAGTCGCGGGTAGTCCATGGCACCGATGTGGTTGGGCACCCCGGAGTCGGTGCTGTAGTTGCCCTCGTAGGCCACGAGGTGATTAGGATCCGCCGCCTCGATGCGCGGAATCAGACCCTCTCCGGGATCGTCGGCCGGACACTGCACTCGCTGGCCGTCCTGGTTGAGACCGGGGTTCGCTCGCCCGGTGTAGAAGCATTCGAGCTCCGCATCGAAGGCGGGGTTGTCCGGTTGTGTTCCTAACCCGGGACCGTATGGCTCGTTGAACGGGTCGTAGCCGACCACCCACGGATTGTTGCGAAAGCGCTCGGCAACCCTCGTCCACACTGTGTCGAAGGCGCCCTGCAGGTTTCCGACGACGTCGTTGTCCCAGAAATGCCCGTACGCCTGGGACACGCTGGGTCCGGTGTAGTTGACGCTCCAGTTCTGGACGTCGCGCTGTGGCCGGGGGGTGATCCCGTCGGTGCAGACGGCCCAGTCCGGCGCCCCCTCCCCCGCGAACGCCTCGTTGTAGACGTCCTGGTGCATGTCGAGCAGGGAGTAAATCCCGTAGTGACCGAGGAGGGCCACCGTGGCCTCCAGCCGATCGAGATAGGCATTGAAGACCTTTGCGTTGAACTGGTCTGCCGCAGAGAGGGTGGGCTTTCCGGGCGTGCAGATCGAAGGGTCGTTGATCGGGTCGTAACCGGGTTCGAGGCCCTTCCAGATGATGCCCAGGCGCACCACATCGAAACCCAGCGACGCCATCCGCTCCGCCTCGGCCGACGTCAGCACGTTGCGCCCCGATCCACTCACCTCGACCTCGTAGGGGGGGATCTTGTAGACGAGGTCGACCCCGTGCAGCAGCACGGACCTGCCGAAGCGATCGACGAGCAGAGGACCTCCGGGCGCCCGTATCGGGCCGACCGGACCCGATGTGGCGCTCGCCGTCGACGCCGAGAGTGCCGGTTCCGGGCCCACGCACAGGGTCAGGACCAATGCGAGCGGGACGACCGCCGCCGGCAGCCGGCGCCCGACCCGCCGGCGGCCCCCGGACCACCTGGTGCCGACGCGGCCACACCGCTCCGCCGTCCTGAGGCTCCGGAACACGGCAAGATTCTGCCGCGTCCGATCGCCCTGCGGGTTCGTCGCTCTTCTGCCGCACACCGAGGACTGTTCGCCGCCGAACGGCTCCACCGCCAGACACGAGTCCCGTGCCGTATCCGAGCGACGTCCGTCAGCGTTGGTCGGGCGAGGTGGCACTCGTGGGGTCGAGCGAAGCGGCCGACGGAGCAGCCGTCGGGCATGCAATGTCGGGCGGCGACTGCCGCCACGAGGTCAATACACCCAGACTGTCGTTCCAATCGGTGCCAGGTCCGCTGTCCAGATCCAGTTGATGGCCTCGTCGCTCACTCGCACACAGCCATGGGACACCGGCACCGGGGGGACGTTTGTGTCTCCGTGGATCGCATACCCGCCCGTGAAGTACCTCGGCCTCCACAGGGCCCCGAGTGAATCGACCACAAGGCCGTTGGAAGCCTTGTAGATGTGGAAGTGGCCAGTTGGCGTGATGGCGACTGTCCCGTCGCCGTAGGAGTAACCGCCACCGGTGGACGTGTTGAGCGTGTAGAGGATCTGACCGTTGTTGACGAACATGACGAGGTCGGTGTTGAGGTTGACTTCGATCACGTACCCCGACGAGCTCTGCGGCTGAGGTCGGACCGCCTGCACCAGGGCGGCGTAGGTGGCGTAATCGGTCACGCCGCTGCGCGAGATGCCGGCCGCCTTCTGGAGGGCCCAGACCGCCTGCTGGGTGGAGTCGCCGAACTGCCCGTTCACCGCACCCAGCCAGTAGCCGAGATTGGACAGCTGCTGCTGCAGCGAGGCCACGGCGGGACCGCTCGAACCAAGCGAGAGGGGCGGAACACCCCACGGTTGGCGGGGCGCCGTGGATGGCAGAAGCCAGTAGCCGCCGCCATCGGGCGTGGAGACCACGCTCACGACGGGGTTTGTCAACCTCTGCCCCCCCATGCTCCCGAAGAAGGCCGCGTCCCCGTAGGTGAAGACGCCGCCGCTCGACGACGCGAGCCAGTAGCCACCCCCATCGGGCGTGATGGCGATGCCGATGATCTGCGCCCTGGAGAGGCCGGCCGCCGATCCGTGGAACACCGCGTCCCCGAAGGTGAAGATGCCGCCGTCCGCTCCCACCTCGTAGTAGCCGTGCCCTGAGCTCGTGGCCGCCATCCCCATCACGGGGGCGACAAGGGCCGCGCCGCCCATCGAGCCGTAGTAGCCGGCGTCCCCGAAGGTGAAGATGCCGCCGTCGGACGCCACCTCCCAGTACCCCTTGCCGTCAGGCGTCGCGGACATGCCCACGATGGGCTGGTCGAGATGCTGCCCGCCCATCGACCCGTAGTAGCCGGCGTCCCCGAAGGTGAAGATCCCGCCGTCCGCTCCCACCTCGTAGTAGCCGTGCCCCGAGCTCGTGGCGGCCCTCCCCAGCACGGGGGCGACCCGGGCGGCGCCGCCCATCGACCCGTAGTAGCCGGCGTC
>JBKQNY010000077.1:0-17867 GCA_052145775.1 Acidimicrobiales bacterium
CCCCCTGGTACCTTGATCGCCAGTTCGGTGCGCCCAGCAGTCTGCACCGACGAAAAGGCAAACCCGTCGTGAGATGGGGACGCAAAGTCACGGGACTCTCTGAGTCAGCCGGACCGCCGAATCGGTCAACTGCACGTGGTGTGGAAGCGACCGGCGTTCCCCAGCTCCTCGGAGAGAGCAAGGGGAACTCCGAGTGCGACTGCGAACCGTCCGGGAGCGCCTCGGTGCATCGAGCGCGGCGGGCCTGCTCCCTCCCTTCGGCCTGGTGCTCGTGGCCCTCTTCGGGCTCCTGCCGTTCCTGGTCCTCGACGCCGCCCCCGCCGACGCCGCCATCCTGCCGCCGGGGAACCCCGCGGCCAACATCGCCCCCTCGTCGTCGAACTGGGTGACAGCCACCAACAGCGCCCGGGCCGACGAGGGCGTGGGGCCGCTGCCGGTCAACGTGGCGGCCTTCGACGCCTTGAGCGTCCCCGAGCAGGTCTTCGTGCTCGTGAACCTCGAGCGCACCGGGCGCGGCGAGCCCCCGTTCGCCGCCCTCAGCGCCCAGCTCGACGCCTACGCCCAGTCCGGGGCCCAGGGCGACACCGACCCCTCGCACCCCTCGTCGCTCACCGGCGGCGCCCCCGTCTACCAGACCGGGGCCATCTGGGCCGGGGGGGCCTCGTCCACCCTGTTCGCCAACTACCTGTGGATGTACGAGGACGGCTGGGGGGGCTCGCCCACACAGACCACCAACGCCGACTGCACATCGCCGTCGGGGCCGGGCTGCTGGGCGCACCGCGACATCATCTTGAAGCAGTTCTCCTCGGCCTACTGCAACGGGGCCACACCGACGCTGTCGATGGGCGCGGCCGCCACGACAGGCACGAGCTCTGTGGCCGCCGTGCTCGTCTCGTCGTGCTCGGCGCCGTCGGACCCGGTCTACACCTGGGGGGAGGCTGAGGCGGCGCTCGGGGGAGATGGGCCCCCCGCCGCCGCCCCGGCCGCCCCGAGCACCCCGGCCTCGGGGTCCTCGCTCGTGAGCGAGAAGGAGCTCCTGGCGGCCTTCAGCCCCACAGCGGTGGTCGACATCGCCTCGTCGCCGGTCGGCCAGGGCTACTGGCTGGCCGCCGCCGACGGCGCCGTCTACGGCTACGGCGACGCCCCGGTCTACGGCTCGATGCTGGGGGCGGGGCTGAGCGCCCCGATCGTGGGCCTGGCGGCCACCCCGAGCGGCCACGGCTACTGGCTGGTGGCCTCCGACGGCGGGGTCTTCAGCTACGGCGACGCCGCCTTCTACGGCTCGACCGGGGCCATGCACCTGAACGCCCCGATCGTCGGCATCGCGGCCACCCCGAGCGGCCACGGCTACTGGCTGGTCGCCTCCGACGGGGGGATCTTCAGCTTCGGTGACGCCGGCTTCCACGGCTCGATGGGGGGCACGACCCTCAACGCCCCGGTGGTGGCCATGACCGCCGACCCCCAGACCGGCGGCTACTGGCTGGTGGCCACCGACGGGGGGATCTTCAGCTTCGACGCCCCGTTCTCGGGCTCGACGGGGAACCTCACCCTGGCCGCCCCGATCGTGGGCATCCAGGCGGCCCCAAACGGCCACGGCTACCGCATGGACGCCACCGACGGCGGGGTCTTCAGCTTCTCGCTGCCCTATCTGGGCTCGATGGGCGGCCAGCCCATGGACTCGCCGGTGCTGGGCATGGCGGCCGACCCCACCACCGGGGGCTACTGGGAGGTCTCCGCCGACGGCGGGGTCTTCAGCTTCGGCGCCCCCTACCTCGGCAGCGACGCCTAGCGACGAGATCGACGACCACACCACCGGCCCCGGGGAGGGTGTAGGAGGGAACCCCGGGCCTCTGCGGCGGGCGGGACCGGTCACCGGAAGGGGGTGGCCGGTCCCGCCCCCTCACCATGGGGGGGCGCCGGGACCCGCCGGGTAGCATCGCCGGGTGGGAACGGGGCGACCGATGCGCGGGGCGCCGCTCTACTGGGTGGACGCCTTCGCCGAGCGGCCCTTCTCCGGAAACCCGGCCGCCGTCTGCCTGCTCGAGGGGCCGGTCGAGGAGGGCTGGATGCAGGCGCTCGCCGCCGAGATGGGGATCTCGGAGACCGCCTTCGTCTGGCCGGACGGGGACCACCTCTCGCTCCGCTGGTTCACCCCCACGAGCGAGGTCGACCTGTGCGGCCACGCCACGGTGGCCGCCGCCCACGCCCTGCGGGCGGCCGGTCGGGCGGCCGACGGGGAGACCATCTCCTTCACCACCCGCAGCGGGGTCCTCGGTGCCCGCCTCGACGGGGACCTCGTCGAGCTCGACCTGCCCGCCGAGCAGGCCCTCGAGGTGCCGCTGCCCGGTGCGCTGTCGGGGCTGGCGGCGCTGGCGTCGGCCCGAGGACGCGGGGGCCTCCTGGTCGAGCTGGCCGACGCCGACGCGGTGCGCCGGGTCGTGATCGACCTCGCCGCGCTGGCCACCGTCGACGTCCGGGCGCTCTACGTCACCGCCGCCGCCGACGAGGGGGCCGACTACGTGCTCCGGGTCTTCGCCCCGGCCGTGGGGATCGACGAGGACCCGGTGACCGGGTCGGCCCAGTGCCTGCTCGGGCCCTACTGGGCCGACCGACTCGGACGCACCACCCTGGAGGCGGCCCAGCTGTCGGCGCGGGGCGGACGGCTGACGGTGACGGTGCGGGGTGAGCGGGTCACGGTGGCGGGCCGGGCCTTCACCGTCGTCGAGGGGCAGGTGGCACTGCCGTGACGCCGGCCACCGCGCTCGGGGTCGGTCCGGCGTCGTGGTGTGGTAAGGATGCCGCTGTGGACCCGGATGCCGCCGCCGGCGCCGACCCGCGTTCCGCCGGCTCCCTCCGTCGGCGCGTCCTTGGCCACCCCGCTTGCGACGCACGCGAGGAGGCCTCCAAGGCGAGGTTCCTTGAGGAGCTGGCGCGCCTCACCGACCCGTGCGACCCCGCGGCCGACCCTGTGCATGTCACCGCCTCGGCGGTGGTGGCTGGCCGACGGGGGACGGTCCTGCACCTGCACCGCCGGATGGGCCGCTGGATGCAGCCGGGGGGCCACGTCGAGCCCAAGGAGGAGCCGGCTGCCGCGGCCCGGCGCGAAGCCATCGAGGAGACCGGGCTGGAGGTGGTCCACCCGCCGGACGGCCCGGTCCTGGTGAACGTCGACGTCCACGCCGCCATGGACGGTCACACCCACCTCGACCTGCGCTACCTGCTGCTCGGCCCAGATGCCGTCCCGTGCCCGCCTCCCGGTGAGAGCCAGCAGGTCAGGTGGTTCACCTGGGCCGAGGCCGAGGCCAAGGCCGACGAGGCCCTGGCCGGCGCGCTGAGGTCCGGCCGGGAGCTCTGGGACCGCTCGGCGGCGCGCTGGCGCGCCGATGAGGGACGGCGCGCATGAGCGAGGAACCGGCCGTGTCGCCCGAAGGAGGGGGCGGCGCCGACCCGATGGCGGTCCTCCTCGCCGTCCAGGACCTCGACACGGCCATCGCCCAGCTCCGGCACCGGCGGGAATCCTTGGAGGAGAGGCGCCAGCTCTTGGAGGTGGAGGGGGCAATGGCCGCGCTCGCCACGGAGTCGGCCGCTCTCGGGGTCCGTCGCCAGGAGCTCCAGGGGCGCCAGGCCGAGCTGGAGGAGCAGATCGGTGCGCTGACCGCCAGAAGCCGGGCCATCGAGGAACGCATGTTCGCCGACCGCAACTCGGCGGCGCGCGACCTCCAGGCGATGGACGCCGAGACCCATCACCTGAACGAGCGCCGGGCCGAGCTCGAGGAGGTCGAGCTGGCGGTGATGGAGGAGCAGGAACCGGTCGACGCCGAGCTGGACCGCCTGGCCGACCAGCGGGCCCAGCTCGAGGGCGCGGCCGACTCCCTGCGGGCCGCCGTGGCCGCGGCCGACGTCGCGGTGGCCGCCGAGCTGTCCGCGCTCGAGGCCTCCCGGTCGCTCGAGGCGGCCCGCCTCCCCGCCGACCTGTTCGAGCGCTACGAGACCCTCCGCGCCCGGCTGGGCGGGGTGGGCGCGGCCCGCCTGGTGGGCAACCGCTGCGACGGGTGCCATCTGGAGTTGCCGTCGGCAGAGGTGGACCGCATCCGCCACCTCCCGGCCGCAGACGTGGTCACTTGCGACCAGTGCGGGCGCATCCTCGTGCGGGCCCCGCGACCATCCGGCGCTCCCGCCCCTGCCGCCGGCTGAACGGTGCTGGTCCTGGTCCGCCACGGCGAGGCCACCGGGAACGCGGCACACCTCCTCCTCGGGCGGACCGACGCCCCCCTCACCGAGGACGGGCGGGTGCAGGCCGCGGCGGTCGGCGCCAGGCTGGGCCGCGTCCGCCGCCTGGTCTCGAGCCCGCTGCGCCGTGCCGTCGACACCGCCGGGGCGCTCGGGCTCGACCTGCCGGTGGAGGTCGACGAGCGCTGGGTGGAGGTGGACTACGGGGAGTTCGAGGGAGTAAGCGTCGGCGACGTCCCAGCCGTGGTCTGGCGCCGGTGGCGCTCGGACCTCGACTTCCGGCCCCCGGGGGGAGAGACGCTGCGCGAGGTGGGGAGGCGGGTGCGCCAGGCGTGCGAGGAGCTGGTGGCCACGGAGGGGGCCGGGGCCCGAAGCGGCGACGGCGACGTGGTGGTGATCAGCCACGTCTCTCCGATCAAGGCCGCCGTGGCCTGGGCCCTGGGGTCCGGTGACGAGCTGGCCTGGCGACTCCACCTCTCCAACGGGTCGATCACCCGCGTCCGGTGGGGTCCCGGCGTGCCGGTCGTCGAGGGCTACAACCTGGTCCCCTGAACCGCAGCTGAGCCCTGTGCCCGGCTGGCGGCCCGCCCGGCGCGCCCATCTGGCGGCCAGGGTGCGACCCGGCCATGATCGGCCGATGGCCACCGACCCCCGCTCCGACGACCCTCCCGCCCCGGGACCCGCTCGAGACGCCGGCGACCACGAGGTCCCCACCCACCGCCGACATGTCGATCTCGACGTCTTCGAGCACGACGGGGAGTTCGAGGTGGTCGGGAGGCTGCGGGACGAACGCCCCTGGGCGGCGGGGTCCGGCCACGTCGAGCACGTCCACGACATGGAGCTGGCGGTGACGGTGCGCCGCTCTGACCTCACCGTCACCGCGGCCCGGGCGCGGATGCGCCGGTTCCCCCACCACGAGTGCCCCGAGATCGAGGACGCCTTCTCTGGCCTCGTCGGGCTGTGCGTGGCTCGCGGCTACTCGAGGGCGGTCCAGGAGCGGTTCGGCCGCTCGCTGGGCTGCGCCCACCTCGAACTGCTGGCCCGCATGGTCGGACCGGCGGTGATCCAAGCCATCCCGTCGTCGACCCTGCGCCACCAGGGGGTCGAGCAGGCCGGGTCGATGCTGGCCGGGGCCGGGGCCGCCTGGCTCTCGGACACCTGCCACGTGTGGCGCGACGGCGGACCGGGTCCGGCCAAGCTGGCCGTCGGCTGGAGGCCGGGGTCGACCGCCTACCCCGCACCCGCCGTCGAGGAGCTCTCGGCCGGGCGCGGCGGGGATGCGGCCGAGCCGGCGAGCCGGTGAGCGCGCTCGTCCGGCGGACAGCTCGTGGTCGCCGGCCGTGAGGTAGCGTCCGCTCCGTGCGGGTGGTCGTGCTCGGTGCGGGGTTCGGCGGCCTCGAGGTCACCACGGCGGTGGCCCGGGAGCTGGGCGACGAGGCCGACGTCGTGCTCATCGACCGAAGCCCCGAGTTCGTGTTCGGGTTCTCCAAGCTCGACGTGATGTTCGGCCACGCCCGTGCCGACGCCGTCCGCCACCCCTACCGCGGCCAGCTGGTCCAGGGGTGTCGATTCGTCCAGGCCACGGTGGAGTCGATCGACCCGCGCACCCGGCACGTCGAGACCACCGCCGGACCGTTCGACGCCGACGTGCTGGTGGTCGCCCTCGGAGCGGACGTCGACCCCGGGGCTACGCCGGGCCTCCTTGAGGGGGGCCACGAGTTCTACACGGTGGAGGGGGCGTTCGCCCTTCGTGAGGTGCTCGAGCGATTCGAGGGCGGCCGGGTGGTCGTGGGCGTGACCTCGACGCCGTTCAAATGCCCGCCGGCGCCCAGTGAGGCCGCGCTCTTGACCGACGCCTTCCTGCGTGACCGCGGACGCAGGGACCGCTCGGAGATCGCCCTGGTCATGCCGCTGCCGGTCCCCATCCCCCCCTCGCCCGATGCCTCCCGGGCCCTGCTCGGCACCTTCGCCGAGCAGGGGATCGAGTGGCACCCCGGCCGGGCGGTCTCTTCCCTCGACTCCGGCGGGCGCACGGCGGTGCTCGACGACGGCAGCACCATGGACTACGACCTGTTCCTGGGCGTGCCGAGGCACCGTGCCCCGGCCGTGGTGGTCGAGGCCGGCATGACCGTCGAGGGGTGGGTGCCGGTCAACCCGCGCACCCTCGAGACCGACTTCCCGCGGGTCTTCGCCGTGGGCGACGTCACCAGCGCCGGCACGCCCAAGGCCGGGGTGTTCGCCGAGGGGCACGCCGCGGTGGTGGCCGACGCCATTGGTGCCCTGGCCCGGGGCGCGTCGAGCGCCACCGAGTACGACGGGCGGGGGACCTGCTACGTGGAGTTCGGCCACGGGCGGATCGGGCGGGTCGAGGTGGCCTTCGTGCCCGGCCAGGCTCCGGTCGGCACCTTCGAGGAGCCGTCACTGGCCCTCTCCGCCGACAAGCTCGAATTCGGGTCGGAAAGGGTGTCGCGCTGGTTCGGCCGCACGTGGCCGGGGGCCGGCCGGACATAGGACCCGTTGCCCCGGCGTCTCTAGAATGCGCCGGTGGGACTCGCCCCCGATGTGGTGCTGGACCGGCACCGCAGGGCCTGCTCGGGATTCGGCGCCGTGGTCGACCAGGTGGGGGATCGCTGGGACCGGCCGTCTCCGTGCCCGGAGTGGGACGCCCGCGGGGTGCTCGAGCACGTGATCGGCTTCCACGATGTCCTCCTGCTGGTGCCACTCGGCGCCAAGCCCACCCGCTCCCGGGTCGACCCGGCGGCCCGATGGGCGGTGACGTTGGAGGCGATCCTCTCGGTGCTCGGTCCCGAGGGCCCCGAACCCGGACCCCCCGCCGCCGGCGCGATCGCCTTCCCGAGGCTGCTGCCCATGCTCACCGCCGACGTCCTGGTGCACAGCTGGGACCTCTCATGCTCCATCGGGGCCGAGGCCGCGCTCGACGCCGACCTCTGCGAGGCGGCCCTGGAGGGGGCCCGGGGAAGCGAGGAGGCGCGCCTGGCCTCGGGGATGTTCGGCCCCCCGGTCGGGGTGCCCGAGGGGTCCGACGCCCGGACACGCCTCGTGGCGCTGATGGGACGGGACCCCTCGTGGGGACGGGCCTGAGCGAGGAGGCGACCGCCGGCCCCCGCCTCCACCGTCCGCCGGTTCAGGCGCCGGTGGTCCCCTCGATGAAGTCGACCACCACCGCGGCCAGCTCTTCCCCCCGATCCTCCTGGAGGAAGTGGCCGGCACCGGTGATCGTGGTGTGGGGCTGGCCCGAGGCGCCGGGTATCTCCTCCTTGAACCGGCCATCGGTGCCCGAGAAGATGGGGTCCGAGTCACTGAAGGCGCACAAGAACGGCCGTTCGAACGACCGCAGGGACTCCCAGGCGCGCCGGTTGTCGGCGGAGGCGGGGTCGTCGGGAGCGGTGGGGACGAGCATCGGGAACTGCCGGGCGCCGGCCAGGTAGCGCTCGTCGGGATAGGGGGCGTCGTAGGCGGCGACGACCTCGGGCGAGAGGTCGGTCACCGTGGCCATGCTGACGATGGCCCCGGCCGAGAAGTCCTCGACCTCCTGGGAGAACCGCTGCCAGTTGAAGAAGGCCCTGCCGACCTGGGTGTCGCCCAGCGGGAACCCGGTGTTGGCCGCCACCACCCGGCGGAAGCGCCCGGGGTGGGCGGCCACCAAACGGAGACCCAGGAGACCGCCCCAGTCCTGGCAGACCAGGGTGACGGCGTCCAGGCCCAGCCGGTCGAAGAGGGCCTCGCGCAGCCACTCGGCGTGGCGGGCGTAGGTGTAGTCGGAGCGCTCGGCCGGCTTGTCCGAGCGCCCGAACCCCACCAGGTCGAGGGCGACCACCCGGTGACCGGCCGCCGCCAACGGGGGGACCATCTTGCGGTAGAGGTAGGACCAGGTGGGCTCGCCGTGAAGCAGGACCACGGTCTCGGCGGCGTGGGGCGGCCCCTCGTCGAGGTGGTGGACCCGGATGGGGGGCCCGCCGCCGGGGTCGCCGTTGGCCACTTCGACGTAGTGGGGCTCGAAGTCGTAGCCGACCAGCCCTTCGAACCGCTCCTCGGGCGTGCGCACGACCCGCATCAGCCGGCCCCCGCCCCGCGCCCGACGCCCGGTTCCACCTCAACCGCTCTCCTGGCCACCGCGGACCCCCTCCCGATCACCGCCGGCACCACGCCGGCGGGCGCTCGACCGCACGCTAGCCAGCCGGCCCCAGGGTGACCCGGCGCCCGGTCAGTCGCCGGCGGGTTCGGGCAGGGTGCGGACCGCCCGCCCGTGCTCCATGACCACGACGCGGTCGAAGCCGGCTAGGTCCTCCTGGCGGTGGGTGACCAGCAGGACGGTCCGCCCGGCCGAGGCGGCCAGCACGTCGCGCAGGAGGTTGGCTGCGGTTGGGCCGTCGAGCCCCGAGGTGGGCTCGTCGAGGACCAGGACCTGGGCACCGGTGAGGAGTGCCCGGGCCAGGGCGATCCGCTGGCGCTGGCCCCCCGAGACCTGCGCCCCGCGCTCGCCGACCGGCGTGTCGAGCCCGTCGGGAAGGGTGGTGATCCACCGGTCGAGCTGGGCCAGGCGGATCACCTCTGCCACCTCGTCATCGGTGGCCGAGGGGCGGGACAGGCGGACGTTGTCCCCGATGGAGCCCGGGAAGAGGTGGGCGTCCTGGTCCACCAGGGCCACCGCCCGGCGCACGTCGGACTGGCCGAGCCGTTCGAGGTCGATCCCGCCCAGGGTGGCCCGGCCCGCCGACAGGGGCCAGAAGCGCAGGAGCACGTTGACCACGCTGGACTTGCCGGCCCCGCTGGCCCCGACCACGGCCGTCCGCCCGCCGGGGTCGACGGCCAAGTCGAGGCCGTGCAGGGCCCACGGCAGCTCCGGGCCGTAGCGGAGGCGGGCGCCGCTGAGGGCGACGGCGAGCGGCCCGGTGGGCACGGGCTCGGGGGACACCGGGTCGACCACCGGGACCTCCACCGCGCCGAGGGCCAGCAGTCGCCGGCCGGCCGCCACGACGTCGCCGGTGCGCAGCGTGGCCAGGGCCAGGGCGGCCACCGGCTCGAAGGCCCCCAGGGCGGCCAGCGGCAGGACCGCGAGCATGACGGACTCCATCCGGTGGCCGTGCACGGCCGAGACCCCGGCCGCCAGCACGCCGAGCACGGCGGCCCCGGCGCTGACGACGACCACGGCCGAGGTGGCCCCGGCGGCCAGGGCGCGGCGGCGGGCCAGCCGGGTGAGCTCGCCGTCGGCCGCCTCCACCCGGGCCATGGCGGCCGCATCCGCCCCGTAGGCAAGGAGCTCGGGGGCGCCCTGGACGAGGTCGACCACCTCGGCCGAGAGCTGGCCGCGCAGCGCCGCCGCCCGGCCCCTCGAAGGGCTGGCGGCCAGGGCGACCGCCGGGGTCGCCACGGCCGCCACGACCAGGCACGCGGCCAGGACCAGCCCGGCCAGGGGCAGGATGAGCGCCACCAGCACCACGGCCAGCACGGCGGCACCCGCCGTGACGGCCACCGGAAGCAGCGAGCGCAGGTAGAGGTCCTGGAGGGTGTCGACGTCGTCGGTGGCCCGGGCCAGCAGGTCGCCGCTGCGCCAGGCGGCCAGCCCGGCGGGGGAGAGGGGCTCGAGACGGTCGTAGAGCCAGAGCCGCCACCCGCTGAGGGCCCGGAAGGCGGCGTCGTGGCCGACGAGCCGTTCGCCGTAGCGGAGGGGTCCGCGGATGAAGGCCAGGACCTCGACCGCGGCCAGCAGGCCGGCGATGGCACCGAGGCCGGGTCGGAAGGCGGCCCGGTCGATCACGTACCCCGACCCGGCCAGCAGGCCGACCGTGGCCAGGGCCGCCGCCACCCCGAGCAGGGTGGCGACCGCCATGCGGCCCCAGGGAGGGGCGCTGATGCGGGCGAGCCGCCGCAGGACGGCCGGCCCGGAGGCCGGGGTCGGCGTGCTCACCGGCGCACCATGACCGTGTCGACCGGCCCCTTCGGGCCGTTGCCTGGGGTTGCGCCGGCCGGGGGGGTGAGGGTGACCACCCGGTCGATCCGCTCGACGAGTGCCGGGCGATGGGCGGCGACCAGGACGGTGCGGCCCTCGAACCACGGGGCGAGGGCCGCCGCGAGCTCGGCCTCGGTGGTCGCGTCGAGATGGGCGACGGGCTCGTCGAGGAGGACCACGGGCGCCTGGCGCAGCACCGCTCGGGCCAGTGCCAGGCGCTGCCGCTCGCCGGCGCTGAGGGTGAGGCCGCCGTCGCCGACCCTGGTCCCGAGGCCCTCTGGGAGCTCGGAGACCAGCTCGCCCAGGCCGCAGGTGTCCAGCGCATCCAGCAGTTCGGTGTCGTCCGCCCCTGCGGCCGCCAGCCGCAGGTTGTCGGCGATGGTGCCGGCGAAGAGGTGCGGCCGCTGGGGTACCCACGAAAGGTGCGCGCGCCAGCTCGCCGCGGCGACGTCGGCGAGGTCGACCTCCCCAACGACGATCGATCCCTCGTCGGGGTGCACGAAGCCGAGGAGCAGGGAGAGGACCGTCGACTTGCCCGAACCTGACGGGCCGACCAGGGCGACGTGCTCGCCGGGTGCGAGCTCGAGGCCGAAGCGGTCCAGGGCCGGGACGGCCCGTCCCGGGTAGTCGACACGCACCCCCGAGAGGCGGACCGTGGCCGTCCGCGGATCGGGGACGGTGGCCGCGGTGGGCGAGGTGGCGGCCGCCGTCGGGAGGTCGAGGACGTCGAGGATCCGCTCGGCCGCCGCCTGCCCCTCGGCACTGGCATGGAACTCGGCCCCCGCCCGCCGCAGCGGGAGGAAGACTTCGGGCGACACCAGCAGGACGGCCAGGGCGGTGGAGAGGCTGACCGTCCCGCCGAGGAGCCGCAGGCCGAGCACCATGGCCACCAGGCCGACCCCCATGCCGGCCAGAAACTCCATGGCCAGGGCGGACAGGAAGGCCACCCGGAGCAGCGTCATCGAGGTCTGGCGAAGACCCTCGGTCGACGCGGCGACCTCGCGCCGCCCGTGGGCCTGGCGGCCAAACGCCCGGAGAGTGGGCAAACCCTGCACCAGGTCGAGGAAGCGGGCCGAGAGGGACGAGAGCCTCCGCCACTGGCGGTGGGTTTCCCGGCCGGCCTTGCGCCCGAAGTAGACCATGGACAGGGGCACCAGCACCACCAGCGCGGCCAGGACCAGCATGGAGACCCAGTCCTCCCAGCCCACCCAGGCCAGGATGGCGATCGGCGCCAGCCCGGCCAGCACCGCCTGGGGGAGGTAGCGGCCGAAGTAGGCATCGAGGGCGGCGACGCCGCGGGTGGCGGTGAGCGAGAGCTCCCCGGCGCGCTCTTGGGCCAGCCACGATGGGCCGAGGTCGAGGGTCTGGCGGAGGAGCTGGCGCCGGAGGGCCGAGGTCACGGTGGCCGAGGTTCGCTGGGCCGCCGCCTCGCCGGCCCACACGCACAGGGCACGGGCGACGAAGGCCGCCGCCATCCCCACCAGCCGGGGGGTGACGTCGGAGAGGGTGGCGTGGTCGAGGAGGGTGGAGGAGACCACCGAGGCCAGGAGGACCGCCTGGGCCACCACGCAGACGGTGGCGGCGAGGCCCACCGCCACCGCCACCACCAGGTAGCGGCGGGTGGCGGCCACCCGGGCCGTCAGGCGAGCGTCGAGCAGGCCACCGAACCGCCGGGGTCCGGCCGTGGAGGGCATCGGACCACGGTACCGACCGGGGCCGGTGGCCACGAGTCGGCCGAACCCGCTCCGGCCCGCCGCCGTGGTGCGGGTCCGACCTAGAGTCTCGCGGGTGCCCGCGGACCCCCACGCCCTCGACGGCTTCACCCGCACCGTCGAGAGCCACCTCGGCAAGGCGCGCGACGTCTACCGGCTAGGCCGCGGGCCGGCGGTGGTCGTCATCGCCGAGGTCCCGGGGATCACGCCCAAGGTGGCCGGGTTCGCCCGCAGGGTGGCCGCACTCGGCTTTACCGCCGTCCTGCCCCACCTCTTCGGCGCCCCGGGCGTGGAGCCGACGGCGGGAGCCATGGCCAAGACCCTGGGCTCGGTCTGCATCTCCCGGGAGTTCACCCTGTTCGCCCTGCACAAGACGAGCCCCGTCACCGTCTGGCTGCGGAGGCTGGCCGCGGCCGAGCACGAGCGGTGCGGCGGGCCCGGGGTGGGCGTGGTGGGCATGTGCCTGACGGGCGGATTCGCCCTGGCCATGATGGTCGACGACGTCGTGGTGGCCCCGGTCCTCAGCCAGCCGTCACTGCCCGGACCGGTCTCACGCCGCCGCAAGGCCGACCTCGGCATCTCCGACGCCGACCTGGCGCGGGTGAAGGAGCGCGTGGCCGCCGGCGCCTGCGTGCTCGGCTTGCGCTTCACCGGGGACCCGGCCTGCCCCCCCGAGCGCTTCGATCGGCTCCGCACCGAGCTCGGCGACGGCTTCATCGGTGTCGAGCTGGACTCGTCGGCGTCCAACCCCTACGGCCACAAGAAGCACGCCCACTCGGTCCTCACCGAGGATCTCGACGACCGTCCCGGCACCCCGACCCGCGACGCCCTCGACAAGGTGCTCGACTTCTTCTCCGAGCGGCTGCTGGCAGCGCCCTGATCGGAGCGGGGGACGGGCCGCTCCGGGCGCGGCCCGCCGGGCTGGGATCACCCGCGAGCGGAGGCGGGTGCGCGAGAGTCGTGGGGTGGAGCGGGGCGAGTTCGTCGGCCGCTACCTCGACCGGCTGGGGCTGGGCACGCCGGCGGGGCCGGACGCCTCTGTCCTCTGCGCGCTGCACCAGGCCCACCTCACCAAGGTCCCCTTCGAGAACCTCGACGTCCACCTCGGGGTCCCGATCACGCTCGACCCCGGCGCTCTCGCCGACAAGGTCCTCGGGCGCAACCGGGGCGGCTTCTGCTACGAGCTGAACGGGCTCTTCGCCGAGCTGCTCACCGCCCTCGGCTTCCGGGTGACGCTGCTCGGGGCGCGGGTCTGGGGGGAGCACGGGTTCGGCCCGCCCCTCGACCATCTGGTATTGCGGGTGGGGTGCGCAGACGACCCGGCGGAGTGGCTGGCTGACGTCGGCTTCGGGGCGCACTCGCTCTTCCCCCTCCGGGTCGAGCCCCAGCTCCGCCAGGATGACCCCGGCGGGGTCTTCCGCATCGAGCCCGCCGGGAACGGCGACCTCGACGTGCTGCGCGACGGGACCGTGCAGTACCGGGTCGAGCCCCACCCGCGGTCGCTCACAGCATTCGAGGCGATGTGCTGGTACCAGCAGACCTCACCCCGCTCGCACTTCACCGTCGCCCCCCTGTGCACCCTGCAGACGCCGCGGGGCAGGGTGACCGTCAGCGGGGACCGCCTGATCCGCACCGAGGACGGGGTGAAGGACGAGCGGGTGCTGGACGGCGAGAGCGAGCTGCTCGAGACCTACCGCACCACCTTCGGGATCGAGCTCGACCGGGTGCCAGGCTCGGACGCGAGCACGTCCGCCGGTGGCTGAGGCCTCCGTCGGACCGCTCCCCGAGGCCGCCGAGCCCCGGCGCAGTGCCTGGCGCGAAGGTTTCGTGGCAGAACCGTGTCCGGAGCGGGCCACCCGCGGGTGCGGGTGCGGCGCGCGCTAGCATCCGCGCGACGAGCGCAGAGCCGACGGGGGAGTGGTCCAAACGTGGAGCTGACGCCTTGGCCGGGGGCGACGCAGGCCGTGCTGGTGCGCAACGACGGTGACTGGCTGATCCAGTGGCGGGTCGGCGGCCGGCGAATGGACGTGACCCGTCTGCGCGACGACGAGGTGGCCGCCGAGATCGGCGGGCGCGGCAGTGACGCCGACACCGTGGCCTACATCGAGCGACGTCTCAACAACGCGGGCTTCATCGCGAAGCTCCGCGACGGCCAGCGCAACCTGCTCGGCCCCCATGAGGTCGCCTCCTGGCACCTCCGTCCGCGGCTCCGGTAAGAGGGAAGGCCAGGGGGCCCAGGCCCGAGGCCGAGGGTCCACGATCCTCGGGGCCCGCCGGGCCGCTACCCGCCCTTGTGCCCCTCGGGGGGGCCCTCCTGTGGTCCGAGGACCGGCTCGAAGGAGGCACGGTAGGCGTCAAAGTGCGCCTGCCAGCCATCGGGCTCCGGTGGCGTGCCGACCAGCCGGTCGAGGCAATCGTCCCAGCCTGCCGCATGGCGCGCCGCGACGCTCGGCGGCACTTCGTTGTAGAGGACGAGGTGGGTGCCCCCGCCGTCGGCCGCCAGCTCGAAGCGTAGGACCTCCCCGCCCCAGCTGTAGGAGAGGAGATGCGGCTCGTCGACGGCGAGCACCTTCCCGGTGAGCGTCATGTCGATGACCTCGGGCGGGAAGGGGAACGAGATCGACGCTCCCACCTCCCAGTGGTCCCCCTCGACCACCACGTCGCAGGGGAACCATCCCGCCAACTGCTGGCGCTCGGTGATGGCCCTCCACACGACGGGAGGTGGTTCGGGCAGGCGCCGTTCGAGCAGGACGGCCGGCCGGGGGCCGCTGGTTGTGATCGTGGCCTTGCTGATCGCTGCCTCCTCTTGTTGCTCCAGGTGGGCCCCCGGCCCGTCGAGACGGTCTGACCAGAGCCTTCGGTAGGGCTCGAGCCAACCGTCGAGCACCTCCAACGGCTCGGGATTGATGCGGTAGAGGCGGCGCTGCGCCTCGGCACGCACCTCGACCAACCCTGCCTCTTTCAGGACCCGGAGGTGCTTGGAGACGGCGGGCTGGCTCAGCGCCAGCTCCGACACGAGGTCGCCCACCGGCCGTTCGCCGTCGCGCAGCAGGTCGAGGATCGCTCGGCGGCTGGGTTCGTTGAGAACGTCGAGGGCCACCGGGGACGGCACGGCATTCAGGATGCTGTCACTCTTATATAGCTGTCAAGTGATTGAGGGACGGCTGCCCAGTTCCGCCAGCCTGGGGCGCCTAATCGAAGACGACGATGCTCCGGGTGGCCTCACCGGCGGCCAGGGCCCGGCACGCGTCGTTCAGCCCCTCGAGGGGGACCCTGGCCGAGACCATGTCGTCGAGGTTGAGCCGGCCCTGGCGGTAGAAGTCGAGGAGCCGGGGCATGTCCACCCGGAAGCGGTTCGAACCCATGAGGCAGCCCTGCAGCCGCTTCTCCGAGAGGAAATCCGCCCCTTCGAGCTCCACCTTCACCCCCAAGGGGACCATGCCGATGACGGTTGCCGTGCCGCCCTGGCGAACCATGGCGTAGGCCTGTTCGACGGTGGTCTTCTTGCCGATCGCCTCGAAGGAGTAGTCCGCGCCGCCGTTGGTGAGCTCCCGGACGGCGGCAACCGGGTCCACGGTCGAGGCGTCGACGGTGTCGGTCGCACCAAGGCGCCTTGCCAGCTCGAGCTTGGCCGGGACGGTGTCCACGGCGATGACGCGGAGCGCCCCGGCGATGCGGGCCGCCTGGACGGCGCTCAGGCCGATGCCGCCGCAGCCGAGGACGACGACCGAGGACGCCGGTTCCACCGACGCGGTCCGAAAGACCGCTCCGACCCCGGTCAGGACCCCGCAACCCAGGAGCGCCGCACGATCGAGGGGGACGTCGTGGGGGATCTTTACCAGGGCCCGCTCGTGGACGAGGAGTTGCTCGGCGAAGGAGCCGAGGTCGGCGAACTGCCAGACCGTCTCGCCCCGGTGGGTGAGCCGCGGGGGCTCGTCGCCACCGCGGCGGACCGAGGGGTTGGCGCAGAGGTAGGGCTGACCGACCAGGCAACGCTCGCACTCCCCGCAGAAGATCGACACACACGAGATCACGTGGTCTCCGGCCGAGACGTAGGTGACGTCGCGTCCGACCGCCACGACCACCCCGGACGACTCGTGACCGAGGACCGTCGGCGTGGGCCACGGGTAGAGGCCCTCCATAAAGTGCAGGTCGCTGTGGCACACGCCGGCGGCGGCGGTGCGCACGAGGACCTCGTGTGGCCCGGGGGCGTCGACCGTCACGTCCTCGATGACGAACTCACCCGGAACCTCCTCCAGCACCGCAGCTCGCATGGTTGCTCCTCTCGCCACGCCTCGTCCTGGCGGCCTGACGGACCGCCCTCGACGGCGAAAATAGCTGGTCGGGACGGTAATTGGCGGGCGGGGGGCAAGCCGGGCACCCGCCCGCCGCCTCTAGGGCGTGTTGCAACGGTGCACGCGCCGCGAGGTGGTCTCGACCTGAAGTGGAACGCGTGGGCCACCGCAGGCATGGACCACCTCGTCGGGCGAGGGCGAGGTGACCCTGCATGCGCACGGCGTAGTCGCGTCCGGCGCGGATCCGCGGCAGACGCGGTACCACCGGATCCAGCTTTCTCCTTGCAGGCGCGGATGGCGTTGCGAGGCCCGGCGCGTGTCGCGTCACTCCCGCTCTTGGGTCGCCGCGTTGCGCGGTCTACCGCGAATCACCGTCCAGTCGACGTGGATGCGCGGTCGTTCCCTCAACGTTTCGTCAACTTCGGATTCGAGCCTTGCCATTTCGTAGGGCTTGCGTTGATAATGCCAATTGGGTGTTTGTTGGTTCGGTGGGGAGCGGGTATCTGGGAGCCCTTGCCCCGTAGGCATGCTGCAAGCGACGAGTGTGTATGCGCCGCGCGCCGTGAAGTGGCGGAGGGAGAAACGAAGGATGCTCCGACTCGGGCAGAAATTCGTTGTGAAGCCGGCCGCACTGTGTGTGGCAATCGGCTTGAGCGTTGGCATGATCGGTGGAGCGCTCTCTGCGAGTATCGCCGCCGCCACGCCGTCTGATCCGTGTAACACGGGCATCGGCATCTCGATCGGCGCCACGATCTATGAAGGTGCGACTACCACGCCTGCCACAGTGCAGTCGATCGCCCGCGTAGGGGACTCCATCACCTACAGGGTGCACGTGTCGACGACCTCAACAGAGTGCCCGTTCAGCACAGGAACGGTGCACATCAAGACGCCCGACGGCGTTGTGCACGTGCTCACATCCCACCTCTCGCTCGCTCCGGGTAGCAGCTCCACATACACATCCACCACCTATACGGTGAACAACGCCAACGTCGGGACGAACACAGCGCCTGCGGGCGCGATCCGGGCGCACGCGACAGTCACAGGGACCGCCACGGAGACCGGTGGCTCACTTGAGACGGTCACAGCGTCGACGAATTACAACCTCTCGGTCATCCACCCTGAGACGACTTTGGTCAAGAAAGCCAGCGTCACATCGGGCCCACTCCCTCTGAACGTGACGTTCACCTTCCAAGAGACCAACACCTCGAGCGACCCCACCACGGCTGAGCTCAAGGCAGATGTGATCTCGACAGTGATCCTCACTGACGCAACAGGCTGCACACCGGTTTTCAAGACAAGCTCAGGGGGCACACCTCCTGCCACAACCACCCACCTTCAGGTGGGAGCCACCTGGACCTACACGTGTACAAAGACGTTCACAAGTGTTGGCACCTACATCGATCACGCCACGGCAACCGGCATCGCAGGTGACCATCGCCAGGCTGGTACGGCCACATCTCTCGGGGCCCCCCAAGATGAAACGGCACACGCAACGGTCACAGTCACCAAGGCCACGCCGCGCATCTCAACGACGCAGCAGCCGGCGACCGCCACCATCGGCTCGTCCACCCTCAACGACGAGGTCACCCTGTCGGGGCTGGTGGACCCGGTCACGAGCGGCCCAGGGGTCGGCACGATCACCGTGAAGCTCTACCCGCC
>JBKQNY010000078.1:0-5607 GCA_052145775.1 Acidimicrobiales bacterium
CAACGCCGTCGATGACGGTGTCCGAGACGACTCAGCAACTCGCCGTCGTCCTGTTCGGGCCGGATCGGCCCGTCACCAGACACTTACTGCAAGATCAGGGCTAGGCGCGCTCGCTCCTCCTTTCCCACGTCGCAGCCGACGCCGATCGGCCACTAGGTAACCTCGGGAATCTCCCCATTGTCCCTGGTCGCGAGTGTTGCCATGGGGAGGCCCATGGAGGAGCGAGCCCGAGGACGCCAGAGGTTCTCGCTGGTTTCGGCGGACCAGATGGCCGGTTCAGCAAGGGCACTTTCGAGAACGTGCAACTTGGCCCGCAGGACATCGGTCCGCGACATTTTCAGTGGCGAACGGCCGATGTATCAGGAGCTCCCCGGGCCAACTCATCTTGCGTGGAGTGGCCGATCAGGCCCATGGCGCGGTCTGCGAGGAAATGGATCGCGTCGACGGAAGGGAGCAGGTGCTTGACGGAACAGTTGCTTGACGTCAAGGGATCGCTTCGGCTTCTCCATCGGTTTTGGCGGACCCTGGCAGTGATCGCACTTTTGGGAGCAGCTTTAGGGGTCATCTATCAGGTGCTGCGCCCAGCCGGCTACCAGGCCACGTCACTGGTGCTGCTGCCAGCTGCGCAGTCGGGGTCGGCGACAGCTTCAACGAAGGCCACGCCCGGCAACGACATCACAACCGACGGACGGATCGCTACCAGCAGCGCTGTCCTGCTGCCCGCGGGGCAATCAGTGGACCGATCTCTGTCACTGGAAGCCCTCCAGAAGCAGGTGACGACTTTTGACGCCGCCACCGGCGTGCTCGGGATCACGGCCACCAGCTCGACGGCTCATGATGCCGTGGCTCTTGCCGACGCAGTCGCCAATCGGCTGGTCGCTTTCGTGACCACCAACGGATTGACGGAAAGCTCCAGCGAGTTGACCAGCTTGCAGGGACAGTCCAACCAGCTGAACCGCCAGATCTCCGACGTCCAGGCAGAACTCGGCGCCGCCAAGCAGCGCCTAACAGCGGACGCCAGTACACCGCAGACAGCCAGTCAGCTGGCCCTTGTGGGCACCCTCACGACGGAGTTGTCGACACTGACCCTCCGACTTGACAGCGTCAAAAGCCAAATCTCCCAGGTGAAGGTTCGGCAGATTTCGGCCAATGAGGGTACCGAAGTGATTCAGCATGCTGTCTCCGCCTCGAGCCATTGGCTCAGGTCATCGCTCATCAAAGTGGGTGCTGGCGCCCTCGCCGGGTTGCTGATCGGTTCCGTGGTGATCCTCGTTTGGTACCGAAGGGATCCGCGACCGATGACCCGGGACGAGCTGGCCGAGGCGCTGGGGACCCCGGTCTTGCTCTCGCTTGCTGTGTCGGCGCGTCGTTCGACCAAGGACTGGATCGCGTTCCTCCAGCGCTACCAGGTTGGGGCCGCCGAGCAGTGGAGCGTCCGCAGAACGCTGCGTGAACTCCGTGTCAGCGACGGGGGAGAGTCCAACCTGGTCCTGCTGACCTTCGCTGGGGACCCAGCGGGTGTCACCCAAGCGGCCCAGGTGGCTTTGGCTGCCGTGACCTCCGGGCTCAGGACCAGTTTCGCCGTGATAGCCGACGACGACTCGATGGAGGGGTTACGGGCGGCGTGCATGCAGTTTGACGGCAACGAGAGCGGCGGACGTCCCGGCCTGGAAGTGCACGTTGGCGTGCCTCCGGATCGGGACGTGATGCCGGACCTCACAGTGACCGCCATTGTCCTGGACACAGACAGTCCGCAGCTGTCTGCAGTCCGGCCACGCGGGGACACCGTGCTGTCTGTCTCGGCAGGCTTCGCCTCCAACGAGCAACTGGCCCGTGTGGCCATCTTGGCCAGCGGTAATGGTGAAATCCTCCAGGGTATATTCGTGGCCAACCCCGTCCCGGGAGACCGGACCCACGGTCGCTTCCCGGACAGCAGAACTACGACCATTCTTGCCTCGCAACCCCGGGTGATCGGCGCCAGGCCAGTGGGCTTGTCAGGTCGCGATCGATGACCGGGTTCTCGGCGAGGAGGCTAGCCATTCGGAGTCCGAACACGAGCGACGTTGACGTATGACGTTTGACCCGGATCTGATGGCAGGCAGCGATTTCGATCCTGTCGTCAAGCCCCAGCCCGTGAATCTGGTGTCGGGGCGGGTAGTCAGCCTTCGCTTCATAGCGGCGGCGCTGCGCCGCCAGCGCCGCTTGTTGCTGGGGCTGGCGCTGCTTGGCCTACTCGTTGGCTTTAGCTACCACCTGGTCTTCCCAGAACAGTATTCAGCCACCGCCACGCTCTACCTGGTCCACCCTCCGGGCAGCGATCAGACAGTGGGAGCCGCCAATGACCTGGCGATGCTCCAGACGGCCGCGGTCGGTAAGAGAGCCGTCACGCTGTTGGGAGAGCACGACCTCACCCCGTCGCAACTTCTTGGCAAGGCACCAGGGACGACCGTAAGCCAAAACGTGCTCACTCTGAAGATCTCGGGATCGTCCTCCAACGAGGCGGTTCGCAGGGTGAACGCCGTGGCGACCGCGTACCTGGCGTTCCGGGCCCAGGTCTACAGCGCCCAGAACCAAGCCGTCGTGTCAGGCGCCAACAAGGAGATCTCCACGCTGCAGTCGCAAATCAGCGACCTGGGCAGCCAGATCAAAGCGCTTGAGTCGGGGAGCCAGAACTCTATCGAGGCCCAGCAGATCGCCAGTCTCACCGCCGAGCGATCGGCCGATTCAGCTCAGGTCGCCACCGTCCAACAGACAATCGAGCAGGACAACACGAACACGTTGTCGGTGACCAGGGGCAGCCGGGTGATCGCCGCGGGCACTCCGTTCATATCCTCCAAGAAGAAGCTTCTCGCGGTCGACGGACTCTCTGGCTTGGTGGCAGGACTCGGACTGGGACTGATGATCGTGGTCTTCCAAGCCGTGCTGAGTGACCGGCTCCGCCGCCGAGAGGACATTGCCGCGGTCCTCGGTGTGCCCATCGGCATCAGCATTGGGCGGGTCGGTCGCCACTTACCCTTTTCGCAACCCTCGATCGCAGGCATGGTGTCTGCACCCGATCCCGGTTTGGAGAGCCTCGTCCAATACTTGATGAGTCGAGTTGCTGCCGGCGGTCCCAAGCCGACCGAGATGTTGATCGCCATCGACGACGTCAACGTGCCAGCGGCGGCAATGGCTGTGCTGGCCGGCACGTTGAGCTCCGCAGGTAAACGCGTACTGCTGGTTGACGCCACGGCGAACCGCGCACTGGCGCGTGCACTGGGTGCGCCGCAAGTCGGCTTTCATATCGTCGCAGCGAATGACGCCGCCCCCTATACGCTCTTTGTCTCCGCTGGGCCGTGGGAATCTGCCGAGGGCGTGCCTGGGAATGGGGCCCGGGCGGAGCCGGGAGACATCGATGTCCGCTTGGTCATCGCCACCGTCGATCCGTCTGTTGGTGCGTGGCACCTCCGAGACTGGACCAACGACGCCATCCTGGCTGTGAGTGCCGGTCGCTCGACGGTGCAGTGGATGGACGCTGTCGTCGAACTCCTGGAAGCTTCCGACGTGAAGGCCACGTCGGCGGTATTGCTCCGTGCCGATGCGGACGACGACAGTGTCGGGCTCCCAGAGCCCGGAGCGTCGGTGCTCCGTCGACGCCTCGGGGAGAGACAGCCGTCGTGAGGGACCCGTGACCGAGCTCGTCACAAGAGTGCGCCTCAGAACGCCGTCGCCGGCATTGATCAAGGCCAGAGCAGGGGCGTCACCTCCGTCCGACGCCTCGGTCGCTCGTCGGATCGGGTGGATCTGGGGACTCCTCTTCCTCAATGTCCTCACGTACTCGACCAAGTCGGCGCTGCTGCCGCTCCCCACGTCGATCGGCAAGATGGTGACCCAAGGGGCACTGGGCGTGGCACTGATACTGGCGGTGTCCATCAACCGAAGGGTTCTAGTCCGTCCCAACCTCTTCTTGCTCTTCATGACGATCTTGTGCGTCACCTCAGTCATGATGAGCGTTCGTGGATACTTCGCGCTGGGGTCTTCTATACGAGCCTTCCGGCTGGTGGGCATGGTGGCGGTCCTGTGGATGCTGACGCCGTGGTGGGGGCGAAGGGACCTTCTCTTGCTCCGGTACCACCGACGGGCACTTTCGGTCGTGTTGGCGGTCGTCTTGCTCGGTATCGTGCTGGTGCCCGGGACGGCGTTCTCCCAGGGTGGCGGCGGGCGGCTGGGTGGGGCGATCTGGCCGGTCCCCCCGACCCAGGTCGCTCACTATGCCGCGGTCCTGGCCGGGACCACGATCGTCCTGTGGTTCGCCGGGCTGGTCAAGCCCCGGTCGGCAGCGATCGTCACGGGACTGGGTGTGGGCATTCTGCTCCTCACCCACACGCGCACCGCCCTCATCGGATTACTTGTCGGTGTGCTCGTTGCAGGACTCAGCTTGTTCCTCAGCCGCCGGCGGGTGCGAAAGGCACTTGCCGTGACCGCGGTGGTCGCCTGCGTAGCTGCTCTAAGCTTCGCCCCCTTCCTGGGAGCCTGGTTCAACCGTGGTGAGAGCAAGGGAGAGCTCACCGGGCTCAGCGGTCGCACGCAGGTCTGGACCGCACTGTTGGCGCAGCCGCGAACGGAGGTGAACACGCTCTTCGGGTACGGCATGTCGAATGACTCGTTCAACGGCTTGCCGATCGACTCAAGCTGGTACTCGACGTACCTCGATCAGGGCTTGGTCGGGGACGTCATCGACGGTGCGGTTCTCCTGCTCCTCTTCCTCGTGGCGGCCTTCAGCCCGCGGGGACCCCGTCGGGCGATCGCCTTGTTCTTGGTGGTGTACTGCCTCGTAGCGTCGTTCACCGAGACGGGCTTGGGCGAGGCATCGCCGTACCTGCTCGATTTGGCTGTGGCCATGTCGGTGCTGATGTTGCCGATCTCCGGCGCCGCCCGGGAGCTGCCGGCCGCCTGATGTCATTGCTTACCGACCCGCGGCTTGGGTTCTCGGCTGCCTACGACGTGAATTGCAGTCGGCTATGGAAGAGTGAATCGGTTGCCAGTCCGGCACCGACGAGAGTCGTCGTGGGCTGACGTCGCCCGAAGGAAGGTGAATACCATCCCAGTACCGGATCGGTGGAGCCCCAATACGTGCTCCAGGCGAGTTGGCCGGGCAAAGTCAGCGTGGCCGTCGCCTCGTCACCCGGCGATCGGACCCAGCGGAGGGTGGCCTCATTGCCATCTACGATCGACCGGACCGACGGCCCGAGGTGAAACGCCAGGCGGACGTGGTGAGACCCGATGCTCGCCACGTGGTCAACGATGTCGAGTGACCGGGCGGAGCAGTCGAGGGTGACGGTACGCTGGTGGCGAGCCGGAGGATCCAAGGCGCCGTAGCCGTCGTGCTCGGCCGACCAACGTTGAACTCGGCATGGCGCCCTTGCGGACGGGCGTGAACGTGCCCTATTCCGACGAGTTCCGCGACCGCGAGGCCAACGAGGCCCTCTTGGCCCAGCTTGTCGCCGTGCAGCCCAAGGACGGCCCGCCGGGCCAATTGATCGAGGCCCCGGCCGAGCCTGAACCTCAAACGCCAAGTCCGCCGACCAACAAGTTACTGGAGTTCAACACCTTCCGCCACGACCTGCC
>JBKQNY010000079.1:0-4055 GCA_052145775.1 Acidimicrobiales bacterium
GGCGAACCTGCACTCGGCCTACGTGGTGACCAAGGCCGCCCTGGCCCGCATGACGGCGGGAGGGCGCCTCATCTACATCTCCTCCACCGCCGGGAGGAAGGGCATGAAGGGGCTGACCGCCTACTCGGCCTCCAAGGCGGGCCTCGGCGCGCTCGCCCAGTCGGTGGCGGCCGAGGTGGAGCGAGACGGCATCGCCGTGCACCTGGTCACCCCGGCCCCGGTCCGCACCGACATGATCGACGACGAGTCGGGGCTCGAGATGTGGCTCCTCGAGCCCGAGGACGTGGCCAGCGCCGTCGGCTGGCTGGACCGCCTCCACCCGCGGGTGGTGGTGCGCGAGATCGTCATGCGCTCGGTGACCAAGGGTCCCTACGCTCCCGAGCCGGTCGGCCGGCGCCGGTGAGCGCCAGGTCACCCGGCCCGCCTCCCGACGTCCGCCGCGTCCTCGACGCGGCGCTCGAGGCCGGGCCCGAGCGCTGCGCGCTGGTGGGGCGGGACCGCCGTTACACCTACGCCGAGCTCGACGCCGAGGCCGACGCGGCGGCCACGGCGCTCGGCACACTGGGCGTGGGCCGGGGAGACCGGGTGGCGGCGTCGCTCCCCAACGACACCGCCGTCGTGGTCGCCTTCCACGCGGTCATGCGGCTGGGGGCCGTGTGGGTGGGGCTCAACCAGCTGCTCGCTTCCCCCGAGTTGGTGGGCCTGGTGGAGGACTGCGGGGCGCGGGTCTTCCTGTGCGACTCGCCCGAGCGCCTCGGACACGCCCCGTCGTGCCTCGAGCACCTGGTGACCACCGCCGGTGGGGGCACCGGCTCCATCGACTGGGCCGAGGTGGTCGACGCCGCCCGGGGCGGGCCGGTCCCCCGCCCGGTGCTCGACCCCGAAGCCCCGGCCGCCATCGCCTACACCAGCGGGACCACCGGTCGGCCCAAGGGGGTGGTCCACAGCCAGGCCGGCCTCCTGCTCCCGGGGGCCTCCCTGGTGGCCGCCCGCGGCTACACCCCCGACCTGTGCAAGGGCGACTGCCTGTCCCTCACCATCTTGAACCTGCTCGTGCTGTCGACGCTGCTGGTCTCCCAGGCCCACGGGACGTGCGTGGTGATGGACGCCAAGGACGCGCCGGGCATCGCCGGGTGGATCCGCACCGAGGGGGTGAACACCTGGAACGGGGTCCCCACCATGCTCTACGACCTCGTCCACGACGACTCGGTCACGGGCGAGGACCTGGCCTCGCTCCGGGAGGTGTGGAGCGGAGGTGCTCCCTGCCCCGAGGGCCTCCGCCAGGCGTTCGAGGAGAAGTTCGGGCAGCGCCCCCTCACCACCTACGGCCTGACCGAGGCGCCGACCGTCGTGACCATCGAGGACCCCCGGTCCCCCGGCCCGCCGGGTTCGAGCGGCCGTCCGCTCCCCCACCTGAAGGTCACCGTCGTCGACGACGACGGGCGCGAGGTCCCCGCCGGCGCGCGAGGCGAGATCTGTCTCGGTCCCCCCGACGACCCGGACTGGGCGGCGCGGTTTCGCACCATGGTCGGCTACTGGCACCCGCCCGACGACACCCCGTCGGCGGGGCGCCACGGGCTCCTGCACACCGGCGACGTGGGCCACCTCGATGGCGGCGGCAACCTCTTCGTCGCGGACCGAAAGCAGCTCGTGATCCTGCGCGGCGGGGCCAACGTCTACCCGGCCGAGGTGGAGGCCGTGCTCATGGGCGCCGACGGCGTCAGGGGTTGCGCCGTGCTGGGGGTCGCCGACGAGCGGCTGGGCGAAAGGGTGGTCGCCGTCCTCGAGGTCGACGACGGCTTCTCTGCCCCGGGCCCCCCGGCCGACCCCCAGGACGCGCTCCGGCGCTACTGCACCGAGCGGCTGGCCCGCTACAAGGTGCCCGACCGCTTCGTCTTCCACCCTCACCTCCCCCGCAACGCCATGGGCAAGGTCCGCCGCGACCTCCTGGCCGAGCTCATCCGATGACCCGGGCGGGCGTGGACGACCCGGGGGTGGCGCCCCCGCCGGTCCACGGGGGACGCCGGGGCCGGTGGGAGGCTGTCGGGGAGCACCGGACCCGGGCCGGCACCGGCTGGGGCCCGCGGGCACCCGCCGGGGCACGCCGACCGGTGCGGGAGGGGAGGGAGCGATGACCGAGGGCGCCGAGTACTCGTTGGCCGATCCGGCTCGCCGCTTCGACCTGGCGGGCAAGGTCGTGCTTGTGACCGGGGGGAGCCGGGGCCTGGGCAAGGCCATGGTCTATGGCATGGCCGCGGCAGGGGCCGACGTGGTGGTCTCCAGCCGCAAGCTCGAGGCCTGCCGGGCGGTGGCCGAGGACGTGGCGTCGGCCACTGGCCGCCGGGCGCTGCCGGTCGCCTGCCACGTCGGCCACTGGGACGAGATCGCCGGACTGGTCGACGCCGCCTACGACGCTTTCGGCCGGGTGGACGTGCTGGTGAACAACGCCGGGATGTCCCCCCTCTACGAACGGCTGGTCGACGTCACCGAGGACCTGTGGGACAAGGTCGTCGGCGTCAACATGAAGGGGCCCTTCCGGCTGACCGCGCTGGTCGGCGAGCGCATGGTGGCGGCCGGGCGCGGCTCGGTGATCATGGTGAGCAGCACCGGCTCCATCCGGGCCGACGGGGCCATCCTCCCCTACGCCGCGGCCAAGGCCGGACTCAACACCCTCACCGAGGGGTTCGCCCAGGCCCTCGGACCCCACGTGCGGGTGAACGCCATCATGGCCGGGCCCTTCTACACCGACGTCTCGAAGAGCTGGGCGCCTCCCCGGGGCACGCCGTCCCGCTCGGCCCTGCAGCGCATGGGCGAGCCCGACGAGGTGGTGGGGGCCGCCCTCTACCTGGCCAGCGACGCCTCGAGCTACACGTCGTCCGCCACCATCAGGGTGGACGGGGGACTGCCCTGATGGATCCCCGCGGCCGCGCCTGCTCGGCGTCGGACCTCATCCGGCGCGGCGGTCACCCGCCGAACCGCTGCCGGAGCTCGGGCTTGACCACCTTGCCCGCGGCGTTCCGGGGCAGGGCGTCGACCACCATGAGCACGGTGGGCTTCTTGTAGGAGGCGAGCCGCTCCCGGCAGTGTTCCACCAGGTCCTCGAGGGTCGGCGGATGACCCGGATCGGCGGCCACGACCACGGCCACCGGGGTCTCGCCCCACTGCTCGTCGGGCGCCCCGATCACCGCCACCTCGGCCACGCCGGGGTGGGTCAGCAGCGCGGCCTCCACCTCGGCCGAGTAGATGTTCTCCCCGCCCGAGATGATCATGTCCTTCTTGCGGTCGACCACGTAGATGTACCCCTCGTCGTCCGCGCGGCAGAGGTCGCCCGAGTGGAACCACCCCCCGGCGAACGCGTCCCGGGTGGCCTCGGGGAGTCCCCAGTAGGCCTGCATGACCGTCGGCCCGCGGTAGACGATCTCCCCGACCTCGCCGGGGGCGACGTCGCGCAGCTGCTCGTCGACGATGCGCGCCTCGACGGCCATGACCGGCCTGCCCACCGAGCCGATCTTGGCCCCGAAGTCCTCAGGGGGGAGCACGCAGGTGACCGAGCTCATCTCGGTCTGGCCGAAGAAGTTGTAGATGGGGACGCCCGGGAAGACCCGGCTCATGGCCTCGAGGAGCGGGACGACGGCGGCCGACGTGCCCCAGACGATCCGCCGCAGCGAGAACGGCGGGCGGCTGTCGCCGAGGAAGTCGACGACCTCGTTCCACTGCATCTGGACGAAGCAGCAGGAGGTGACCTGGTGCTCGAGCAGGTCGTCCACCGCCTTGGCCGGGTCGAACCGCCCCAGGGGGACGATCACCGAGGTGGCGCCGAGCATGAGGTAGCAGAGGATCCCGTTCAGCCCTCCGATGTGGAAGAGCGGCAGCACCCCGTACCAGACCTCGTCGTCGCCGAACAGGTGCTGGGCGGCGAGCGAGTTCACCGAGTTCATGAAGAGGTTGAAGTGGTTGAGCAGGGCCCCCTTCGGTCGCCCGGTGGTCCCCGAGGTGTACATAATGCAGGCGTAGTCGTGCTCGGTGACCAGGACGCCCGGCGCGGAGTCGTCGGC